>JBGTLW010000203.1:0-22326 GCA_041743835.1 Phycisphaeraceae bacterium | reverse complement strand
CTCGACCCCCAAGGCCAGCACCAAGCTCAAAGCCAAACGCACCAGCCTCAAAACCCGACGCCTCCGCTGCGGCCTCGAAGACACCTACCTCATCCAAACACTCACCGGTGGAGATCGGGGGTAAATGTCTTCACCCTGCGCCGCCCGTGGTTGGACTTGATTATTTCCGCGGAATACTCATAATACCCGGCTCGACATTGACCCCAAACCACCCCCGACGGGATATTTGAACCATGGCCAACTCAGAGAGTGCCAAAAAACGAGTCCGCCAGAACGCCAAAGACCGGGCCCGCAACCGCTGGCGCAAGGGCACCTACCGCGATGCGATCAAGAAGTACGAGGAGACCATCCTCCACGGCTCGGTCGAGCAGGCCCAGACCGAGTTGACCGGCCTCTACAAGCTGCTGGACAAGACCGCCGCCAAGGGTGCCCTCAAGAAGAACACCGCCTCCCGCTACAAGAGCCGCCTGACCACCAAGCTCAACCACAAGAAGACCGCCCCCTCGGCGTAACGCCTGTGTGATCAAACCGATCTTACGAGGCCCCGCCGAGTTTCGGCGGGGTTTTTTTGCGCCACTTCCACCACACACATCGAGCATCACCATGCAAGATTACCGACAAGACGCGGCGAGCTACTACGACCGGTTCTGCCGGCCCCCTGCGGGAGACATCGATTTCTACTTGAGCCTGCTTACGTCGGCCGACGCCCGCGTCCTCGAACTTGGCTGCGGCACCGGACGCGTTCTGGTCCCGATGGCTGACGGCTGCGGCTACATCCATGGCCTCGACCACTCACCAGCGATGCTCGCGATTGCGCAAGCCAAACTCGATGGCAAAGCCATCCCGCGGAGCCGGGCCACACTCGAAGCGGCCGACATCACCGACTTTGACCTCACCGTCACGCACAAGGCTTTTGATCTGGTGACCGCGCCATTCCGCGTGATGCAGAACCTGGCAACCGACCCGCAGGTTCAAGGCTTGATGCGTGGTATCAAACGCCACCTTGCGCCGGGTGGGAAAGCCGTGCTCAACACTTTTCGGCCGCGGGGCGACCGCGAGTCCTTGAAGGCATACTGGTCATCCCTGCGGGGCGAGGAGGCCGTCTGGGAAGTGCGGGATGAGGGAACATGGGTCCGAATTTTTGAGGACTGCACGCGATATGCTGAGGATGCCTCGGTGGTGTATCCCATTCTGACCTACCGCCGCTACGACGACGCGGGCAAACTCGTCGATGAAGCCGGGATGTCGTTTGCAATGCGCGTGTGGCGGCCGGACGAATTGCTGGCCTTGATTGAATCGCACGGCTTCGCGGTGACGCAGAAGCTGGGAGGCTACCAGGGGCAGGCCTGGGATGCGGGGTCCGAGTTGGTTGTTGTGTTCACCCACGCTTGAACGCGCAGTGCGGGTGCCAGTTGCCGGGTGCCACACCACAGCCGCAGGCTGATGTGTGCCGCCGACGAATCACACATCGGCTGCGCCGAGGTGTGGCACCCGGCAGTTAGACCAGAACCATCGACGCGGTGATATATGTGGAGACATAAAACCTCGGGCATAATGTTCACACTTGACCGCCGACGCCTGCCCACGGAATATAGATGGGCAATGAGGCCGTCGGTGGTGCCCGATTCCGGGTCTTCCACGGCGGCCCGCAACCGAAAAGATTTGCGTTATGCCTATCACCAAAGCCAGGATCGGTCGTGTGATCATGTACGTCAAAGACCACAAGGGTCTTTCGGACTGGTACTGCAATACGTTCGGCCTCAAGACGCTGCATGTGGACGACGAGGCGCGCTGGGTCGAGGTGGATATGGGGCGCGGCGTGGTGCTCGCGTTTCATGGCGGGGGGAACAAGCGTACCTGGACCCGGCCACCACAAATCATGTTCGAGGTCGCCGATGCGGAGCATGCCAAGGCTTCGCTCGAGGCTGCGGGGACACGCATGGGAAAGATCGGCCGGTGGAAACACGTGGTCTGGTGCCACGGCAAAGACCCCGAAGGCAACCCCTTTCAGATCACCGAAAAGGCGTAGTTAAGGCCGCAGTTGACCGGCGACGGCCGCCGCTGGAAAATGGACAACAGAGTTATCGGCTAGGAGTCTGCCTTCGTGGGCGGTGCGGACCGAGCCTTTCCGCTATGGGGTACACCGCATGCCGATCCAAACCCAGTGCCATGAATCCTTTCCTCTCGAAGTTGTCCATCAACTCAAGACTTACGTTTACCGTCTAATTGACCCACGAAACGGCGAGACTTTTTACATCGGCAAGGGCAAGGGAAATCGTGTTTTCGCCCACAGCCGGGCCGAAATTGATGGCGACGAGATTGGTGACAAACTGAAACGAATCCGTGAAATTCGTATCGCCGGCTTTGAAGTTGCCCACGTCGTTCATCGGCATGGACTCGACGACAAGACCGCATTCGAGGTTGAAGCCGCGCTTATCGACGCCTATCCGGGACTTACCAATATTTCCGGAGGTGCAGGTAGCAATGACTTTGGGGCGATGCACGCTAAAGAAATTGTGAATCGCTATTGTGCAGAACCGGCTGTATTCAAACATCGGGCGCTACTCATCAACGTTAATCGCACAGCGACCGAGACGTCGCTCTATGAAGCAACCCGATACGCGTGGAAGATCAGCAAGTCGAAGGCGCAGAAAGCAGAAATTGTTCTGGCAACGCGTCAGGGATTGATAATCGGTGCTTTTATTGCGGAAGGCTGGGTTGAAGCGACCCCAGAGAACTTCCCCGGCCGTGAGCCAGTACCCGGTCGATACGGGTTCTACGGTAAGGGGGCACCGCACGATATAAGTCAACAGTACGTGGGCAAGCGTGTGCCGGATGCTTTTCGCAAGCAAGGAGCAGCAAATCCAATCAAGTATACATGGCACTGATGATGTTACCTGCCAACCAGCACGATACCATAGGCCTGGAAAGTCGATAAACGAAAGACTGGCCTAACCATCCGCCAACTTTGATCGACGATGAAACCACTAATGTTAGGACCCCTCATGAAGATCAACAGTGCAGCGGCGGTCTTTCCCGTGAGCGATCTGGATGCGTCGCTTCGCTTCTACGTCGGTGTGCTGGGGTTCAGCGAGGACTTTCGCTTTGGCCAGTATGCCGGTATCAAGCGCGACGGCTGTAGCCTCCACCTCTCGGCTCACGGCAACCCCAACACCGGATCGCCCGGCACGGGCTCGGTCTATCTCTTCTGCGACGGGGTGGACGCCTACTTCGCGGAGATCACAGAGCGCGGGGCCAGGACCGATGCCGAGCCGAGGAACTACGACTATGGCATGCGCGACTTCATCGCCCGCGATCCCGATGGCAACCAGTTGACGTTTGGTGCTCCGACTGAGGATGCTTAACCGCCTGCGGTTTGGGCCGCCAAGACACGGAGAGCGCCAAGCCAAGACGTGATTCGGGTTAGCCGGGTGCCACACCTCATCCGCGGGCTGATGTGTGCCGCCGCCATCTTGGGCGATCCCTTCGGAAATCGGCTGACGCTTTTTGGAGCTGAAGCCAAGCAAATGACCCACCGCTGCGGTCTGGCCGGGGCTTGGCTTGTCATCATCGCGGCCCGGCGTCAGATTGTCGCTTCGGCGGCGAGGCATTTGCGGATGTAGGCCTGCACGGTGGTCAGGTCGTTGCCGAGCACGGCGTAGCGTTCCTCGCGGTGGTAGAGGTCCTGCATGTGCGGGGGGAGCGGCGGGCGGAAGCCAGTGGCTTTCTCGACCGCGTCTGGGAACTTCGCGGGGTGCGCGGTGCCCAGGACCACCATCGGCAGGTCGGGGCGGGCGTGTTCGGCTGCGAGTTTGCGGTCGAGCCGGGCGGCGGCGACACCCACGGCTGTGTGCGGGTCGATCTGGAAGCCGGTTTCGCGGAACACCTGCCGCAGTGTCGCAAGCGTCTGCTCTTCATCCACGCGGTGCGCTCCGAACAAGGCCTTGATTCCGCCGAGTTTTTCCGGCGCGACGCTGAATCGGCCATGCACGTGGAGTTGAGCCATGAGGCTTGAGACCTCTGCTCCGTCGCGGTTAAACACGTCGAACAGCAGGCGTTCAAAGTTGCTGCTGATCTGGATGTCCATGGAGGGCGAGAGCGTCGGCGTGACTTCGCCGAGCTCGTGTTCGCCCGTGGCGAGGAAGCGGGCGAGGATGTCGTTGGTGTTGGTCGCGATGACCAGACGGTGGATCGGCAGGCCCATCTGGTGGGCTGCGTAACCCGCGTAGATGTCGCCGAAGTTCCCGGTCGGCACGGTGAAGCTCACGCCGATGTCCGGAGCGCCGAGCGCGGCGGCGGCGGTGACGTAGTACACGATCTGCGGCATCACGCGTGCCCAGTTGATCGAGTTGACCCCGGACAGGCTCACCTCGTCGCGGAACGAGCCGTCGTTGAACATGGCTTTGAGCAGGTTCTGGCAGTCGTCGAACGTGCCCTGAATGGCGATGTTGTGGACGTTTGGCGCGTTGACGGTGGTCATCTGCCGGCGTTGCACTTCCGAGGTGCGGTTGTGCGGGTGCATGATGAAGATGGTGGCTCGTTCGCGGCCGGCGATGGCTTCGATCGCCGCGGAGCCGGTGTCGCCGGAGGTTGCGCCGACGATGGTGATGTGCCCGCCGCGTTTGGCCAGGAAGTGGTCGTACATGCGGCCGAGGACCTGCATGGCGACGTCTTTGAATGCGAGCGTCGGGCCGTGGTAAAGCTCCAGCAGCCACTCGTCGGGGCCGATCTGGAACAGCGGCGCGACGGAGTGGTGGACCCAGTCGGCGTAGGCGGCATCGATGAGTTCGCGGAGTTGGGCCTGTTCGATGCAGTCGCCCACAAAGGGCTCAATGATGTGGTATGCGGCGTCCGCGTAGCGCATGCCCCTCACCGAGCGGATGAAATCGCTGTCGAGTTGGGGCCAGGCCTCGGGGACATACAGCCCGCCGTCTCGGGCGAGCCCGGCCATGAGCACGCCCTCAAAATCCAGGGGCTCTGCTTGTCCTCGTGTGCTGATGTAACGCAAAACCCTAGCTCCAATCGTTAGGCGGGCATTGTAGCAATCCACGACCAACACCCGACGATAGAGGCATGGCCAGCCAATTTCGCCCTGTCATCGGGATCACCGCGGACAACCTCGACAACAAGAGGGGCAGCGGTCGCTATGACGTGGGCGTCGGGTACAGCCGCGCGGTCAGCGATGCGGGGGGGGTCCCGGTGATGCTTGGGCATGAAGCGGATCGCGTGGCGGACTTCGTGGCGTTGTGCGATGGGTTTGTCTTCACGGGCGGGGTCGATCCCGACACGGCCGCGTTTGGTGAGCCGACGCACACGCGTGCCCGGATCATGGACCCGACGCGTCAGGCGTTCGAGCTTGCGTTGTTTGATGAGATCGACCGCGCTAAGCCGGACGCCGCGGTGCTTGGTGTGTGCCTCGGGATGCAGTTCATGGCTCTGCGGGCCGGGGGGAGGCTGGACCAGTTCATGCCCGACTCCCAACCGCTGGACGTGGTGGAGCGACACCGCAAATCGGAGCATCGCGTGGAGGTGGAGGCAGATGGCGCCCCCCTGCCGCGAGGCGCTGCGGTGGTCCATTCGCACCATCAGCAGGCCATCTCGGACCCCGGCTCGCTGCGCGTGTTGGCGCGGTCGGAGGATCGGCTGATCGAAGCGGTGTATGACCCGGAACGGGCTTTTTATGTCGGCGTGCAATGGCACCCGGAGCGGGCACCGGGGCAGGATGCTGGGCCGTTGAATCTGGGGTTGTTCAGGCTTCTGGTGTCGGCTGCGGGGCGGCCCGCTTCGCGGCGGTCGTCTGTCGATCGTTGAGAAACGTCAGCACCAGCACCAGCCCGACCCCCGCCATCAGGGCGGCATCCGCGAGGTTGAAGATCCACGGCCAAATCCCCGTGCCCGGCAGCATGTGGAGCATATCCCTGACCGCGCCGTACACCACGCGATCATAAAGGTTACCCATCGCACCCGCGAGGATCAGCGAAAGAGCCAGGTGCAAGAGCCATGCTCTCGCTGGGCTGCGGGCGAACATGACGCTGATGATGAAGATCGCGACCACGCTGACGACGATGAAGATGTATCGCCCGCCTTTGCCGAGGCCGAAGACCGCGCCGGGGTTGGTGGTCAGTTGGAGGTTAAGCAGGCTGGGGATGACCACGGTCGGATCGTGCGGGTACTGCCGCCAGAATGCCTCGTGCTCGTCGATCACCTGGGGGGTCAGTTCCACCGGGCGGTTGGCTACGGTTTCAAAGGACCAGTGCTTGAGATACAGGTCGGCCCCACAGATCAGCGCGGTGACCAGCACAAACAACGCGATGACCAACGGGGATCGTGCTGCGCGGCCCGGTCTCGGGCGCTTGCCAATGTCGGGTTGGGTCGGGAGAGCGGGGTCGGTCATGCGCGATCCAGCCGGGGCTTAGACCGGCAGCCCCAGGCGCTCCCGCTCGCGGACCACTTCGATGGTGTACCGTGCCCAGGGCTTGATCTCCAGCCGTGCCCGCGGGATTGGCTTGCCCGATTCGAGGCACACGCCATAGGTCTTGTCCTGGATACGCTCGATCGCGGCATCGATATCGAGCACCAGCTTGCGCTCAGACTCCATAAGCCCGAGGGTGAACTCCTGCTCGTAGTTGTCTGAGCCAACGTCCGCCATGTGGAGCGGGACGTGCGAGATGTCGCCGTCTTGGGCACGCCGGGCGGATTCGAGGGCCGCGACATCGCCCATGATCTCGGCCCGCTTCTCCAGGAGGAGCGCGAGGAAATCGTTGAGGTCTTTGCGGGTCAGGTCGGTTTTGACCTTGCGGAGCTTGGCGGGTGTCCAGTCCACGGCATCGTCGCCGTTGACATACGGCGCGGGACGCGGGGCGGACAAACTGGACGGCTTTGGCCCGGCTGTCCGCTTGAAGACGGTCACAACCGGGGCTGGGGGTGCCTGCTTCTTGGTTTTGTCGCTCTTGCTGGCTTTGTCCGGGGCGACGGTGATGGGCGTCGGCTTGGCGCTTTTGGCTGCGGGGGCCTTAGCTGGGGCTTTTGTCGCGGTGGGCTTCTTCCTGACAGCCTTGCTGGCGGTGGTCTTTTTTGTCGTCTTTTTGACGGTTTTGGTCGGAGCCTTCTTGGTGACCTTCTTTTTAGCCGCTTTGGGGGCAGACGCTGGCTTTTTGGCCGCCGGCTTGCGTGGGGCTGGGGATTTCGAAATCTTTTTCTTCTTGCCAGTGCTCGACTTAGAAGATTTTCGAACCGTCTTGGACTGCTTCTTGGCCAACGTAGGGGGCTCCACTCATAATCGCGGGGGTGGTAACCGGGGCCGGCCGGACCCGGGAAAGCACCGCAGTGTACCGCCGTCAATACGCTATTTCAAACCCCCCGGTTCGTCCACGGGGCAGAAACACGGCCGTATCTGCTGTGCTCGCCGGGCCTTAATCGTTGTGGACCTGGCGTAGCCTGCCAGACAGCCGGAGCAACAGATGCACCCGCTCGAACTCATCGAGCCAGTCCTGCTGCGTCCCCTTCATCTCATCAGCCGGCACCGCCGCACCGGGCAGCGGGCACGCACCCTTGAGGTTCTTCTGCGCCATGGCCCGGTACCGCGTCAGCGTCCGGTCGCCAAACCACGACACGAACTCAAAATCCTCCGCACAGAACACCAGAACCGGCACACGCTTGCCCGCGTTGATTGTCAGCTTGTCCTGCAGGTCTGCGTGCTCATCGCGGTCAAGCCAACGCAGGTCAATCACGCCGGGGTTGGCTTCAGCGATACGCTGGATCAAAGGCCCCTGCTGCACACAATCCCCGCACCAGATGCCCGACAGCCCTAACACGTGCATCTTCCGCGTGAAGCCCGAGAGCAGCGACTGCTGATGGGCATCGAGGGCGCACTGGTCGTATATCTTGCCCCAGTTGGCTTGCTGGTCCGCGTTGCCGGTGGCGAGGTAGTCGGGATAGGTCAGACCAGCCTTGTGCTTGGCCTTGAGATAGTGAGCGTCCATGGCTGGGGAACTCCGGGGTGATTAGCTTGAGATCACGTTCGCGGGGCCGCGCTAAGGCATCGCGTCACACTGGCCGGATTGTAGGCCCAACGCATCGCCCCGGCATCACCACATCGGCGATCGGAGTACGGCGTCAGTTTGCGCGGAGACATTTTCCGGGGAATGTTTCCGGGGGAATGTTTCCGGGGGCAACTTCCGGGGGGGGCTTAATTTCCGGGGGTGAGTCGGTAGTTGAGGATGGCCGGGCCGTTGTTCTCGCGGATCCCTGCGCGGATGGCGTGGCCGCTCAGGTCGTGACTGACCTCATGGAAGCGGAAGCTGCGCACCGCCGATTCGCCGGGCTCGAGTGTCGGGATCGGGTGCTCGGTGCGGGGGTGACCCGCCAGCGAGGCGAAGGCGTACAGCGAGACGACCGTGTCGCCGGTGTTGGTGACGATGGCTGTCACCACCGCGTCAGTGGTGCCCGGCTTGTCGCCGTCCACCAGGGCCATGGTCGCGGAATAATCTATGCCCGGAAGCCCCAGCATCATCGGCGAACTCAGCTCGATGTCGTAGGGTTGGTCGGCCCGGAACTGCACGCGGGCGGTCAACTCCTTGTACCCCGCCACTTCGTTGATAGGAAAACTGAAGGTGATGGGCAATTCGATGGTTTTGCCCGATGCGATGGAGAAAAAGTGGGTGCTCGGCGACGATTGCCAATCCTCCGGGCCGGTGATGATGAGCCGCCCGGAGATGGTGCTGTCGAACGGGTTGCTTAGTGTGATGGTCCGCTCGTGCTTGCCCTGCCGCGACTCGATGAGCGCGGGCGTGAGCGTAAAGGCAGATCGGAACAGGGCCAGGCGTGCATCAATCCCCTCGATGAAAACGGGGGTGCGTGGCACGGTCATGCGGTGTATGCCATCGGACTTGGGCAGCGGCACGCGGTTGCCCCAGACATCCACAGCCACCGGGTCGTTGCCCAGCATCATCGCGATCTCCGCGTCTTCGTCGGCCTGCTCATTCCACAGGGCCAGCATCCCCCCACGATTCCCGTCAAGAATCATGCACTCCACCCCCGGCACCACCTTGAGCCTGCCCACGACTCGCCGCCCAGCCAAATGGTGACTGACGTTTGCCAGCACGCCGAGCAAGGGATCGGGCACAAGCGTGTCCCGGCGAGACCCCGCGGGTGTCCACGGCCGGCGCAGTCCCATGGCGGCGGGCTCCTGCTCCCACGCGTAGAGCATGCGGAGCGTCAGGTCGCGGACGCGCTGGTCCTGCGGAACCTTCAGGGCTGAGGGGGTAGCCAATTCCAGCGCGACCTGCGCGGGCGGCGTCTGCCAGTCATCGAGGTACTGCCCCAGGTCGCGGGGTGTGATCCCCACGGGGACATACGTCGCGTACTCGTATTGATCCAAATCGCCAAGTCGGCGGGCCTGGTCCAGCGACCAGGGCAGCACGAGGACCGGGTCCGGGGCCAGGTTGTAGAACATGGCTGTGAGCTTGCGGCTGGCCGCCAACAGGTGCGGTTGGAAGTACGCATCGGCTTGGAGTGACGAGCCGACCTGCCACCGCCGGACCCGTTGGCCGTGACGCATGACCACCGGGGTGAGGTAGGTTTCCCACTGGTCGGGCTCCTTATTGATCGCGGCCATGGCATCGGCGGTGTCGAGGCCAAGAGCCTGCGCCAGCTCGATCGGCACCGGGTCCAGGGTCAATGTGATATGCCGCCCACTCATGAGCAGCTTCTCCACCGCGTTGTTGATCTGAGCCTGCTGGTGCTCGAAATCCGCGAGCGTGGTCTGCGGGTTGAAGGCGCTTAGGGTCACCGCGTAGAGATTGGTCGCGATCAGCAGGTTGTCGATAAGCCGCAGCTCGTTGGCGTTGGCGTCTTCAGCAATCAACGTAAAGCGGGCACGGTCTGCGGGCGCGAGCGCCTCTTTGCCGGGCAGATAGAGCAGCGCCCCGCCCGCTCTGGCGATCACCTGCCCCGCGGCTGGGCCCTCGGTTTCAACGGTCGCAAGGTCGATCCGGTACCAGCCAAACGCGGGCAGCTTCGGCTCCCACAACCAGTTGCCCGGCGAACCCGCACCGACCCGGCGGGTCTCACGCAGCACCGGGTTCATGCCCGCATCGTAAATGGTGGCCTCGGCTACCAACCGCTGCCCCGACAGGTCGCGCACCGAGACCGACACCTGCGGCTGCTCGGGGGCGCGGATGATGTTGACCGGGCTCTGCGTCGCGATCCGCACGCTGGGCACTTGCCAGACCGCGATGTCGTCGAACCACGCCCCGCCACGGATGTCGGGCAGCACCACCTGCTCATCACCCAGGGGGCTCTCGGGATTGACCGTCGGCTGGAGCACCTCGACTTCGATGCCGATCCACGCGACGTCGGGGTAGTCCCCGGGCAGCATCAGCGAGAAGGACTGCCAACGCCCGTCTGTCTGCAACGGGCCGACGGAGGCGATGGTGTGCGCCATCGCCTTGCCGCGCGCGTCGATGAAGTAAGCAGAGACCTGCGCCCCCGCCCGCTTGAGCACATCGGTCCGCACCGCGGCCGATACTCGGTAGTCGCTCCCCGGCACTGCGGGCACAGCCCCGACTTCCACGAACGCCCCGGTGTTCCCGCCGCGTAACTGGAGGTGCAGGGCGTACTGGCCGCTGTGCGCAGCTTTGTCATCCATCCGCACTTCGTTGAACGCGGGGTAGTGCCGCCGGGCCTGCAACTGCTGGTGCAAGGGCTGGCGTTGGAAGGAGGGGTCGGATTCCTGCGGGTCGCGGCCGATGGGATACCAGTCGGGGGCGTTGGAGAGGGACATGCCGATCTTGAGGCCCGAATCGTCGCGGTCCTCGAAGTCGTAGAGCTTCACAAGCCGGGTCGGGCTTGCGGTGGCGACGGTGGGGCCGCCGGGCAAGGCTGCGGGCTGGATCGAAGGGGTGTCGGATTGCTGCCCCCTGGCAACTTGGGCGTGGGCCAACCACGCAATAACGACGCCAGCCACGATGACCAGCACCGTACCCGCCGACCTGCCACGTTCAGAAGCCCAGGACCACACGTTCACCGGGGTGTTATCGGGTGTTGGGTCGCGCGGGCTTTGGAGAAGTCGGCCGAGCCGTCACAGGGCCGCGAGGCGCTGGGCGCGGTCTTCAGCCAGCAGGGCCAGGACCAGGTCGTTGAGATCACCCGCCATAACTTTGCTTAGCCCAAAGCTCTCGCCAAGCCGGTGATCGACCGCGATGTTGTCCTTCCAGCGGTAGGTGCGGATCCGCTCGGCCCGGCCGCCGGTGCCGATCATCGCGGTGCGTTGCTCGGCCCGCTTGGCGCTAGCCTCCTCGCGCTGCCGCTCAAAAAGCCTGGCCTTGAGCAGCGTCCAGGCCTTCTCCCGGTTCTGCTGCTGGCTCTTGGACTCCTGCATCCGCACCTCGATACCCGTGGGCTTGTGGATCATGTGAACCGCGGTGGCGACCTTGTTCACGTTCTGGCCCCCGGGGCCTTGGGCGGTGGTCACGTGCACGGCCACGTCATCGGGGTTGAGGTCCAACTCGACATCCTTTGGCTCGGGCAGCACCGCCACCGTCGCGGTCGAGGTGTGCACACGGCCCTGGGTTTCGGTTGCGGGCACACGCTTGACGCAATGCACCCCGCCCTCGTACCCCAGCCCCTGCCACACGCCGGGGCCTTTGACCCCCAGCACCGCCGAGCGGACCCCGCCCTGATCGCCCGGCGAGATGTCCATGACCTCCACCTTCCACCGCCGCTGGGCCGCGAACTTCTGGTACATCTCCAGCAGGTCGCCCGCCCACAGCGCCGCCTCCGCGCCGCCGGTCCCCGCGCGCACCTCCACGATCACCGAGCCAACCGTGGCATCATCCGCGGTCACCAGTTCCGCAGCGATCGCCTCCAGCATCGCTGCGGACTCGGACTCCAGCTCGTGCAGTTGCTCGCGGGCCATGGCCACCAGTTCCGCATCGTCACCCGCCGCGATGATCTGCCGCGACTCGGTGATGTCCGCCATCAGCCGGCGGTACTGGGCGTAGCGGCCGACGATGCCGGAGATGGCCGCACGCTTGACGCCCAGGTCGCGCACCTGCTCGTGGTCAGCCACCACGCCGGGGTCGGCTAGCTGCGACTCGACCTCCGCGAACTGTTCTGACAGCGCGTTGAGCTTGGCGATCAACTTGGGGTTGGGATCAGACATGGGTGCGGCTCAAGATACAGAAAAGGCTGGGGATACGCCCAGGAAATTGCCTATGAAAAAGCCCACGCTCGGCGAGCGTGGGCTTCGGGTGTGCATCAATCGGTCCGGTTTACTTCTTCTTGCCGAAGTAATTGCCCGCGAACTTCTTCTGGAACTTCTCGACCCGGCCGGCGGTGTCGAGGAACTTCTGCTTGCCGGTGTAGAACGGATGGCTCGCGGACGAGATATCCACCTTCACCAGCGGGTACTCATTGCCGTCCTCCCACTTGACCTTCTGGGTGCTCTTGACGGTGGAGCGGGTGAGGAAACTGTAGTCAGCCGAGACGTCTTGGAAGACAACCGGGCGGTACTTGGGGTGGATGTCGGGTTTCATGGCTGGCCTGAGGTTTGGCGTCTGACGGCTGGCGGGAGTCCACAAGGAGGTCCCGCGAAGCCGAGCCCAATAGTTTACCTAGCCGCCGATCGCTTGCAACCCCAGCCGCCAGACGTTAGACCCTGCACCTATGGAAACCTATCTCAACGGCCGATTCTACCCCGCAGGGCAAGCCCGGGTCAGCGTCGAAGATGCCGGCTTTCAGCACGCGGTCGGGCTATTCGAAACCTTCCAAGTGTATAACGGCAAGCCGTTTAGGCTCGATCATCACCTCGCAAGGCTCAAGCGGTCAGCAGACGCTTTGGGCCTGAGTCGGTCGCTCGACACCGACGCTTTTGCCGAGGCGGTCGCGCAGACCATCGCCCACAACAAGCTCGGCCGTGCCCGGCTGCGGCTAACCCTCACCCCCGGCGATGCCTCCCTGCTGAGGCCCGAGGCGGGCCGGGTGCCAAGCCCCACGCTGGTGATCGTGCCCACCGAGCCGACCGCCTATGACCCGGCCTACTTCGAGCAGGGCGTGTCCGTCGTCCTCTACAACCAGGCCGCCAACCCCTTCGACCCCACCGCCGGCCACAAGACCCTCGCCTACTGGGCACGGCTGCGCTCGCTGCGCCAAGCCGCATCGGTCGGCGCAGCCGAGGCCCTGTGGCTGAGCATCACCAACCACCTCGCCAGCGGGGCGGTGAGCAACCTCTTCATTGTGCGTGATGGTGAACTGCTGACCCCGATCGCACGCGGGGAGGAGGTGGATGGCGCGCTGCCCTCGCCAGTCCTGCCGGGGGTGACCCGGGCGGCTGTGATCGAGCTGGCTGAGGCTCACGAGCTGCTCGTCCACCGCCAGATGGTCAGCGTCGAGGACCTGCTGGGTGCGGAGGAAGCCTTCCTGACCAACGCGGGCTGGGGTGTGCTGCCGGTGACACGCGTCGAAAAAGCCAGCATCGCGGGGGGCACGGTGGGCCCGGTCACCCGCCAACTCCGCGCGGCGCTGCAAGAGCTGATCCAACGGGAAACAACGAGCGCGGGATGATATGGCGGGCCGAGGGATGGCAATCCCTCGGCTTTAGACCCCGGACACCGAGAGTCCGCCGGGTTTACCTTTGCCGTCCTCTACGGTACTTTGTCTAGACCTCAGGGAACGCACGCCCCGTTTAGTGCCGTGCAGGATCGTGCCTGGTGCCTTCTGTCGCACAACCCTTCTCTCGCCCCCCCACTCCCACCGGCGAACAATCCCCCGACACACCCAAACAGGCCAGCAGCTTACGCCTCATCATGCGGATGCTCGGCCTGGCGTGGCGCTTCAAGGCTGCGGCGGCGAAAGTCCTGGTCTTGCAACTGGTCCTGCTGGCGATGGCGCTGTCCGGGCTTGGGCTGCTGGGTCTGGGGATCGACGTGCTCAAACACGCGGTACAGGCCGACTCCGCCGAGCCCAGTTGGCCGCTGGGCCTGGCACCCCCCGACGCGTGGAGCGCGATGGCCAAGGTCGGGCTGGTCGCGGGGGCGATCTTCCTCATCGCGGCCATGCGATTTTTCCTGGACCGCTGGTCCACGATCCAGCTAGCCATGTTCGTCCACATGATCGTGGCCGACCTGCGCATGATGGTGTACGACAAGCTCCAGCAGTTGAGCTTCCAGTTCTTCGACGCCAACGATTCGGGTTCGATCATCAACCGGGTCACCGGCGACGTGCAGGCGGTGCGCATGTTCATCGAGCTGGCGATGATCCAGATCGTCATGATCGTGGTGTCCATCGCGTTCTTCCTGACCTACATGGGCAGCATCCACATGCAGCTCACCCTGGTCTGCCTCGCCACCTCCCCGCTGCTGCTGATCATGACGATCTGGTTTGGCAACGTCGTCAAGCCCGCCTACCGCAAGAACCGCGAGCTCTTCGACACCACCGTCCGCGTGCTCAGCGAGAACGTCCGTGGCCACCACGTCGTCAAGGGCTTTAGCCTCGAAAACAGCGAGATCGCCAAGTTCCACGCGACCAATGGCGAGTTCCGCGACCAGCAGCAGTGGATCTTCTGGCGGGTCTCCATCTTCGTGCCCGCCATCCAGATGATCCCACAGATCAACCTGATCGTCCTGCTGACCTACGGCGGGTACCTTTACATGCAGGGTGAAATCCTCTTCGGCTCGGGCCTTGTGGTGTTCGCCTCGCTGCTCCAGCAGTTCTCCAACCAGATCAGCCAGGTGGCGCAGATCACCAACGTGGTGCAGCGGTCGATCGTCTCAGCCGACCGCGTGTTCGAGGTACTCGACGCGCCACTGGCGATTGACACCAGCCCCGATGCGAAGCCGATGGTCCAGTCGCGGGGCGAGGTGCGATTCGAGGGCGTGGAGTTCCGCTACAAGCCAGACAGCGACCCGGTCCTGCGGGACATCAGTTTCACAGCCAAGCCGGGGCAAACCGTGGCCATCCTGGGCGCTACCGGCGCGGGCAAGACGTCGCTGCTGTCGCTGATCCCCCGGTTCTACGATCCCAGTGCCGGGCGCGTGCTCATCGATGGCGTGGACGTGCGCGACCTGGATGTGCAGGACCTCCGCAGACACATCGGGATCGTGTTCCAGGAGAGCTTCCTGTTCAGCACGACGGTCGCGGACAACATCGCGTTTGGCCACCCCAATGCATCGCGTGACCAGATCGAGAATGCCGCGAAGATTGCGCAAGCGCACGAGTTCATCATGGAATTGCCCGACGGCTACAACACCGTGCTCAGCGAGAGCGGGGCCAACCTCTCGGGCGGGCAGCGGCAAAGGCTGGCGATTGCACGGGCGGTGCTGCTTGAGCCACCGATCCTGCTGCTGGACGACCCGACCGCTGCGATCGACCCTGAAACCGAGGGGGAGATACTCGAAGCGATGGACCGCGCGATGCAGGGCCGGACCACGCTTGTCGTGGCGCACCGGCTCAGCACGCTGCGCCGGGCCGACCAGGTGCTGGTCCTCGACCGGGGCACGCTCGCGCAGACCGGCACACACACCCAACTCATGAGCGAGCAGGGCCACTATCAGCACGCGGCGAAACTCCAGATCGCGGATGACGAATCGCTCCGCCTGCTGGGTATCCCCGAACACACGGAGGATAGGTAATGTCCATGGCTGGCGGATTTGGCGGCGGGATGCCCGGCCTAAGCGGTGGCGGCAAAGGAAGCGGTGCGCGCGGCGGTGGCGGGCACTCGGATGAAGCGAACACACGCCCGCTGGACCGCGTGATCATCAAGCGGCTGTGGAACCTCACAGGCCCATACGCACGCAAGCGCAACGTCCTCTTCCTGCTCACCATCATCCGGTCCATCCAGCTCCCGCTGATCGCCTTTGCTGTGAGCAAAATCCTCTACGGCCCGATCTTCGCCAAGGACCTCGGCGCGGTCTGGCTGTGGACAGGCGGGCTGCTGGCGCTCATGGTCGTCACCTCCATCACCTTCCACTTCCGCCAACGCTACGCGCTGGAGCTGGGCGAGGGTGTCATCCACGACCTGCGCAACAGGATCTTCGAGCACCTGCAACAGATGAGCATGGACTTCTACGACAAGACCAAGCTCGGCTCGATCATCAGCCGCATGGTCTCCGATGCCGAGGCCATCCGAAACGCCATCCAGGACACCGTCTTTGTCGGGTGTGTGCAGATGGGTCAGATGCTCGTGGCCGCGGCGATCATGTTGTATCTGGATTGGGTGCTGTTTGGCGTGCTTGCGCTGATGGCCCCGCTGATCTACTGGATCACCGAGCACTTCCGCGTCAAACTGGGGGACGCCTACCGCGTGGTGCAGGAGTCGTTTAGCAGGGTCACCGCGATGCTGGCAGAGTCGGTCAACGGCATCCGCGTGACGCAGGGCTTTGTCCGCCAGGAGGAAAACGCCAGCAAGTTCCGCAAAATGATCACGGCCCACGCCGACCTCAACATTGTGGCCGGCCGATTGCAGGGCGTCTTCCTCCCGTTGCTCGAGCTCAACAGCCAGTTCTTCACCGCGATCCTGCTGGCGCTGGGCGGGTTCCAGGTGTTGCGGGGCGGGTTCCTTGGGCCGCTGACCCCCGAGGAACAGACCGCCCAGTTCGCGGCGGTGGGCACGTTCATCCTCATCGCTCCGCAGTTCTTCGGGCCCATCGGCACGATCGGCAAGCTCTACAACCAGGCGCTCACCGCGATGGCGGGCGGCGAGCGCGTGTTCCGGCTGCTGGATCGGGACCCCGAGCATCTGGACACCAAAGACGCGATCGAGCTCCCGCCGATCGAGGGGCGGGTCGAGTTCAAGGATGTGCAGTTCGCGTATAACCCCAAGACGCAGGTGCTCTTTGATTTCAACTTCACCGCCAAGCCGGGCCAGACCATCGCGCTGGTCGGGCACACCGGCAGCGGCAAGAGCACGGTCATCAAGCTCATCAGCAAGTTCTACAACCCCACCGGCGGCGAGCTGCTGATCGATGGCTACGAGATACGCAGGATCACCGGCCCGTCGCTCATCAAGCAACTGGGCATCGTGCTCCAGGCCAACTTCCTGTTCTCCGGCACCGTGATGGCGAACATCAAGGTCGGCAAGCCCGACGCGACCGACGAAGAGGTCTTTGAAGCCGCCCGCCGACTCGACTGCCTCGACCTGCTCGAATCCCTGCCCGAGGGGCTTTACACCTCCGTGGGCGAAGCGGGCGGGAGCCTGTCGCTGGGCCAACGGCAGTTGGTGTGCTTCACGCGGGCGATGCTGGCGGACCCGCGGATCCTCATCCTGGACGAGGCGACCTCCAGCGTGGACACCATGACCGAGGCCCGCATCCAGGCGGCGCTGGAGGTGCTCCTCAAGGGCCGGACCAGTTTCGTCGTCGCGCACCGCCTGAGCACCATCCGCCACGCCGACCAGGTCCTGGTCCTGGACCACGGCCGACTGATCGAACGCGGCACGCATATCGAGCTCCTGGCCACGGGCGGCGTGTACGCCAACCTTTACCGCGAGTTCATCCACGCCACCAAATCGTGACTTGAACCGCCCGCCCAAACGACCGACTACAATGACAGCGATGTCCCCACTTGTGGAAGCCAAAACCGGGCCTGTTGACGATAAGGTCACCCTGCGCGACCTCCGCCGGTGGGTGCGCGAGGGGACGCGGTTCCCCATCCTCACCTGCTACGACGCGACCACCGCGAAGTGGCTGTGGCGGGGCGGGGTGCAGACCCTGCTGGTCGGGGACTCGGCCGCGAACGTGATCCTTGGCCACGACTCGACGATCCACGTCTCGCTCGACTTCCTCATCACCCTGACCGCGGCTGTCCGCCGAGGCGCGCCGCACGCCTTTGTCATGGGCGACATGCCGTTTGGCTCGTATCACGAGTCCGACGCGCAGGCTGTGCGCAACGCGACGCGGATGATGACCGAGGGCCGGGCCGACGCGGTGAAGATGGAGGTCGATGGCCACTACACCGGCGCGGTGGAGAAGGTGGCCCGCGCGGGCATCCCGGTGATCGCACACATCGGCTGGCGGCCGCAGCGCACGATGGCGACCGGCGTGCCCGTCGTCGCTGGAAGGACCACGAAAAAAATAGACGAGCTGGTGGACCTCGCCAAGATGATGGCGTCGTGCGGCGCGGCGATGCTGCTGCTCGAATCCGCCACGGCCGAGGCGGGGCGGGCCGTGATCGACGCGGTGGACATCCCGGTCATCGGCTGCGGGGCCGGCCCGGATTGTCACGGCCACGTGATCGTGCTCCACGACTGGCTGGGCATGACCGACTGGCAGCCCAGCTTCGCCAAGCCGACGACCGATGGCGGGGCGTGGCTCACCGCGGCTGCCGAGCGGTGGGTGCAGATGGTGCAGCGTGGGGAATACCTGGCGGACGGCGGGCCTTATCGCATGAACGAGGCGTGAACCTCCCCGCGCGTTCGTCGTATGAGTCATGACCGCAGGGGTGTCCGGCCGCATACGATTGGCTGATACGAACCCCCGCACACAACCCACGCACGGAGACTGATCCTGATGCAACGAATCCGCTGGTACGGCCCTTCTCTGGTCCTGCTGCTAACGGTCCTGGGTGTCATGCTCGTCGGGCCCACGGTCATCCACAACCTGGCGCACGAGCGGCAGTCGGCCCAAGTCAAGCTGATCCGTAACGACCTCAAGACCAACCCGCTGCTGGAGCAGTTGTCCAACGCCTACGTGGACGTGGCGCGAAGCGTGGAGCCGAGCGTCGCGCACATCGAGGTCTCCTCAAGGACGCCGAGCCAGATACGCGACTGGTTCTTTGGCGGGCAGGAGCGGCCGGGGTCCTCGGGCATGGAGCGCTTCAACCCCCCCACGCTTCAAGGCAACGGGGCCGGCTGGGTCTATGACGACCGCGGCCACATCATCACCAACAACCACGTGGTCAGCGGCGGGGACCTCATCATCGTCCGGTTCTCGGACGGCTCGCGTCACGAGGCCACGATCGTCGGCACCGACCCGCGCACGGATGTCGCGGTGCTCAAAGTCGGCACGACCAAGCTCGTCCCCGCAAAGATCGCTGAAGAAAGCACCCGGCAGGGCGAGATCGTGTTCGCGTTTGGCTCGCCATTCAAGTTCGAGTTTTCCATGAGCCAGGGGATCGTCTCGGCTAAAGGGCGGCGGCTGGATATCACCGGCCCGGGGGGTTACGAGAACTTCATCCAGACCGATGCGGAGATCAACCCCGGCAATTCCGGTGGGCCGCTGGTCAATATCTATGGGCAGGTGGTCGGCATGAACACCGCCATCGCGTCAAGCACCGGCCAGTTCGCGGGGCTGGGTTTTGCCATCCCGGTCAAGATGGTCAAGCAGGTCGCGGACGAACTCATCGCGGGCGGCACGGTCCATCGCGGTTACCTGGGCGTTTACATCGACACCCTCACGCCCACCATGGCCAAGACTTTTGACTTCCAGGGTGATGGCGTGCTGGTCAACGGCCCGATCGCGGGCAGCCCAGCCGACAAGGCTGGGCTTCGCGCGGGGGACATCATCACAGCGATTGAAGGTACGCCCGTGACGACACCCGATGAGTTGCGGATGCTCGTCGCGGGTTACAAGCCGGGCCACGCCATTAAGGTGACGTACTACCGCGACAAAACGGAGACGACCGTGGATGTGACACTGGCTCGCCTGCCGGACGAACGCACGGCCTCGCTACCCGGCCCGACGCCGAGCCCGATACCGGGCGCGGGCGAGTCGCTGATCCGCCTGGGCGTGGAAGGCTATGAAACATTCACACCCGCGATGGCGCAGGAGCTTGGCTGGCAGAGCATCGAGGGCGTGGCGGTCACGCGTGTCCGTCGCGGCTCGACCGCGGCGCTGCAAAGGCTTTTCCCCGGTGTCATCATCACGCACGTGATGGGGTCGCCCATCGTGTCGGCTGAAGAACTCGAGGCCACGATCTCCACGCTGGACCTCGCGAAGCCGGTCCGCCTGACCATCGCCGAGTGGAACCCGCGCGACAGCAGCTACCTCCAGCGATTCGTCGTGGTCGATTTCCCGATCGAGTGAGACGGCAGGCGGCAGCGCGTTGTGCGGGCCTCTTTCAACACACAAACCGTTATCATGTGGCCGTGCCAGACGACACCACGCAACCCATCCTCAGCGTCCGCGACCTCTCGACGTATTTCCCCGTCCGGCGGGGGCTGCTCAAGGGCCACGTCGGCAACGTCAAGGCGGTCGATGGTGTGAGCCTCGATGTCATGCCGGGCGAGACATTGGGGCTGGTCGGCGAGTCGGGCTGCGGCAAGTCCACGGTCGGGCGCAGCATCCTCCGGCTTGTGCCAAAGACCAGCGGGGAGGTGCTCTTCAAGGGCGAAGATGTCTACGCCGCCAGCGCCTCACGCATGCAGAAGCTGCGGCGGGAGATGCAGATCATTTTTCAGGACCCCGTGGGATCGCTCAACCCCCGCATGACCGTCGGCAGCATCGTCGGCGAACCCATGCTGGTCCACCGCCTGTGTACCCGCCGTGAAGTGCCCGACCGCGTCACCGAGCTGCTGGTCAAGGTGGGGCTGGAGAAAGACCATGCCCGGCGATACCCCCACGAGTTCTCCGGCGGGCAGCGCCAGCGCATCGGGATCGCACGAGCGCTAAGCCTCAACCCAAGCTTCATCGTCTGCGATGAGCCGGTCAGCGCGCTGGACGTGTCGATCCAGTCGCAGATCCTCAACCTCCTCAAGGACCTGCAAGATGAGCTGGGCCTCAGCTACCTGTTCATCGCGCACAACCTCGCGGTGGTCGAGCACTTCTGCGACCGCGTGGCGGTGATGTATCTGGGGCGGATCGTGGAACTGGCCACGCGCGAGGTGCTCTACAAGAACCCGCTGCACCCTTACACCCGCGCGCTGCTCTCCGCGGCGCCGATGCCCAACCCCTCCGCGAAGCGTCGGCGGATCATGCTGCTGGGTGATGTGCCCAGCCCCATCGTGATGTTCCATCACGAGCAAGAGGCCGCGAAGGGTATGGCTGAGCACAGCGGCGGGATCATGACGATGGACGAGAAGGCCGAGTTGGAGGCCGAGCGCGAGCCGGGCATCGAGTACATCACCCGGTCGTCCCTGCTGGAGCGCCCCCCGCTGGTCGAGGTCGAGGCGGGGCACTTTGTTTCAGCTCAGCCCACCGCATCGGCCGCGCTGGCATAAACGGTGACGGTCTGCCTACGCGACAAACCGCATCAGTAAGCCGCAATCGCCGTGCGCTGCCACAAAGTCATCATTCTCGTGTGTAGACCAATGCGGGCGCTTGATTCACGCGCCCACGGCGCTAGCATGTTTCATGGAATCTGAGCTTCTCGAAATCCACGACAAGGACAAGTCCACCGAGGGTGGCGCACCGGGCTGGATGGTGTGGGCGATCGTTTTTGTGGCATTTCTTGCCATAGCCGGGGTCGCCGCCATTCTCTTTGCGGTGTTCACCTCGCTAGGCTGATCGCGGCGGATTGATCGGACGTTATAGTGCGGGATTGACCCGACCACCGACGATCGACCCCCGCCCGATGTCCAACCCCTTTGCTTACATCACCCATCAAGCACGTCGCGTGTGCATCTCCGTGGACGCGTGGTTGTCGCCGCGCTCGGCTGGCCTGGCCCGCGTTGTGGTCATCATCGCGATGCTGCTCGCGGTTTGGCTGGCGTTTGTGCAAGGGATCGCGCTCCGCCGGTTCACCTACGACGCGACCACACAGGTCCGCTTCCGTGGCGATGTCAAACGCGGGTGGTCCTACGGCCGACAAGCCTACTTGTTTGGTTACATCGACGTGTACGACCGGGCGCTGGCTCACGAGGCGAAGCACGACACGACGCTGCACTTCAACTATGGCCCGTACCGCCTGCTCGCGATGACCGGGTGGGCAGCCATCAACGCCAACGATGGCAACCCGGACACCGACGGCGACGAGTGGCAGGAGCCGCACGCCTTCACCGCCCCCGCGCTGCGGCTGAACACCGGGATGGAACTGCTCTCCGCGCTCGGGGTGTTCCTGCTGGTCCGGCTGTGGATCGTGCGCAAGAAGGCCAATCGCGATGATGACGGCGACGGCCCACTGCATACGCCGGCCTGCTGCGCGTGGCTGCGGCAGGCGTGCAAGCCTTTCACAGGCGTTGGCCTGGGGCTTGTCGCCGCGGCGATTGTCTGGTTCAACCCCGCGAGCATGCTCAATGCGCACGGCTGGCCGCTGTGGGACATCTGGATCATCCCCTTCTTCATCTGGGCGCTGCTGCTGGTGTCGTATGACCGGTGGATGCTGGCCGGGGCACTCATCGCGCTGGGCGCGATGTTCAAGGGCCAGCAGTTGATCCCCGCGGCTTGGTTCATCCTC
>JBGTLW010000202.1:0-5511 GCA_041743835.1 Phycisphaeraceae bacterium | reverse complement strand
TCGACCCGGCCACCGTCACGGGCATCCCCGAGGGCCGGGTGCCCGGCAGCACCGCGACCGCGTGGTTCGATGGCCACGCCACGACACTCCCGCCGGACCAGCTCGACGACATGCGCCACTGGGCCAACTGGGCCGACGACCCCAACTACGACTTCAACCCCTAGAGCAACATGCACAAACCCCCGACCCCGCAAAAGAAGGAAACACCCATGATCGACAGCAAAGCTTTCAACCTGACCCTCACGATCGTCTGCGCCTTGGCGCTGCTGCTGGCCACCGCCCACGCGCTGGCGGAGCCCGCCGCCGACGCCAAGGCCCAAGCCCCGGCCACGAAGTTCGAGCGGGACCGCGCGGCGATCCTTGCGATGGCGGGCGACTATCGCGTGAAGTTCCAGTTCCAGGAGACCGTGGCCGTCGAGCCGGGCTACGAGCTGCACGAGCCTCACAACTCCACCGCGACCGAGTTTGTCGAGGTCATCGAAGACACCGGCGATTTCATCAGCCTCCAGCACGTGCTGGTGCTGCACCCCGGGGAAGACGGGGGTGAGCCGCGCGTGGTCAAGCACTGGCGACAGGATTGGCGTTACCAGGACACGAAGCTCAACGTGTACCGCGGCCACCGCACGTGGGAGCTGGTCAAGCTGCCCGCCGATGCAGTGGAAGGCAAGTGGACGCAGGCGGTGTATCAGGTCGATGACTCGCCGCGGTACGAGGGCGTGGGCGCGTGGACCCACACCGGCAGCCGGTCGGCGTGGGAGTCGGGCGAGACCTGGCGGCCCCTGCCCCGCCGGGAACACACCACGCGAGATGACTACCACGTGCTGGTGGCGAAGAACCGCCACACGATCACGCCCGCGGGCTGGGTCCACGAGCAGGACAACCACAAGCTGGTGCTCGATGAGGCGGGTCAACCCTTGAAGGTGCTTGCCCACGAGTCGGGCCTCAACGTGTACGACAAGGCGGACGACGTGGACTTTGCCGCGGGCCGGGCTTATTGGGCTGACACCGCGTCGTATTGGCGGGATGTGCGCGCGGTGTGGGCCGACGTGCTGGACCACCCCGGCCGGGTGACGCTCAAGCCCAAGGTCGATGACCAGCGGATGTACCAGGTGATGTTCGCGATGGCCAAGGATGTGCGCGAGGCGGGTCGTTATGACGCCGAGGCGATGCAGCCGGTGATCCGCGAGCGGATCGAGTCGTTCATCGTGAAGTGACGCCGAAGTTGTGGGGGGCCGAAGCCCAGGGATTGCAATCCCTGGGCTTCTTTGCGTTTGCAATCCCTGGGCTTCTTTGCCTTTGCAATCCCCGGGCTTCTTTGCCTTTGCAATCCCCGGGCTTCCTCTATTTACATCAACCAGAAGGTGAAGTAGAGATAGACGCCGAGCACCAGCCCCAGCACCGTGACGGTGAGCACGATGTCGAACGCGCCCCAGCTCTCGCGGATTTCGCGGCGGTCGGCCTCGCTCCCGCCGCCCCAGGTCAGGCCCGCGATCCGTGCGGGGTCGGGTCTGGTGGTCAGCAGGCTTGTCACCACGATGACGACCACGCAGATGACAAACAGCACGGAGGAGAAGTAGAGGAAGTTGAAGTCGCCGATGGCCGCGAGGAGCAGCGGCTCCGCGATCTTGTTCGAGCCATAGATCGCCTGGACGACCGTCTTGCCAAGCCCCAGCGCGAAGCCGACCAATAGCCCCGTCACCGCCCCGGCCGAGTTGGTGCGTCGCCAGAACAGCCCAAGCAGGAACACCGCCGTGATAGGCGGCGCGAGGTATCCCTGCACGGACTGGAGGTAGTGGTACAGCCCGCCGTCGGAGATGCGGGCCATGATCGGGATCCACGCCAGGCCCGCGATGACGACCGCGACGGTGGCGAGGCGTCCGACGCGGACCAGGTGTTTTTCGCTCATGCCCGGGCGGAGCTTCTCGTAGATGTCCACTGTGAACAGCGACGCGGACGAATTGAACAGCGACGAGAGGGAGCTCATCAGGGCCGCGAGCAAACCCGCGACGACCAGCCCGCGCAGGCCCACGGGCAGGAGCGTGGTGACCAGTGTGGGGAAGACCTTGTCGCCGTCGAGCACGCTGACGCCGTCCTGCATCTTCATGGGGATGGCGATGATGCCCTTGGTGTGCAGCGCCCAGCCGATGAGGCCGGGGATGAGGAAGATGAAGACGGGCCAGACCTTGAGGACGCCGCCCCACAGCGCCCCGCGTCTTGCGTTTTTGAGGTCCTTGGCCGCGAGCGTGCGTTGGACGATGTATTGGTCGGTACACCAGTACCAGATGCCGACGATGGGCGATCCGATGAGGATGCCAAGCCAGGGGAAGTCGGGGTCGTCCCACGGCCGCCACAGCGCGAAGGCGTCGGCGTTGTCCTTGGCCATGGATTGCAGCTCGCCCCAGCCGCCGAGTTGCGAGAGCCCGATCGCGGTGATGCACGCCGAGCCGATGAGCAGGATCATGGCCTGTGCGGTGTCGGTGTAGAGCACCGCGCGGAGCCCGCCGAAGACCGTGTAGATGCCGGTGAGGATGACCGTGAGGATCGCGCCGATCCAGAAGGCGTTGGCTGGCGACCCGAAGGTGTCGGGCAGCAGCGTCGAGAAGACCACGGCGCCGGCGTACACGCTCACCGACACTTTGGTGAACACATACGCGATGAGCGAGACGACCGAGAGGATCCACCGCGCAGCGGAGCCGAAGCGCTTTTCCAGGAACTCGGGCACGGTGTACACGCCGGTGCGGTAGTAGAAGGGGACGAAGACCCAGGCGAGCATGACCATGATCCATGCGTGGAGCTCGTAGTGCGCCATCGCCATGCCCGAGACGGTCCCCTGCCCCGCGAGGCCGACGACGTGCTCCGAGCCGATGTTGGATGCGAACAGCGACGAGCCGATGATGAACCAGCCGATGTTGCGGCCGGCGAGGAAGTAGTCGGCTGTGGAGTCCTGCTTCCTGCTCGACCACCAGACGATGCCCACGAGCACCGCGAAGTAGCCCGCGATCACCGCCCAGTCGATCATCGTGAGATTCACGGCCGCGTTCGTCGGCGACTGAGCTAACCAGCACAGGTCCATCAGGAAGGGGGTGGGCATGAGTCGTGTCCTTCGGGAGATAGAAGCTGAGGGGTTGGCCCCGTGGGCACACTTTACACCAAGGGGTGAGTATTGTGTGGAAATCAGGGAAGCCCAGGGATTGCAAAGTTCGGGAAGCCCAGGGATTGCAAATTTCGGGAAGCCCAGGGATTACAAAGTTCGGGAAGCCCAGGGATTACAAAGTTCGGGAAGCCCAGGGATTGCAATCCCTGGGCTTCTGCCCCCCGCGCGGGGGTGGTGCGTAGCATGGCCTTGAGGGGGGTATCATGTCCCCTGCCATGAGCAGATTTACAACACACAATTGGAACTGGGATCGCGGCGGTCGGCTGCGGGGGCTTGTGGCTGGGCTGCTGGTGGTGATGGGGCTGGGGGGCTGTTCGGTGGGGGAGCGGGGGGCTGACAGGGCGGGTGAGCGTGGGAAAGATGCGGGGTGGTCGTTTGCGGATTTGGAGCGTGCGGCTGCGGGGCTGCTGGCTGAGCCTTATGCCCCGTCGCCGGCGTTACCCGAGCGGCTCGCGGCTTGGGATTACGATGACTATCGCAAGGTGTGGTTCTGGCCCAGCGCGGCTGTTTGGCCGGATGACAGGCCGTTTCGGGCTGCGTTCTTCCACCGTGGGTATCTGCACCACCAGCAGATGAATATCTTCCTGGTGGATGATGGCCGGGCAACGCCGGTGCGTTTTGATCCCGCGATGTTCCACTACGGCGATGTGGCGGCGGACGCACCGACGCAGGACATTGGGTTTGCCGGGTTCCGATTGCACGCGCCGTTGACCACGGCGGATTCGTATGACGAACTCGCGTCCTTCATCGGGGCCAGCTACTTCCGGGCGCTGGGGCGGGGGCAGATCTATGGCTCATCGGCCAGGGGGATCGGGGTGGATATGGGGAGCTTTCAGGAGCGATTCCCCGCGTTTACAGCCGCGTACCTCCACCAGCCCAAGCCCGGGGACACGGCCGCGACCGTGGACCTGCTGCTGGATGGCGAAGATGTCGTCGGAGCCTTCCGCCTGCGAATCATCCCCCCGCCCCCGCCCCCGGAACAAACCCCCGGCAACTTGCCCTTGGATGGAGAAAGAAGCCCACGCACTCCGTGCGTGGGTCTCTGGGACCAACAGGGGGACACTTCCGGGGGCGAAACCGTCATCGAGGTTCACGCCGTGCTATTTGCCCGGCAGAAAATCTCACGGCTGAACATCGCTCCATTGACAAGTATGTTTTGGTTGGGTGAGCATCAGCCGAGCCCGCACGATCCCCGGCCGGAGGTCCACGACGCGGATTTGTTGCTGGTCCGACATGCCGACGGCACCACGATTGCCCGGCCATTGACCGATCCGGACAACGCCCGCAGAACGCGGTTCGCGGTTGATGAGCTTGGCGGGTTTGGGTTGATGCAGCGTGACCGCGACCCGGCTCACTACATGGACCCCGAGGCCTTGTACGAACGCCGACCCAGCATCTGGGTTGAGCCAATGCCCCCCGCAGAGGGCCAACCCGCTTGGCCGGCCGGGGCGGTGGAGTTGTTGGAGCTGCCGACCGACAGCGAGTACCAAGACAACATCGGCGTTTCCTGGGTGCCGAGCGAGCCTCTGGACGCGGGACAGCGATTGGAAGTATCATACCGGCTGCGATGGACCACCCACATCGCCCCCCCCGGAAACGCCCCCGGAAGCACCCCCGGAAGCACCACCGGAACCCCCGGAACTGTCCCCGGCAGTCACTTAGGAAAAAATACCCCGCCGAAAGCCGCGAACGAAAACACCGTTCAGGGTCAGGCTGAAAAACCGGGGAACACTGTTCCGGACGCGCTTGCGGTGGAAGTTCCGGGGATTGTTCCGGGGGCGCTTCCGGGGGCTGTGCCGGGGGGGCTTGCGAGATTAGTTGCAACGCAACGCTTGGAGGATGGCGGGTTCCGCCTACAATATGCGTGGCAACACGCAGACACTGATGCCGTGACATGGTCGGCCAGAGTCGAGCACGCAGTTCCCGGAGCCGGAGCTGGAGCTGGGGCGGGGCAAGATCCGCTGGCAGCTCCGGTGGCAGTTCCTGGGGCAGTTCCGGGGGCGGGGCCAGTTCCGGGGGCGGGGGCGGGTTGGGTTGCGAGTTTTTCGCTGGACGACGGGACGGAGCCTGGGTGTGGGTCGGGCTGGGTGACGGTGCATCCGCAGCAGGGCAGGGACGCCGGGGCCATGGTGTTGTTGGAGCGCCCCACCGATGCGGTGCCTTTGTGGGCTGGCGAGACCTCGCCACGCGTTTGGCTTGTTGATCCGCTTGGCCGAGTTCGGAGTGAAATATGGACCTATCCACCGCGACCGTAAACCGACCCGCCGTTGCCAGCCCCGCACCCGCAGCACCCGCAGCCGATGCACCGCGACGCGCAGACCCGCTGCGCCGCCGGGCCAAGCTGTACCTGCGTGCGT
>JBGTLW010000201.1:0-4975 GCA_041743835.1 Phycisphaeraceae bacterium | reverse complement strand
GCCGCTGCACGCCGCGCCCAGTTGCTGGGCCATGCGCGCCAGGCCGGACATCCCGCACCCGCCGATCCCCACGAAGTGCAGTCGGCGGCCACGCAGGTCGGGCTTGGAGAGGTCGAACGGCTGAGCGGGGATGTGCCCGGGGGTGTGGCCCGGGGCCTGCTTCTTGCCACTGCACAGGGGCGACCCCGCGGGAGCTGACGGCGAAGGTTTGGCGGACGGTTCCGGCGGGGCGGTCATCATGAGGATTGTATCGGCGGGTTGGACGGCTCCGCTGCAAGCGCTCGCCCCGTCGCAACCCCACCCGACCGCCTCACCGCCGGGCCGTGATTCGCCACAGGCTTACCCAGTTTCACACCAGGGTTCACATGTTAAATAAAAATCAAACATTCACCTCATTTTGTTCCTTTTTTCGGTGCGATGGCCCTTGCAATGCTCTGGCGATGTGGCATGATTGCGTGACGGGAGAATGTCGGCCACCGATTGACGAGGGGCACCGAAGATTCAAACCGAGAAAGACCGCCTGACGGCACGATGTTCGTGCTGTGGCGGGATCAGAATTGATGGGTCTGTTGACCCGGAGGGATTAAACCCATGCTCAAGCGTTCCATGTTCAAGTTTGCCGCAGCCGCGGCCGTCCTGCTCGCCACGTCCTCGGCCATGGCTGGGGGTTACAGCCATAGCAAAGAGTGCGTGGTCGATTTCCGCGGTTCGACCAAGGAAAAGAAGTCGCTGACCTTCTCGGCCAACGGCCTGTCCGTGGTCGCCACCGGCGGTGCGTACAACGGCAACACCTACTACACCAGCGGCACCAAGGTCGGCCGATACGCCCAGGGCCTCGGCGTCATCAACGGCTCCAACGACAACAGCCACACCGTCGATGGCCGCGGTCACAAAGACGTCCTCACCCTCACCTTCAGCAAGCTCGTGAAACTGACCCAGATCAAGTTCGGCTGGACCAAGGGCGGCAAGGTGGAAGTCCTCGCGGAAGACCACAGCAGCCTCGGCACCTACAACCTCCAGTCCATCGGCTTCGGTTACTACAAGGTGGACCTCGCGGGCCTCGTCGGCACGACCTTCGGGTTCAAGGCCCCGGGCAAGTACGATAGCTGGAAGGTCGCCTCCGTGACCGCCTGCGAAGTGCCCCCCCCCAGCACCGTGATCCCCACCCCGGCGGCCGGCCTCGCGGGCCTCAGCCTCCTCGGGCTGGTGCTGGCCTCCCGTCGTCGCCTCGGTGCCTAAGACTTAGCCACCCTGACTACACACACAACACCCGCGCCGCGAGGCGCGGGTGTTTTTCTGCGCCGATGTTGCAAGCAGCCTATCCCCGCAGCTTGGGCAGGCCGGCAGTGCTTCGCCGGTCATTCAAGGCCGCCAGCGCGGCCGGGCACTGGGCGATGAGTTTCACAAGCTGTGAGCCGGTGACCCCCAGGCCCTTGGCCGCGTCGGGCGTCGACCAGCCCGCGTGAGCCAGGCCATCCAGCGCCTCGGCCAGCAGCGTGGGATAATCCGCGTGCTCGGTGTTGACCGACACCCGGCCACCCCTGCAACGCGACCGCCACATCTTGCTGCCACCCGCGGGCGGGGGTTCGGTTGAGCGGACCTCGATCGCCAGCTTCAGCCGCAGACGCCGCAGCGCCACCGCCTGGTTCTGTGCCTGGCTGCGCCGCTCGCTTGCCTGCGAGGTCAGGCCGGTGGGCTGATCGACGAGGCGGACCGCCGTTTCGACCTTGTTGCGGTGTTGGCCGCCCGGCCCCGACGCCCGCCCGAACGTGCGCTCGCACCTCGCCAGCAGCGCCGCGTCGTCAAGCCCCGCGGGATGGATGGAACCGGTTGTCATTGCAACAACATACCCCCGCCTCAACCGAGCCGCGCCGGTATGCAAATCAGAGCCGCGCCCGTCAGGAAGATCGCAGAGTCAGGCTTGATGCAGAAACCCGACGGCGGATGCACGAGTGCAACAGGCAGAGTGAATCTCCACCGATGCGGGTTGAGCGATGACCTTTAGCTGGCGAGACACCCGGTGTGACGCTCGGCGAGGCGTAGCTCGCCGGCCAGGGTGTGCCAAATGAAGAATTTTTGTGCTAGTGGCTTTCGCCTCCGCGCCCTTCACCGCTCTGCGGCCTCCGCGATATCCGAACATCAGGCCGGCGTGCTGGGATCACAGGGTCATTAAACAGGCGGACGACGCCCATGCTGTTTGTGGGTTTGGTATGCGGTGGACAAAAAAACAACCCGCCTGGTTCGCAGGCGGGCTGTCGTTGGTTATGGTTGTAGTAGCGGGGGGATCAGGCGAGTCGGCGGCGGGTGGCGAGGACGAGGCCCAGCAGGCTCAGCCCGGCGAGGCCGGCAGCGGGGGTCGGGATTACGGAACCGTTGCCGGTGGTGAAGGTCTGCTGGAAGTCGCTGAGGACCGCGACACCCTTGGAGCCCATGCTCAGGCTGATGTCCTTGCGGACCAGGACCGAGTCCACCTGACCGAAGCTGATCGCATCGGAGTCCCAGGTGATGGCGCTGTTGAACAGGTTGGCGAGGTTGCCGAGCCCGGCTCCGGTGGTCGCATCCTTCACGACTTCGCCGATGAACGCCTGCCCCGTGCCCGCGGTGCCCGCGGTGGATTCGAGGGCGACGCCGGTGATCCCGAACACGGAGTAGGCCTTGAAGCTGAGCAGCGCGTCAAACACGGTGCCGGCACTGGTGGGGACCGCGAAGCTACCGCTGAACTCCAGCGTGCCGGGCGTGTTGTTGTTGACGAAGATGCTGCCGGGGTCCACCGTGACCGGGGTCAGCGCTGTAAAGCTGAAGTCGCTGAACAGGATGTTTCCGGATGTGATCGTTCCGCCCCCCAGCAGCGACTGGAGTGTGACGCTGGCGGCCTGAGCCGTGCCAGCAAACACCAGCAGAAGCGCGAGGGTGCATGAACGAAGGAAGGACGGCATAAGGCAGAGCGAGCGCATCGAAATTACTCCAGTTAAGCCGGCATCCTTGTTAAGCCAAGGGAGCGACAATGCCGACTTACGGTGACAACGTGCCAGCTAGGGACGTTTACCAATCACACATTGTGACTGAGATTTTTGTAGTCCCCTCCGTGCTGACCGCAGAAGAATACACGGCTTCTTGCGAAATGCAAGAAATACGGAGCGAGCAGCGTACAACTATTTTATTATCGGATGTTACCGGCAGATACGCCCGTCCTTTTACCTGACATTTTCTCGGGTGATCGCCCGATGGCGGGTGCTTGCTGGGCGCTGGTCAGGGGTAGGAACGGTGAGAATCTCAAATCATTGTCGTGCGACTGTGTGGATGCCGAATTATCGCGGACGACGCCTATGTTGTTTGTGGGATTGGTATAGCCGGACAGACAAAAACAGCCCGCCCGGTTTACAGGCGGGCTGTTGGGATGGTGTTGCGAGGTCGCTGGTATTACGGGAGGCGGCGGCGGGTGGCCATGACCACGCCGAGGAGTGCCATGCCCGCGAGGCCTACGGCCGGGGTCGGGATGGCTGTGCCCGGTTCGGTGGTGCCGGTGCCGGTGGTGAACGTCTGATTGAAGTCGCTGAGCACCGCCACGCCGTTACCGGCCGAGAGGCTGATGTCCTTGCGGATAATCAGCGAAGCAAGCGCACCGAAACTCACGTCGGCCTGATCGTGTGTGATCACGCTGTTGAAGAGGTTGGCAAGGTTGGCCACACCGTTACCGTTGCTACCATCACGGACGACCTCGGCGATGAAGACCTGGCCTGTGCCCGCGGTTCCGCCGGTGGATTGGAGGCCTACGCCGGTGATCCCGAGCGTCGAGGTGACCTTGAACTGCAGGATGGCATCCAGGACGTTGCCGCTGGAGGCAGGCACCGCAAAGCTGCCGGTGAACTCAAGGGTATTGAGTGTGTCACTGTTGACGAAGATGCTGCCGGCGGGCACCGTCAGTGGGGTCAATGGCTTGTAGCTGAAGTCGCTGAAGACCAGGTCTCCGTTGCTCAGCGTGTTGCCGCCGAGCAGGGATTCGAGCGTGACGCTGGCCGCGCTTGATGTGCCTGCAAACACGAGCAGAAGGGTGAGGGTGCAAGAGCGTAGAAACGGCATTTTGTGGATCGATCGCATCGGACATTTCTCCCACGTCGGCACCTTGTTAAGCCAAGGGTTGTTTTGCCGACTAAGTTACATCAACCAGGGACATTTCATTCATCACACAGTGTGATTGAGATATGAGTTTGCCCATGATCGTTGACAGTGCAGCGTAGCGCCCGCATTCAGGAAGGCAAGCCGGGGTACGGGAACTCGGCAAAGATTTAGGATTAAGTTTAGGCACTAGGGAAATACTCCAGACGCGTCAACCGCTGAGCACGGGGCGCGTCGGCGCGTAAGAATTTCGTTGCTGGCGTGGGATTTTGTGCATCTTGCTCGGTTGCGGTTCCGGCTGGTAAATTATGCGGGCACTTATTACAATTTGCAGGGGTGTAAGGGTGCATTCGCACCCGCCTCAGGTTTGTTTAGACAAAACGTTCTCCGGAGCAAAGCAATGCGTCTATCTATGCGTGTCGTACCTGTCGTGGTGATGTCGGTGGTGGTGTGGCTGGGCGTGGCTTTGCAGGCAGGGGCGACCGTGACGCCGGAGCCCGGGCAGAGCGCGACCTGCGACCTCGGGCGCGAGGCCAAAGTCGTCGTGCCTCACGGCTACACCTTCTACAACAAGCCCGAGACCGTCGCGCTCATGCGTAAGTACGGCAACCCGGAGACCGGCCTTGAGCTGGGCACGATCGAGCACGCGGGCGAGGGGTGGTTCATCGTCTTCGAGTTCGATGAGGTCGGCTACGTCAAGGATGCCGACAAGGATGACCTCAACGCCTCCAAGCTACTCAAGCAGTTCAAAGCCAGCGATGAGCCGGGCAACAAGTTCCGCGCGCAGCACGGCATGCCGCCGTTGCACACGCTGGGTTGGCACACCGAGCCGCGCTACAACCCCGAGACCAACAACCTT
>JBGTLW010000200.1:0-14022 GCA_041743835.1 Phycisphaeraceae bacterium | reverse complement strand
CTTTGCGCGGGCGGTGGGCTGGGCGACGCTGCGGGCGATGCGCTGGCCGGGGCGGAAATGGGCGGGTTCCAAGGCCCGCAAGCGGTCGCGATTGCGTGGGGGACGGCGGTTTAAGGTGGCCGGCGAAGGGGGTGTGTCGCTGGACGTGTGGTACTCGCCGGGCAACCCGGATGTCGAGCCACGCATCCCGATCGTCTTCTGCCACGGCTGGCTGGAGTTCAAGGAGATCCACATGCCGTTCGCGGACCGCCTGAACCAGCGCGGTCACGACGTGCTGCTCTACGACCACCGCGGCCACGGCCACTCGACCGGCTGCGCGACCACCTTCGGCAGCATGGAGCGGCTGGACCTGTCACATGTGCTGGATGCCGCGAAGCTGCAGGGAGCGCACGTGGATCGCGTGGCGACCATCGGGTTCTCGCTTGGCGCAGCCACGGTGCTCCAGCACGCGCCGACCGATCCACGCATCGCCGGCGTCATCGCGTTGGCCCCGTTTGTAAATCTCCGTGCGGCCATCAACAGCATCCGCCACATGCTCACGCCCTGGGTCCGGCAGGCCTGGCTCATGGGCGGGCTTGAACACGCGACACAGAAGGCGGGCTACAAGATCGATGAGGTGTGTACGCTTGAAGCGATCAGCCGGATCCATGTCCCGGTGATGATCGTCGAGGGTGGCCGCGATAGAACCCTGCCCCCCGCAGACCACATCCGCCCGCTCGAAGACGCCAAGACCACCGGTACGTTCAAGCTCTTCAAGGTCGATCGCGCAGGGCACGGCTCGTTGCTGCACAAGCAGTGGCCCGGGCTCAACGAAGCGATGTACGAGTTCCTCGATTCGCTGGAAGCTCAGCCGACGCAGTGACGTGTGATCGACTGCGACAGCCGGGTCAGCAGCTCGTAGGTGTGCGTGCCAATCATGCGGGCCAATCTGCTCGGTGCGTTGGGCGCGGCTGGATCGCTGGAGTAAATCTCAACCTCCGCGCCCATTAAGTTGCCCACGTCGTGTTGGCCCACAAGGTCAGTTAAGTCCACGGTGATCTGATCCATGCTGACCCGGCCAAGCACCCGGCAATCGCATAGGGTGGCATCCGTGTCAAGCGTTGGCTTGATGCGCACGACGCCAAGGTTGGATAGCGCCACGGGATAACCATCGGCATATCCCACGGGTACGATCCCGATGACCGAGTCACGTTCCAGGGTATGCGTGCTGCCGTAGCCCACAGGCGTGCCCGATGGATACCGCTGTATGTGTGTAAGTTGGCTCAACCAGCGCAGGGCAGGCCGCAGGGTCGGGGCGTCGTCGATGGTGCTGCCGGGTTGGAGCCATTCGGGGCCGTAGCCATAGATGCCAAGGCCCGGGCGGATCATATCCAGGTGGTAACGACGATCTCGGAAGCAGGTGAATGTGTTGGCTGCGTGCAGCGTGACGCCTTGGGGCAAGCGCGATTGTTCCTGTTCCACAGCGGCGGTGAAACGCTCGAACTGCGCCTCGGTGAATTCTGGCCTGTCGTCTGCCGTCGCCATGTGCGTGTACACCCCGCTGATCCGCACGAAGGGGTAGTCGGCCAGGCGATTCATCATCTCATGGAACTGCCCCGGGCTCAGGCCCGACCGGCTCATGCCTGTGTCGATGTACGGCTGAATGGGCACACGCAGGCCAAAGCGGTGCCCCAACTCGCTGACCGCTTTGAGCTGGTCCAGGTCATGGATCGATAGGTGCAGTCGATCGGCAATCAGATGGCGGTACAGCACATCCGTGCGATCGACCGTGTGCAGGGGCGAGAGCACGAGGATCGGCAGGGTGATGGCCTTGCTGACCAGTTCCGCAGCCTCATCATCCGAGTAGACCGCAAGCATCTGGACGCCCAGCCGCATCAGCCTGTGCGCGATGGGGACCACGCCCAGGCCGTAGGCATTTTTTTTCAACGCGGCGCAGAGAGCCGGGGGTGTCTGGCCGGGGCCTGCCAGCGAACGCAACGCGAGGGTGTTGTGTTCGATCGCCCCGAGGTCGATGTCGATCCTGCTGGCATGGGTCATGGGTCGCTCAGCGGTAAGTTGTACCACAGTCGGCGGGGGCTTAAGATGGTGCCAATCTTTGAAGCCGGTGGGGCCTAAGAACATATCGGCCCACGGCTGGCCCCCACCCCCGTTGATGAAAGCCGTCGGCACAACATGAGTGATATCTTCAATCAGGAAGCGACCTTTGAGTCGCTTGGTCTATCCGAACAGGTTCTAGAGGGCACCCGGGCCGCAGGCTATACCCAGCCTACCGAAATCCAGGCCACGCTCATCCCCAAGATACTCGCGGGCAAGGACGTCATCGGCCAAGCCAAGACCGGCACGGGTAAAACCGCGGCGTTTGGCCTGCCGATGATCACGCTGCTCGACCCCAACATCCCGATGCAGGCGCTGGTGCTCACGCCAACCCGCGAGCTTGCAGCCCAGGTCGCGACCGAGCTCGACGCCTTCGCTAAGTTCACCGATATCAAGACCGTCTGCATCATCGGTGGCGAGTCGATGAGACACCAGCAGAGGTCGCTCGAAGAGGGCGGGCACATCATGGTCGGCACACCCGGCCGGGTGATGGACCTGTATGGCCGGGGCCAGATCCGATTCGACAACATCCGCATGGCCTGCCTCGACGAGGTCGATCGCATGTTGGATATCGGCTTCCGAGATGACATCCGCAAGATCCTCGGGCAGATCAAGGGCGACCACCAGACCGTCTTCGTCTCTGCCACCATCGACGAGTCCATCGAACGCCTCGGCAGGCAGTTCATGAAGCCCGATGCCGAGACGATCAACGTGGTCTCTGGGTCGCTCACGGTGTCGCAGGTCGATCAGAAGTACTTCCCCGTTGAGCCGTGGGACAAGCGCGCGCTGCTGCTCAAGCTGCTCAAGACCGAGAAGCCCGACACCACCGTGGTCTTCTGCAAGACCAAGGCCACCGTCCGCAAGATCGCCCAGTTCCTGAAGGAAAAGGATGTCCAGGTCCGCGAGATCCATGGCGACCTCCATCAGTCCAAGCGCAACAAGGTGATGCAGGAGCTGCGCAGCGAGAAGGTGGATGTCTTGGTCGCTTCCGACTTGGCGGCCCGTGGGTTGGATGTCGATCACATCACGCACGTGATTAACTACGACCTGCCCGAAGACCCCGAGATTTATATCCACCGCGTAGGGCGAACCGCGCGGGCCGGTCGGCGTGGTGTGGCGTGGACGTTCGTGACGCCGGATCAGGGGCAGATGCTGACCGAGGTTGAGAAGCTGACGGGTGTGGAGATCGAGAAGCTGCATTACCCCGACTTTATCCCCGGCCGGGTGCCCGCTGACGTGGCTGAGCAACGGGAGCGCGACGCCAAGCGCGGTGAGGGCCGGCAAAGCGACCCGTCCCGCTCGATCGTCGCCAACCCAAACGAACTGAGCGAAGAGCAACTCAAAGCCATGTTCCCCGGCGGCAAGGTCCCCTCCGGTCCCCCGCGCCGAACCCTGGGCAGCAAGTTCAAACGCCGCGGCAGATAGCGCGGTAGCTGCTGCCTACTCAACGCTTCAGAGAGCGACACCATCCATAGCCCGCTGACTACGTCCGCGCGGTCAGCATTCCACATGCGCACACGTGATGCGCACACTTGCTAGGCACCGACCGGGTGAGCGATCAGCGTCACCGTGCCGTCGTATCCCCTTCGGTGCTCGAATGTCAGGCCGGTGGTGTGCTTGTCAGCCAGGGGGTAGCGGATGGTGTAGCCGCCGTAGTAGCCGTGGAGAGTCGCGCAGCCCTGACTATCCGTGGTGGTTTCTGCGGTGGTCCGCCATTCCTCGTGGAGCAGTTGCTTGACGCGGAGGTAAGCGGGTTTGGGGTCATTGCCTCCATCATCCTGCCACGCGACGGCGTCGCCGAGCAGGCCCCAGAAGAAGAACGCTTCGATGCCGGGGTGGCCGAACGCGACCGTGAGCGTGTTGGCGATGTATTCGGCCTGGAGCGCATCGATCTCGTGTGCGGGCATGACGCCGGCCGAGCGCAACTCCTTGGTTGAGGCCCAGAACTCTGTGATGTGCACGGGCAAACCGGTGCCCTGGTGGAACTGCTCGAACACGTGCCAGTGAAGACGGTGGGGCACCCAGCCCGTGTGCCCCTGAAGCCCGACCGCATCGGCGGGCGTGCCGCGTTCGGCGAGCTCCTGGAACAACTGGATGTAGCGAGTGCGCTGCGACGATGCGGTCACGCGGCTGCCGTCGCTGCCGGTGAGCGGTTTGTCATCGGTCGCGCACATGCCATAGTCATTGACCAGCAGCGTCGCGTCGGGGTCTTCTTCGCGGCACCAGCGGAGCACCGGCTCGATGTAATCCGCGATATCCTTGATGGGTGTGATGTGTGGCCAGTTGCGCTCGTTGAGCTTGTTGAACGCGGTCTCCCACATCGGCTCGTTCACGGCATCGTACATCGTGACGCGGCCCTTGAACCGTGACACGATGTTGCGGATACGCACTTCGAGGAACTTCATCTGCGTGTCGTAGTCGTACCGCTTGACCCATTCGGGGATGCACTTGGGGATCGACCAGAACAGGGGGTGGCCCTTGGCGAGCATGCCTTGCGAGCGTGTCCAATCGACCATGGCCGCGAAGCCATCGAGCCGCCAGTCTCCCTGAACGTCCTCGGTTTTTGGGCCGTCGTTGCGCGGGCGCTCGGTCCAGTAGGACAGGCAGTTGGCGGCATTGAATAGCTCGGTGAAGCGGGCGCGTTGCGCCTGAGCGAGGCTGCCATCAAACGTGCCGTTACGCCAGTGACGATCCAGGCCCCAGAGGTTGTCGCCCACGGCAAAATCGCTGGTCTGCTGGACGAACTTCACGGGCAAACCCGCCAGCGGCCGTCCTTGACGATCCACCAGCCGAACCGTCAGGTCGCCCATGCGGTGCTCACGGATGCCCGCCCGCGCGACGCGGAGCACCTCGTCGTGGTCGGTGGGGTTGTAGTGGTCCGGTGCGGTGTCGATGTCACGCCATTCCTCGCCCCCGAGGTGAGCGGCGGGCGGGGGAGTGGCGGGCGTGTGGTTTGGCATAGCGGCGGGCCAATGGTTCGGGAAGATTGTTATGGCCGCAACTATAACAATCCTGAGCTACCTATCAACGTGTACTCGGATTGCCGCGATCACTGCGGCTCATCGCCGCCGGGTACTGCACGCTGCGGGCTGCACGCTTCGCGGATCTGCGATCGGCGGTTCTGCCAGGAGAGCGATGTGGGATCGAGGCGGATGGCCCGGTCGATGCTGGCCACAGCAGCCTCACAGTCACCGCTCTGCAACTGGACAAACGCCAACGTGTCCAGCAGGTTGGCATCGTCGGGGTTCTTGGCGACCAGGTCACTGACCAGGCGGAGTGCTTCATCCAGATCGACCTTGGCCCGCGCCAGGCTCATCGCAAGGTTGTTGGCGAAGGCTGTAGAGTCCGGCGCGATGCTGTGCGCCTGCCGGTAGGCGTGGATGGCGGTGTCGTTGTCGCTGAACCGCTCAGCCAGATTGCCGCGGAGGAACCAGGCCACGGCCGGGGCGTTTGGACTGGCGACGATGCTGTCGATCAATGCAAGGGCCCGCTCGTAAGCCTCGGCGTTATTCAGGCGTTCGGCAAGGGCGATGACGGCCTGTGCCTGCAGCATACGGTCTTCAGTGCGGCTCTGGGGAGGGGTGACAACGGGGTCAGTCAGCCACGTGAGCGCCTCGTTGGCCGAGCGGATATCCATGGCCCCCACGCGCAGGTAGGCCACGCGCCAGGAGGTCGATGTGAGCGCCAGCGGCGAGATCAGCTTGTGTGCGAAGCTGGTCTGCCCCTGCGCGATGAGGCTGCGGGCCAGTGTCAGCAGCCCCTCGGTGTAAGTGTCCGGCGAGGCGACGAGCGTTTCTTGGTGCGGTTGGAGTGCGGCGTAAGCACCCTTGGGGTCATTGAGCCGGAGCCGGGCTGTGGCCAACGCGATGTCCGGTTGGATAGTCTGGGTGGAAGCGAGTTGCCGCCACTTGGTTGCCGCAGCCAAGGCATCCTGCCACCGCTCGCTCATGAGCAGCGCCTGCGTGTTGATCCCCGCGGCTTCGGGCATGTCGGGATACCTGGCCATGAGGTCCGAGGCGAGCTGGGCCGCGTCTTGGGATTGCCCCGCGTTCAGCAGGAGGTTGCCGCTGAAAAGTTGCAGTGAGACGAACTGCGGGTTGGCCTTGGCGATGTCGTACAGCTCGGTCGCAACCCGGATCATCGGTTGCTCTTGCTGCTGGGCGAGGAGCATGAGGTCGATGGCCTGGCACGCGGCCGCACGGTGCCGATCGTCATAGACGATCGCGGCGAGCAGCGGGGCGATACCCGGGTTGTCGCCGAAAGCAAGGACCGTGCCCTCGCGTTCAACCAGTGCGACCATCGCGGGCTCGTTGGACAGGTGGGTCAGGGCGCGGCGGGCCTCGCTGATGGCATCGGAGGCTTGCCGTTGTTCCAGCAGATAACCCACCAGACGCCGCCAGTCGTCGCTGTTCTGTGGGTTCATCGCGACAGACTGCCGGAAGCTAGCCAGCGCCTCTTCCGGTTGTGCCAGCGACGCGAGGTATTCGCCACGCAGCCGGACGCGCTGGGCCTCGGTCAGGTCGAGCGAGTCAAGCCGTGCGAGCGCCGCTTCGGCAAGGGCGGTCTGTCCACGCAGGCTGTGATACCGAGCAGAGAAAATGGCGGCCTCGGGCAGGGGGGAGTCTGCCAATTCGGTGACGATGTCGGCCAACTCGGGTTCACGGCCCGCACGTTCGAGGAGCTGGGCGAGCGTGAAGTAGCCGTCGGGCGTCAGAGATTGTGAGCGGTGCAGGGCCAGCAACAGGTCGATGGCCTTCGTGGTTTGCCCGGCCTGACCCAGCAACGTCGCGCCGCGGATGCGATGGGGGGTGCTCAGGTCTGACAGGCTAAGCGCTCGCTCCGCTGTCCTCGCCGCGTCGCCCATGAGGCCGTGGTTCGCTTGCAGCCGCGCCAGGTCCAGCAGCAGACGGGCGTCGTTGGGTGAAGCGTTGAGGGACTGGGTGAGTTGAGCCATCGCGGCTTCGATCGCGCCGAGGCGTTCGTGGCAGGTGGCCATGAGAAGGCCGGCCTCGACGTGGGTCGGGTCGATCGCGAGCACCGGCTTGAGCAGGTCGCGTGCGATGGCGGCGTTTTCTGTCAGGTCCTTCTGTTGGGGATCGGTCAGCAGGTATCGGGCGCGATGCGTGCGCCAGATCCGCCCTGCGTCGCCCTCGGCCTTCTGTAGCTTGAGAATGGTCTGGTCCAGGAACTCTCGATCCGTGCTCATACTCCCCGCCGAGAGAGCCGACGCGAGGACGCGGGTGTCGGCGGGGTACTTGCTGACCAGCGACTGCCACGCCGAGACAGCCTGATCCGGTAGAGTCTGTTCAATGTAACGGGTGCGGAGCACGGCCCAAGTGGTGTCGGATTCTTTGCCTTGCGCCTGTATTGCCGTATCGATGATGGCTAAACCCTCGGCGGGCTTGCCCTCACCCGCCAGCCGCTGCGCTTCCATGAGAGTCAACTCTGGGCTGCTGCCGTAGTGCGTCTGTATGACCTGATTGATTGCCTGCGCCAGGCCCAGTTTGTACACGCTGTCAGCCGCGGCGAGGCGGAGCAGTTGGTCGTAGGCCAGGGTCTGTTCGCGTTCGAGCAGGGCCTTGGCCTGCGTGCGTGCCTGTTCCGCCTCACCCAGCATGGCGTGCAGCCGGATACCGAGCACTGCGGTGTTCGATTCGCCGGGGATCGCCTGTTGCACGGAGGCGATGTGTTGGAGCAGGTCGCGTGCTTCGGATTTCGTCGCGTCATCGATCAAGGCCCCGCGGGCCATGATCAGCGTGATGCCTGCTTCGGCGTTGTTGGGTTGGCGTCGGATCGCGTCGCCGGCCAACTGCGCGGCACTCACAGCATCACCCTGAGCCAGTTTGACCGACGCCATGCGCAGGCGGGGCAGCATCCATGCCTGCCGCAGTGCCGCTGCTGCCTGATAGTGCGCGAGCGCGGGGCCGAGGTCGCCAGCGTCTCGGGTGGCGTCGCCCCAAATCAGATGCAGGTACGCACTGCCACGGTTCAAGCGGACTGCGCGTTGGGCCAGGTCCTGGACGGTGGCGGATTCGGTGCCGTTGGGCCCGCCTTTTGCTTGAAGCAGGTCGGCCCACGCGGCACCGGTGCCCCCATCTTTGCGCTCTCGGAGGTCATTGATCGCCTCGTCGTAGGCCTGGGTGCGTCCCAGGCCGCGCAGCGCAACCGCGCGCAGGCCCAGATATTCCGCGTTCGTCGCCAGGGCGGGAAGGGCCTCCGTCGCTTTGACCGCCTCTTCGAGCATTCCCTGCTCAAACAAGCGATACACCAGTTCCTCATAGAGACGAGGCTGTTTGGTGGGGTGCGCGTAGGTTTGCAGGAGCTCGAATGAGCGGGGGTAGAGTCCCATCGCGTCATGAAGCCGTACCACAGCCTCGGGATAGCTCGGGTCGTCGGGCGGGTGCATGGCTGTGGCTTTGTTCAGCAGGTCCACGGCCTCCTCACGCTGCGCCAGCGCATTGTGGATGATCGCCAGGCCAAGCCAGGAGCGGGGGTCGTCGGCGTATTCTTCTGTCAGCGCACGGGCCTCGGCCAGCATGGCGTGTGCGTTCTGGCCCATCTGCGTGCGGATCTGATAGCTGAGCAGACGCATGTTGAGGTCGAGCGGGTGGTCTTCAAGCACCTGATTGGCGGCAGCCAGCGCATCGCCCGTGCGATTCATCGCGATCAGCACCAGCGCCCTCATGTGACGGGCACGCAGGTCATTGGGGTTGCGCTCAAGGATCCGGTCAGCAATCTCGAGGGCTTCGGCTGGCTGAATCCCCGCGAGAATGTCCAACAACTCGTGCGCCGCGTCGAGGTCATCCGGCGCCATCCGTACCGCATCGCGTAGCGCACGCAATCCTGCGGTGTATGTCGAGCCTTCGGTATCCGCCACGCGGATGCTGGCGCGGCCGAGGGCGAGCAGGGTCTGGGCATCGGGCTTGTTGCGCTCGGCGTAGCGGGTCAGCAGCTCCACGGTGCCGGTGTAGTCGCCCGCGGCGAATGCGGCCAGGCCGTCGGCCTGGAGCTTGGCGGTGGTGGCGGTTCGCTGTGATTCCCGCTGCGCGTAGCGGATGCCCACCAGTGCCGTGATGGCAAACGCGATGCAGGCCAGGAGGATCAGTCGTTTGTTACGTTTGTTGTTGTCGGCCATGGTTTTATTGTGCGTTTTGGGGAAGCCCGCTTGTCAGCACATCCAGCAGGGGAATAAGTTCATTCATGAACTGGTGAAAAATCATGTCGCGGCGGTCCTGCGACATCAACGCGGGCATCACGAGTTGAAACTGCGCTGCGCCGTAGTGACGGCGGGTGTAGTCGGCGGCGACCTGATATACCTCGCTCATGTCCGGGGCCATGGTCCCATCGGGCAGGGCCATGAAGTTGTAGATGGTCATCCGGCTGGTCCCCTCGGGGCGGGTCATGACAAAGCCGTAGGACATGCCTTGGATCGTGTGGTCCCCGACCTCCCAGGTGCGTGGGGTTCGGCCGTCGGCGTCCCACCCCGCGGAGGCGTAGCAGATCGGCGGGTAGTGGCCGGCCAGGTCGCGTGCGTCCCTGCACTGCACAAACAGAAGCGTCACCGTTTCGCCGGTGCGTTCGTGCCGATATTGCCGGGTTCGGATGACGTTGGGCTTGAGCAACTTGCGTGCAGCGGGGGGGATCTCGGTGTCGGCCCCGACCCATTCGCCGATGCGATCGGGGATGATGGCCGACGCCACCTGCACCGCCTCATGGAAGCCGGCCGCGCTGCCGGGGCCCGGCCGCATCGCCACCGCGACGCCCATGCCACAGAGCAGCAGCACCGTCAGGGGCACCGCCAGCCACTGGGCCGCTCGTGTCGTGAGGGCATGGTTCATTGATGTGCTCCGCTTGCTCGACGCTCCGGCTCTGCCATCACCGGCAGGCCCACCCAGTCCATCAGCTTGATCAGACAGATCAACAGGCCCAGGGACACAAACACCATCACCCAGCCCGCGAAGTCGTGGAAGCTCTCAGCGGTTTGCTGGTTGCTGTGGCCGAAGATGTACACGGTCGGCACCAGGCGGATCACGTTCGACACCAGCGCGGTCAGCGGGCTGATCACAATGACCAGGACCCGCGCCCACCCCTGCAAAGGCACCACAAACGCGAAAGCGAATGATACGAGGATGAGCATAAACATCATCCGCATGCCGTTGCAGCCCTCGGCGATGGTGACGGCGGCCCCGTTGTAGGACATCCAGTTGCCCGATCGCTGGATATCCATGCCGATCAGGTCGCCAAGGAAGTGCGTGGACATCGCGACCGCGGATTGGAGCGGGACGGCGATCTGGAGGCGGAACATGGCTGGCACCGGCACCAGAAACACCAGCACCACGAACGCGGGCCATAGCGCCAGCACAAACCTGTGCCCCAGCACCGTCACCAGACAGCCCACCGCGATCAGCACAGCCGAGGCGTGCCACATCGCCTGCACGGCATAGTTGAATCCCACATAAGAGAACACCCACGCCAGGGCGATCATCGCCGGGCCCGCCAGGCTGAAACTCGGCTTGACCCCCGACACGGCCAAGGCACCTCGTCGTGACCACGCCAGCCACGCGAAGACAGGCAGCACCAGGAACACCTGCTGTGCTTCCTCGTCCTTGAGCGCGAACGTGAAGATGTCCGCCCAGACGTCGAAGTTCACAACGATGCCCACCACGGTGAGGGCGACGGCAGCCAGCAGTCTGGGCGCGGGCCAGACGGCTTGGTCCGGAATCGGTGTGGCGATGGCTTGCAAGTTCACTCCCTGATCGTGATTGGGTTCGGCATGTGGCCGATTCCCCTCTTATATCGGTGAGTTGGCCGCCCACCTAAGAATTACATTCACTACGCTCGTCAGTTAACCGGGGTTTTCACAACGGCAAGCAAGGCCATATGATCGGGCTCGCACTATCGGACGCTGTAGGTCTGCTAACCTGAGCGTCAGCGATGCCCGCAGCCGACCATTATCTCCCGCTCGACGCAAAAGACCACGGCGTCCGACTAGACCAGGCCGTCGCCCGTCACACCGGGGTGAGCCGTCAGGCCGCGGCCCGGCTTATCGGGCGCGGGGCGGTTCTGGTCAACGGCAGGCCCGGGGTCAAGGGGCAGTCTGTGACGCCCGACGACCGCGTGGTCGTGCCCAACGATGCGGGGCGGGAGTGTCCCGTACCCAGGCCGGACTTGCCACTTGTGATTCTAGCGCAGGGCGCGGGCTGGGTCGCGGTGGACAAGCCGACGGGTGTGGGTGTGCATCCCTTGGAGCCGGGGCAGGACGATACCGTGCTTAACGCCCTGGTCGCCCGATATCCCCAAGTGCTTGGGGTCGGCGAAGGCGGGCTGCGCAGCGGGGTGGTCCATCGACTGGACTTGCCGACCACCGGCACCCTGCTGTTTGCCACCGAGCAGGCCCGCTGGCTTGCCCTGCGCGACGCATTCACCGAGCACAGGGTCTGTAAGACCTACCACGCCCTGGTCCACGGCCGGCTGGTCGGGCAGGGGGCTGAATCCATGCGTCTGGCGGTCACCCGTCACCGCCCAGCCAAGGTGTCGGTTGTAGAGCCTTCGCACCCCGAAGCGCGGGTGTGTCGGCTGTCTTGGCGGGCGGTCGAGACGATGAAGCGGGCCACGTTGGTCGAGGTTGACCTGCACACCGGCTTCCTGCATCAAGTGCGAGTCATGATGTCTGCGCTGGGTCACCCGCTTCTTGGCGATCGTGACTATGGCCGGGCCGACGAAGCCCCGCGCGTGATGCTGCACGCGCAATCCATTCACTGGCAGGATGTCCTTGCGGCATGTGAGTCACCCCCGGACTTTGAGGCTGCCCTCCAACGCTGTCGCGGGAATGGATGACGCGCCCGGCTTACCGCTTGGGTGCGTCCGCAGGGGTGGCGGTGATGATCGGGTCGGCGGCGGGGAGCTTCACCGTGTCGGGTGTGAGGTCGGTGTTGACCAGGAAGCGGGTGGCGTCGCGTTGGAGCCTCATCCGCTCCGCGAAGTCGTCCATGAGGTACCAGTCACGCCAGTCTGACATGCCCGCGACTCGTGCGGCATCGGGATCGAGCACGCGCCCATCGGTCACACGGCCGGTCGCGGGGTTAACCGTGTTGCCCCCGAGGCGGACAGGCCGACCGCTCTCGAACGCGAGTTTGTAGGCACGCTCGGTGTCGGACAGGCCGTCGTCCTGACGCTGGGGCTCGGGTAGTGGCTGGGTCAGGTGGTTGAAGTGGGTACCGCCAGCCTGCGCCACGCCAACTGCGCCTTGTCCGCCGTCGGCTGCCAGCGCTTCACGCTCACGCTCGGCGGCGATGCGCTCGGCCCGCAACTCGGCGCGGACCTCACCACGCACGGTGGCCCGGATCTCCTCGATGGCGGCGGCCATGGCGTCGTCTTTGGGGCCGGTGGCGTACAACGATTCCATCTTCGCCAAGGCCCCGTCCATCGCGGCACGGGTGATCTCCGGCTGCTCGGCGAGCAGCTTCTCGATCCGGGCGAGCTTGGCGTCCGACGCCTCACGATCCTTCGCCACCGCAAGCACATCCGCGAGCAGGGTTTGGGCCTCACGCGTCTGAGCCTCGGACTTCGCCAATCGCTGCACCTCTTGGGTCAGCGCGGTCACGGCGTCCATGTCCGGCGTGTTCTCCAGCCGAGCCATGGCCGCGTCCAGCTTTGGGCTGTGGTCCGGGGGCAACTGCTCCCGCAGCTTCGTCAACTCGGCAAGCACGGCCTTGTCATCCGGCAGCTTTTCGTGGAGCTTGTGGATCGCGGCAAGCATGTCGCTTAACACCGGCTCCACCTTCTGGGTGTTGGCGGCCATCACCAGCTTCTGCAACTCATCGAGTTTCGGGGCCAGTGCCTCGGCCGACTCAACCTTGGCCATGATCTGATGCAACAACTCGGCGCTGGCTTTGCCCTGATCCGCGGTTGCCTTGGCCAATTGGGTCGCGAGCGCCTCGGCTGAGGGCTGGCGCTTGAGTTCGGCCAGCACCTCGCGGAAAAGCTCCTCGGTCTTCGGGGAGGGGTTGATGGCCTTGTTGTCTTTGAGCTTTGCCTCCATGCTCGAGATCATCGCCTCGGTGGTGGGGCGTTGCTGGAGCTCGCCAAGGATCTGATCGAACATCGTGTCCGTGTGCTTGCGGTTCTGGGTGAGCGCGAGCATGACGGGGTCGTCGCGGTCGGCGGGTTCGGGTTTCTGGAGGTCCGCGAGCATCTGCGACAGCGTCTTGTCGATGCGGGCCATGACCGCTTCGGGGTCGCCGGCCATGCCCTGGTCGAGCTTGGCATCAAGCACAGCGAGTGATTCGCTGTTCTGCTGCGCCAATTCCGCGAGTGCAGCGAGCTGGGTCGCCAAGCCCTCGGGGAGGCGGGGGGTCGCGGCACGGTCGGCCTCGAGTTGCTGGGCGATGGCGGCTAGCTGGGCGTCGTAGTTCGGCTGCTTCTGGATCGCGGTGGCGAGGGTGCTTAGCTGATCCGCGTAGTCGGGCTGGGCCTTGATCGCTGAGGCGAGGGCTGCAAGGTCCTGGCTTGGATCGGGCAGCTTGTCGATGCGCGCCAGGATCGCGTCCAGGCGTGGCCCCACCTCTTCGGGGCGGCTGGATACGGCCGCGAGAATGTCGCCGAGCACACGGTCGCGGGCCTTCTGTTCCTCTGCCTCGGAGGCAACACGGCTGTCCAGCCGGGCCATGATGGTTTCCAGACGCTGGTCGGTCTTGCTGGTGTCTATGGCGATGGGTGCCGCAGGCTTGTTGCTCTCTTCGATCTTGGCGAGCTGGTCGCGGAGCTGGCTGCTTAGTTGCTCGGTCTTGCTGGTCAGGCTGAGGTACTGGCCCACGTTGAGCGCGATCAACACACCCGCTGCCGCAAGCGTGCCGCCGACCACCAGCTTGGCGGGGAAGTGGCCCGCGCCGGCCGAGCGTTCGCGGGGCAGCGTGCCCGAGCGCTCGG
>JBGTLW010000199.1:0-8872 GCA_041743835.1 Phycisphaeraceae bacterium | reverse complement strand
GGTGACCTGGCCGCTGAGCGTGACGCCCGGCGCGAGGTGGCAGTGCGGGCCGACGACGCAGTGGTGGTCGATCGACGCGCGGGTGTTGATCAGCGCGTTGTCGCCGACGGTGGCCAGGGTCTGGATGACCGCCCCGGCCATGACCTGCGCGCCTTGGCCGAGCGTCGCGCTGCTCGCGATCACGGCCGAGGGGTGGACCACGGTGGCGAAGCGGTAGCCCGCCTGGGTCAGGGTGTCGAAGCGGACGCGTCGCGCGGTCACCGCGCGGATGGAGCCGATGGCATTGACCAGCTCGACCGCATCGGGATCGTGTTCCGCGATGATGCTGTTCCCGCCGAGCACCTCGATGCCGTGGATCACCCGGCCGGTGAGTGTCGGGTCGTCATCGACGATGCCGAGGATGTCCCAGCCAAGCAGGCGGAGCGTGTCGATGAGCACCGCGGCGTGCCCACCCCCGCCATAGATCAGGACGGGATGTTTCATGGCCTAGGCTCGGGTGCGGGGTTGGTGGCGTCCTCGCTCGCCTCGGTGTTGCCCTGCGCGTCGGGTTGGGGCTGTTCTTCCGCGAGGGCAAGGTGCCACGCCAGCGCGAAATCCCACGCGGGGTCCGGCGCATCTTCCAGCGGGCGCGTGACCTCCAGGCGGTATTCGCCCGGCTCAAGCGTGGGCAGGTGCAGGTACTCGACGTTGTCCACCCGGCTGACGCTCTGGGCGAGGATGCGCAGCGAGCCATCGTCGTTGACCTTGAGTACCCGCAGGTCCAGGTCGGCCAGCCTCGGGGTGTGGACCCAGCCTTTCACCGGCGTGCTCGCACCTTGGGGCATGGCCATGACCGTACGCCCGTCGATCCGCCGATTCCACACCAGCGCGATGCTCGCCGGACCAAGCGGGCTCCGCACATCCAGCGTGTACGTGACGATGCCCTGTGTCGTGATGGGCTCGAAACTCCAGCCGGTGAGCGTGCGGATCGGCCCCGGCCCGGTGTGCCCGGCTTCCAGCACACGCAGCGAGCGGTCAAAATGGACCATGCCCGCGCCGAGGTGGGCATCCAAAGGCTTGCCCGACTCCGGCGCCCAGCCCTCGGGCTTGACCGTCCCGGCCATGAGCACCGCCTTGATGACCTCCGACCGCGCCGCGGGGTTGTTCGCGGCGAAGGATGGCGGGTCTTGCGTGGTTTCCGCAGCTTCGGGGTTTTCGGTCGTTTCGCCGGGTTTGGCGGGTGGTGGGGCGAGGCGGTCGGCGGCTTCGATCAGCCTTGCGACGACGGCCGCGGCAACCGGGGTGGCGAAGCTGGTGAGTCCGCCGGGCGCGACGACATCGGGCTTGCATCGGCCGACACCCTCGATATGCGTGTACCCGCCGGAGCTGTTGCCGCTAAGCGCCCCGACCGCGATGACGTTGTACGCGCTCCCCAGCAGCGGGGGGACGGCTGAGCCCCGGCCGTTGTTAACCCCGACGCACATCAGCACGTCGGCGGTGTCGATGACGTAGTCGATCCGGCGGAGCACCTCTTCGCCCGCCCGGCCTTCGAGCGAGCTGATCCACGAGTGGTTGTAGAGCCTTGGCCGCTCGTCGAGCCTGGGGCCGACGCCTTGGCCCGCGTTGAGGAATCCCGCGCCCAGCCAGTCCCCGCCGGTGAAGCTGTGGACCTCGCGGATGCCCGGCGCAAGCCCGCCTTGGCCATAGAGCTTGCCGGCGACGGCCTCGGCGTGGGCAAAGGGCTCGGAAGCGCCGGACCGGGCGATGAAGTGGATGTTCTGGTAGCGGGGCTTCTCGACGCTGGGGGTGTATTGGCCGGGGTTCCCCTCGACGTGGCCCACGACGACGCCTTTGCCGGTGGGCAGGTCTTGTCCGAGCCGTCGCCGGGCCTCGGGGATGCCGATGAGCAAGGCATCCGGCGATTCGACGACCCGGGATTGGTTGCCCTGCCGGGGGACCGGGCGATCCGCGTTGACCGGGGTGTCGGCCCGCAACGGCTCCACACGCTGCGGCCGGACCTGCTGGGCGTCCGCACCCCAAGCCACACACAACATCAGCGTCAGACCGCACAGGGAACCGTGCCAGCGTTCGCGCGTCTGCATGGTGGCATTGTAACGGCCCGAATCATCAGAGCCGCCTCGTCCCCGAGGCGGTCCGCCGCGGGGACGCGGCGGCTCGGTTGAATCTGGGGAAACCGCTTACTAACGTGCGCGGCTCTGTTGTTTGGCCTTGTCAGAGCCGCGCACGCAAGTAAGCGGTCTCCCCCGCTTGATACAGTGCCAGCGATTTCCTTGACCGGCCACGCGGCGGGCGATAGGGTCGTTATGATGTGGGGTCAAGGTGATCAGGGTCTGGCCCCCGCAGCGCCGTGTTGTGAGAGGGCGGGTCAGGACCACCGCCGCCTGCTGTGACCCCTGCCGCCGCCGCTCCCGGAGAATTGCGATGAACTTGCCGCTGCTGAACCGTTTCACCCGCCCTTTGGTTGTTGTGCTGACGCTGCTGTTCTTAGCCCCGCTGGCCCGTGGGCAGGAAGTACCCTTCGCCGCGGTGGTGGTGGAGAACGAAGTGGTGATCCACTCCGGCGCTGGCCGGGCGTATTACTCGGTCGGCACGCTGAAGAAGGGTGATGTGGTGCAGGTGGAGGAGGTCTTCCATCACTGGCACAAGATCGTCCCGCCCAAGGGTGTTTACAGCTATATTTCCAAGGGTTTTGTGAACGCACAGGGCGACGGCAGCAAGGGCGTGGTCAACCGCGACCGGGCCGAGGTCAAGGCCGCGAACGTCCGTGGCCCCGCCCAGAGCTACCGCGGGCAGACCGAGCTTAGCGAAGGCGACACCGTCACCATCGTGGGCGAAGAGGGCAGCTTCTACAAGATCACCCCCCCCGCGAACGCCTACGTCTATCTCGAGCCCACGGCCGTGCAACGCGCGACCGAGATCGGCGGCGCGACCGAGCCTGTGAAGCCCGTCGATATGACGGACACGACCAAGCCCACCGAACCCGTCAAGCCGACCGAACCCCGGGAACCCGCCGAGCCAACCGAACCGACTGAGCCGACCGACCCCGCGGAGCCCGCGGACCCGGTCAAGCCCGTCGATCCGATCGACCCGGGCGATCCCATGGACCCGGTCAAGCCCGTCGAGCCGGTGGACCCGACCGACCCGGCCGGGCCCGCGGACCCCGTGGACCCGATCCCGCCCGCTGATCCCGCCGAACCCATCGGCCCCATCGAAGAGCCCGGCGACGGGGACATGACCAAGGGCGGCGACGTGGTGGCGGTGCCCGATATGGCCTCGGCCGACGTGCGCACGCTGGACGCGAAGATGGTCCCGCTCTTCAGCCTGCCGCTGGAGGAGCAGCCGCTGGACCAGATGCGGGCCGCGTACCAGAAGTTCGAGGGCGACGAGTCGCTCTCCACCTCGGACCGCCGGGTGATCCGCCTCCGGCTGGCCGCCATCGCCCACAACCAGAAGGTGCTCAGCGCGATCCAGCAGTCTGACGCGACGCTCGCCTCGCTCCAGGAGCAGCGGGCCGAGCTTGAGAAGATCGACGCGAACACCTTCGATGCCGTGGGCATCCTCCGCGCTTCGAGCGTGTACGACGGCAAGAAGATGCCGCTGATGTATCGCCTGGTCGATCCGACCACGCAGCGGACCAAGGCCTACGTCACCGCGAACCGCACGGTGGACCCCAGCGGGATGCTCGGACAGCTCGTCGGCGTCAAGGGCGTGGGCACACTCGACCGGGCCACCAACCTGACGGTGATCGAACCCTCCCGCATCACCCCGCTCGAAGTCAGCAACCCCTAAGCGGCTTGTGGACGAAGGCAAAACAGTGTGAGAAGCCCACGGACTCCGTCCGTGGGTCCCCCCGCAGAAATCCGTTTTCCAAGAAGTCTTCCTTGGCGTCCTCCGCGCCTTGGCGGCATTTGGCGGATTCCCGGACGCAGCGCTCGCCCGCTCGGCACAGACCGGAAGGCTTACCACCGCCTCGGGCCGGGGTTCTCACGACGCGCTAACGCCGACGCCCCACACCGCCGATGCTACCCCTGCCAAGGCCGACAATCGGCCTTGCAGGAGGAAGCGAACGTGTCCAACCCTATCCGCATCGGTGAGATCCTTGTCGAACAAGGCGTGATGTCCGAGCAACAGGTCTTCGAGGTCGTGCAGGCCCAGAAGAAGCTGAAGCTGCCGTTTGGCGTCCTCGCGGAGCGGATGTTTGAGGTCACCGTCGAGTCCATCGAGAACGCATGGGTCGAGCAGTACCACCGCTTCACCGGGACGATCAACCTCGACGAGCAGCGCTTCGATGTCGAGGCGCTGCGGATGCTCTCGGCCCGCCAGGCGTGGCAGTTCGAGATGATGCCGATCAGCTTCGAGCCGACGGGTGAACTGCTGGTCGCGGCGTCGCGCCGGCGGATGGCGCGGGCGGTGACGTTTGCGACCAATCGGCTGGCGCGGGTGGTCTTCTTCCGCGTGGCGGAGTCCGTTCAGTTGCGGGCCTTCCTGCAGAAGCACTACCCGATGGCGGAGGTGAGCGAGGAGCTGCTCGAAAAAGCCCGCGACTTCGCGGAGTACTAACCCCCCCCGGAAGCCCCCGGAAACCCCCGGCGTTCTTCACAGAGCCGCGCACGTAAGTAAGCGGTTGCCTTGCTTTGGTTTTGGCTTGCGTTTCTCAGGTGTGCGGGGTGTGTGCCTTCACAGAGCCACGTCGTCCCCGCAGCGGTCCGCCTCGGGGACGAGGCGGCTCGGATGAATCGGGGGAACCCGCTTACTTACGTGCGCGGCTCTGATGGCGACCGCTCACGCCTGCTCATCCGCGAGGGCTGCGGTGCGCTCGATCAGGCCACCGACCCACTCCCGCCAGAACTCGGTCTTGAGCGTGTCCCGCTGCCGCTCGAACGTGCGCACGGTGTTGCGGACCTGTGAGGCGGGCACGGCCCGGCCTTCCTTGGCGGGGGCCGCGAGCTTGAGCTGCTGGTCCAGCAGGGACGAGCTGGCGTAAGCGTCCGCGAGCCAGTCGTCGAACGGCGTGCCGCGGTAGTCCTGCCTTGCGGCATGGATCGTCTGCCGGGCCTCGATCACCACGCCATCGTTCATCAGTTGGGTGATGCCGTCTCGCAGCTCCGCCATGGCCGCGAGCGCGTCCTTGGTGAGTGCCTCGATCCGCTCGCGCGTGGCGTCGTCGAGATAGAGCGACTGCGTGTCGGCGTGCAGGCGGAGCTGCGCGCGGCGCAGCGCCCTGGCGCCATTCACATCGCCCTCCTTCACCACCGTCCGCTCCACGGCATCGGCCAGTCGCTCGGCTTTCTGGATGTCGTGCCGGGCGGGGATGACGAAGTCGAACTTGATGTTGTCGCCCGACGCGGGGTACTGCCGGGAGAAGCGCAGGCCGTCGTACTCCGCGGTGAGGCTCACGGCCTGGTTGGACGGGATTTCCAAGGCAAAAGCGCCGCTGTCCCACGTCTTGACAGCCCCGCCGCCCTGCACGCTGATACCGACGCCGCCCCGGCCCTCGCCGATGTCGTAGAAGCCGTTGTTGTTCTTGTCGAAGTAAGCCACGCCCCCAGCCAACCGCACCTTGCGCGAGCCGAAGTTGTGGATGACGGAGAACTGGCTGCCGTGCGGCACAGCGCCTGCGCCAAGCTCTCGGTAGCCGGGGTTGTGGATGTTGACACGGTGGCCGCGCCCCGGCTGCATCCCGCCCGCGCCGCCGGGCCCCCAATCGACCTCGAAGGCGACGTGGCTGTTCCACGCGTTGCGCGCGGTCTTGAACGCGTTCTCCGCCATGCTGCTGCCCCGGTAGCCCGCGGCCCTGATGCGGTCGCCCATCGATTTCCCGGTGAACCCCGGCCGACCCTCGACCTGGTCGTGGCTCTGCTCGTTGAGGATCATGTAGTGCGCGTGCTTGCGCGCAGCGTCGAGCAGTTGCAGGTTGAACACCAGCGGCGGGGCGGGCGGCAGCGCAGCCATCTCGCGCTCGAACATCGCCTTGTCCACATCGCTGGGGATCCGCTCGCCGGACTCAAGGATCCGCCGGGCTTCCGCCGCCGGGTCGGCCCGGGCGCGGTTGATGTATTCGAGGATCAGCGTTTCCTCGGCCGTCGGCTCGGGGAACGGGGCCTTGTACACATCAGCCCAAACCCCGCCCGCAGCGAGCACCACGCAAGCCAGCGCCAGCAACAATCTGATCCGCATCATGAAGCATCTCCACGGTGATGCGGTACATCATAGCCCCAAGGCCACGCGACAAAACCGCTTACTTACGTGCGCGGCTCTGACAAGGCCAAACAACAGAGCCGCGACCGTGAGGGAGCGGTTGCCTTTATCGGGTGTGCCGGGGTGCGCCATCACAGAGCCGCCGCGTCCCCGCGGCGGACCGCCTCGGGGACGGGGCGGCTCGGATGAAACTAGGGAACCCGCTTACTTACGTGCGCGGCTCTGTTGGGGCGGGGCGGTCGCGTGGTGTTACTTGAGCATCGCCCGCATCGCTTCGTAGCCACGCAGGAAGCCGACGAACTCGCGGCGGTGCTCTTCCTCGTCGCCCTTGAGCTGGATCGCAAGGTCCTGCGTCACGGGGTCTTTATCATCGCCGGTGGCTTCGATGATCTGCTGGTACAGGTCGATCGCGCCGTCCTCAGCCTCGATGACGCCCTTGATGACGCTCAGGAGGTCCACCGTGCTGTCCGGGGGCTGGAGCGAGGCCTGCGACATCTTAAGCGCCTGTGAGCCGGGGATGCACCCGCCCAGCACCTTGATGCGCGACGCCAGCAGACGGGCGTGGCCGAGCTCCTCCTCCACGTCGGCCTTGAGCGATTCCTTGATCTCCTGCGCCAGCATCCCATCCAGATGGACCGAGTTGGCGAGATAGTTGATGACCGTCTCCAGCTCCGCGTTGTAGGCCTTGACCAGCAGGTCGATGATCTTGTGGCGTGTGGAGTCGTCCAGGGTCTGGGTCATTTTCAGAGAGGCGTGGTCGATGGTGCTCATGGTGGTCTGCCTTGTCTTTCGTGGCCTGCGGGTGACTGTTGGCCCGCGCCAACATCTTCTTGAATCTTAGGCGCGGCCGGGTCTTTTGTCGCGTGCTGGCCGGGGGGGTATCTTGCTCGGATGAGATACGCGTTAATCATGGCCGGCGGATCGGGCACGCGGTTGTGGCCGATGTCCACCCGGGCGTTACCCAAGCAACTCATCCCGTTCATCGACGACGGCAGCGGCGGCTCGAAGTCGCTGCTGCAAGTGGCGATGGATCGGCTCGAGGGCCTGGTCCCCGACGAGCGGATTTATGTCTGCGCGGGGGAATCGACGCGTGAGGTGATGCTTGCGCGTTTGCCGCGGCTGGACGCGTCGCGGTTCATCGCCGAGCCGATGGGCCGGGACACCCTCAACGCGGTGGGCCTCAGTGCCGCGGTGCTGACGCAGGTGGACGCCGATGCGACGATCGCGGTCTTCACCGCCGACCACATCATCGAACCGATCGACGAGTTCCTGCGCATCGTGGAGCAGGGCTATGAGCTGGCCGAGCGCGGCGAGCGGACGCTGGTGACCTTCGGCATCGAACCGACGCACGCGGCGACGGGCTACGGCTACCTCCAGCTCGGCGGGCCGATCGAGGACACACCCGGCTCGGTGGTCGATCGCTTCCGCGAGAAGCCCGAGCAGCCGGTCGCGCAGACCTATTTCGATGCCGGGCCGACGCGGTACCTGTGGAACAGCGGCATGTTCGTGTGGAAAGCGTCGAGCGTGCTCGCGGCCATCCACCAGTTCGCGCCGAGCAATTACCGCAAGCTGATGGAGCTCGGCGCGTTGTGGGGTTCGCCGGCGTATGACACCAAGCTCGCGGCGGTGTACCCGACACTTGAGAAGATCAGCGTGGACTTTGCGATCATGGAGCCGGCATCAGAGCACGAGGACTTCACCGTGACGGCCGTGCCCATGCCTTTGAAGTGGCTGGATGTCGGCTCGTGGCCCAGCTTCATGGAGACCCGGCCGGGTGATGAGCAGGGCAACGCGGTTGCGGGTTGCAAGGCGGTGATGCTCGGGACGCGGAACACCCTGGCCGCGTCCGACGACCCGGATCACCTGATTACCACCATAGGTTGCGAGGACATGGTCATCATCCACACCGCCCGCGCGACGCTGGTCTGCCGGAAGCAGGATGCCGAGCAGATCAAGCAACTGCACCAGCAGGTCGGGCAGAGCGTCGGCGACGCGTACCTGTGATGCGATGATGCGATGGGGCGGGGCTTATTCGGGGTCGAGTGGTGAGAGGTAGTGTTGGCCGGCCATGTAGCCGAGCACCTTGGGGTCGTTGCCCGCGATCAGGCCGATGATCCCCGTCGCCAGCGCCAGCGGGTTGGCGAACAGCACCCCGATCAGTTGCATGATCGCCAGCCAGGTCGGGATGTCCCGGCGGCCGGGCGGGGTGCGGTTGAGCGCGGGGAACTGCACGATCTCCAGAATCCCCAGCACCAGCGGGTAGATCGCCAGCGGCACACAGATCAGCCCAATCCCCATGGAGGCAATCCCCACCAGGCAGAAATACCCGGCACAGCCCACGCTGAGGAGCAGATTGAAAATCCCGTCGATCAGCGTCATGATCGCATAGGCATTGAGCATGCCCGGCTTGGTGTGTTGGTTTTCGATGGTCGGCCCCTTTGGTCGGTGGTAGAAACACCACAAACTCTACTGATTCGCCACGCCCGGCACAACACCCCGTTACGATAAAGCCGATGCGTTACCTCGCGATTGATCTGGGCGGGAAGCGGACGGGCCTGGCGGTCGGCGACGATGAGCTGCGGATCGTGACCCCGGCCGGGGTCATCCACGCCGGCGACGATGCGCAGCGGCTGGCGGGCATCGCCAAGGCGGTCGAGCGCGAGGGCCCGGCCGC
>JBGTLW010000198.1:0-4929 GCA_041743835.1 Phycisphaeraceae bacterium | reverse complement strand
TCGAGCACACGGCTCTGCGCCGCGGTGGCCTGGCCCCGCTGCTCAAGCGATGCGTTGAGCCGGCCCAGCGTGGCGTTGGCGCGCTGGATCGAATCGACCACCAGCGCGTGCGTCGGCTCGCCGTGGATACCCATCGCCTTGCCACGGACTTCGAGCTGGTGGTGCAGGTCGGCCACCGCGTGCTGAACACGCTTGGGGTCCAGCCCCAGCGCGAGAGCCGCGGCGTCGGCATCGGCGGTGATGCGGTAGTTGCCGCTGAACCCGATGTGGCGCTGACGCACCAGCAGGTCCGCGAGGCCGATCAGCCCCACCATCCGGCGGTGGTCGATCTGCGGCAGCGTCTCGAACGGGTTGCCGTGGAGCCAGATGCAGTCCTGCAACAGGTGCGGCAGGCCCCACTGCTCCGCGAGGCGCTTGCCGGCGGTGTGGTGGTCGATGCCGATGATCTGCCGCTCATACTCGCCGATGTCGCCCCGGCGAATGGCTGCCATCTCGATGACTTTGGCGTAGCTCCTGGGCAGCACGTGGTCGAGCGCCAGCTTGCCGATGCCGTGCAACAGCCCCGCGACAAACGCCTCGTCGGGGGCGAGGTCGCGGTCGCCCTTGTGTGCCTCGGCGATGCGCTCGGCGGCGATGGCGACCGCGAGGCTGTGCAACCAATGGCCCCGGCGATCGAAACGTGTCGCCGACTGCGTGCCGTCGCCGGTTTGGTGGTCGTGGCTGTGTGCCGATTCCTCGCCGCCGAGCACCGCCACGACTTGCAGCGACAGCACCACGTTGCGGATCGCGCTGAACCCCAGCAGCATCACCGCACGCTCAATCGTAATCACATTCTTCCCCCCGCCCCCGGAACCGCCCCCGCCCCCGGAACTAGCCCCTGAAGCACTTACGCCTTTGTCTGCGGAGCGCACCATGGAGAGGACGCGGGCGGTGAGCGCGGGGTCGGCCTTGACGAGGTTAATGACTTCGCTTGCCTGCGCATCGTCCGAGGCGGTGAGGCTCAGCAGGCGCGTCGCGATGGCCGGCAGCGTGGGCAGCCGGTCGATCTGACGAAGGATCAACTCGATCCGCCGAGGTTTGGTCAGCTCAAGTGCCATGGCTAGCCGATGGGTGCAGGTCCAACAGTCGGGGGATCGGCCCCCACGCAGTCGCCAACGATCTCACATTTCCAGCAGCGTATGGATCCGCCCGACCAGTTTCTCGATGTTGAAGGGCTTCTTGACGAACTCGTCAGCCCCCGCCTGGAGCAGGCCATTGATCTCGCTGTGGTTCACGACGCCGGAGACGACGATGATCTTCATGTCGCCGAGGTTCGCGTTCTTGCGGACGGTCTGGCAGACGACGTTGCCGTTGACATCCGGCAGCATGTAGTCGAGGATCATGAGGTCGGGCTTGAACTGTTCGGTGATGATGCCCGCGTCGTAGCCGGTCATCGCGGTCTTGACTTCAAAGCGGTCGTCCCGCGAGAGGACATCGACAAACAGCTCGACGATCTGTGCGTCGTCATCGACGACGAGGATGCGTCGCTTCCGCGAGCCGGTGATTGTCTCCAGCGGGATGTCGTTGTCTCGCATGAAGCGGATGAGTTCTTCCCTGGGGATGCGTCGGAACCGCGAGCCCGGGACACGGAACCCGCCGAGCCGACCCGCATCAAAGCAGCGGATGATGGTCTGCTGAGAGACCTTGCAGACCTCCGCCGCTTCGCCGGTGGTGAAGACCTGCTTGTCGAGCAGGTTCGAGACGTGGTTGGTGACCATGGGGCTTTCCTCCGTATGTCTGCGATGCTGGCCAACCCTCAGGGGCGGCAGCCTTTGCGCAGCTTCTCTGCTTTAACATCGGGCTAAGGGTGGCGGCACTTGATGGTGACCACGACCCATCTGCCCCAGTCCGCACACGCGGGGCGCGATTCTGCGGGTGGGGTTGGAAGGGGTGTAGTGGTTGTGACGTGGGATGGCCGCGCCCGCGTTGACGCGGTGGGTTTTACTCAGAAAGACCCAATTGGCTGCGTAGCGCTTCCCACATCAGGCGCGCAGCCTGGCCCCGGTGGGAGATGCTGTTTTTATCGGCCGCCGAAAGCTCGGCCGTGGTCTTGCCTGCGAAACGCGGGTGGTCCGGGGGCAGCTCAAACAGCGGGTCGTAACCAAACCCGTTGCTCCCTCGCCCGCGCTCGGGTCGCGTCGGGTCGCTGCACTCGTGGGGCAGGAGGATGCGCCCCTCCACCGTGCCGCGGCGGATCAGGTCCACCGGCCCGTCCGCCCCCCCAACGGCCTGCCCGCCCTTCTCATGCGTCAGCCCGTGCAGACAGAGCACGCACACGAAGCGCGCGGCCCGCTGCTCCGGGGGCCTCTCGCCGAGCTCCGCCAGCAGCTTGCGGTTATTGGCCAAGTCCACGTCCTCCCGCCCGCCCGCCACGCCCGAGTACCGCGCGGAGTAGATGCCCGGCTCGCCGCCCAGCGCATCGACCTCCAGCCCCGAATCGTCCGCGAGGCACGCCAGGCCGGTCTTCGCGGCGTAGTAACGGGCCTTGAGCTGGGCGTTGCCCTCGAAGGTCGGCTGGTCCTCCACGGGCTCGGCGATACGCCCGGCGGGGTCCACATCCCGCAGGAGAAACCACGAGATCGACGGGCTGACGATCACCTGGGCGATCTCCCCGAGCTTGTGCGGATTGCTGGTGGCGAGCAGGATGTTCATGCGCGGGGTATCGTAACGCAGCGTGTGCGATGGCGCATGGCTCGGCCGCTCTATCCCGGCCAGACATCTGCCATCTGAAATCCACCATCCGCCCTGGGTCCCATCATGTCCGACGGCACCACGCTCATCCAGCAAGACCCCTACCTCGAACCCCACCGCGCCATCCTCCGCGCCAGGCACGCGCACCTCCAGCAGCTCATCCGACAGCTTGCGCCGGATGGCAACCTGCTCGGGCCGATCACCCTCGGCCACGAGTTCTTCGGGCTCACGCGCGGGACACACGGCAACAAGCAAGGCACGTGGTACCGCGAGTGGGCGCCGGGGGCCGACTACCTCGCGCTCATCGGCGACTTCAACCAGTGGGACCGCGGCGCCAACCCCGCCACACGCGGGCCCTTCGGCGACTGGTCGCTGTTCCTGCCGGATGACAGCTTCGCCGATCGCCTCACCCACGGCAGCCGGGTCAAGGTCCACGTCGCCAACAACCGTGGCTACGCGATGGACCGCATCCCCGCCTACATCCGCCGCGTCGTGCAGGAGCAGGACCACTCGTTCGCCGGCATCCACATCGACCCCATGCAGGCAAACGCCTACGCATGGCAGCACCACGACCCGGACCCCACACAAGTCGCCGGCGGGCTGCGCATCTACGAGGCGCACGTCGGGATGTCATCCGAAGAAGGCAGGGTCGCCACGTTCAACGAGTTCCGCGAGAACGTCCTGCCGCGCATCGTGGCGCTGGGGTACAACGCGGTGCAGTTGATGGCGGTGCAGGAGCACCCGTACTACGGCAGCTTCGGCTACCACGTGTCCAACCTCTTTGCGGTGTCCTCGCGCTTCGGCACACCCGACGACCTCAAGGCGCTGGTCGATGCGGCGCACGGCTTTGGACTGCGGGTCATCATGGACATCGTCCACTCGCACATGGTCAAGAACACAGCCGAGGGGCTGCGCGGGTTCGATGGCACAGACCATCAGTATTTCCATGCCGGGCCACGCGGCGAGCACAGCGCCTGGGACTCCATGTGCTACGACTACAGCAAGTACGAGGTGCTCCGCCTGCTGCTGTCGAACGTGCGCTTCTGGCTGGAGGAGTACCGCTTCGATGGCTTCCGGTTCGACGGCGTGACATCCATGCTCTACCGCGACCACGGGCTGGGCACCAGCTTCAGCAATTACGACCAGTACTTCGGCCCCAATGCCGACGGCGACGCCATCGCCTACCTCACGCTTGCCAACACCGTCGCGCACGCGGTCAAGCCCAGCGCGATCACGATCGCGGAGGATGTCTCGGGGATGCCCGGCCTCGCGCGGCTCGGTGAGGAGGGCGGCATCGGGTTTGACTACCGCCTGGCGATGGGTGTGCCCGACAACTGGATCAAGCTGCTCAAGGAGAAGCGCGACGAGGACTGGCACCTTGGCGACCTCTACGCCACGCTGCTCAACCGCCGGTGGAACGAGAAGCACATCGGCTATGCCGAGAGCCACGACCAGGCGATGGTCGGGGACAAGACGCTGGCGATGTGGCTGATGGACCAGGAGCTCTACACCGGCATGTCCGCCCTGCACGAAAAGTCGCCGGTGATCGACCGTGGTCTGGCGCTGCACAAGATGATCCGTCTGATCACGTTCTCGCTGGCGGGCGAGGGCTACCTCAACTTCATGGGCAACGAGTTTGGGCACCCCGAGTGGATCGACTTTCCTCGGCCGGGCAACAACTTCAGCTACCACTACGCCCGGCGTCAGTGGTCGCTGGTCGATGCCGAGCACCTGCGCTACAAGGGGCTCAACGCGTTCGATGCCGCGATGCAGCAGCTCGACGCGGAGCACGACCTGTTGGAGGACAAGCTGATCGAGCAACTCGCGGTGCACGAGGACACCCGGCAGTTGGTGTACCGCCGGGGGCCGCTGGTCTTCGCGTTTAATTTCCACCCCACCGAGAGCTACCCCGGCCTGCGGGTCCCCGTGCCGGACCAGACGGACTACCGCCTGCTGCTGAGCACGGAGGCGGAGCGGTTCGACGGCCCGGGCCACGTGGACCCGGCGACGACATATGTCTGGAAGCCCGAGCCGATGTACGGCCGATCCCAGAGCGTGCAGATTTACCTGCCCGCAAGGTCGGCGCTGGTGCTGGGGCCGGCGTAGGTAGAGCCACTGGCAGAGTTTTCCCACCGCTGTGGGTCGAGCAATGACATTCAGCCGGCGAGCTACGCCTCGCCGGGCGGTCGCGTAGCGACC
>JBGTLW010000197.1:0-17817 GCA_041743835.1 Phycisphaeraceae bacterium | reverse complement strand
ACGTCCACGCCATGCTCCTCCGCCAGCTTGCGCGCCAGCGGGGAGATGCGGAGCTTGCGGCCCGCGGGGGCGTCGGCGTCTGGCTTGCTGGGGCTCGCGGCTGCGGGCTTGGCGTCCTCCGCGTCGTCGTCGCCCTCGGATTCGCCTGCTTCGTCGGCATCATCCGCTTCGGCTTCGGGGTCTTCCGCGCCGTCGTCCACCTTCTTTTCAGTGGCTTTTGCGGGCTTGTCGGTGCTCTTGGAGTCGGAGCCCTTCGCGGCCTCCTCGACGCTTTCACCCTCGCCCGCCAGGATCAGGATCGTGGTCTCGATCGCGACCGTGTCGCCCTCGCCGATGACGAGCTTGGCGACGGTGCCATCGTCGAAGGACTGGAGTTCCATCGTGGCTTTGTCGGTTTCGATGTCTGCGAGGTGGTCGCCCGCCTTGACGGTGTCGCCGACCTTGACCTTCCAGGATACGAGTGTGCCCTCTTCCATGGTGTCGGAGAGGCGGGGCATGGTGATGGGGATGGGCATGGTGCGCTCCTGTGCGGGTGGTTGTGGCCGGGCCAATCGGTCCGGGCGGCGAGTACCCCGGGGGTATATTCCGGGGGGGGTAAGCGTCGATCAGCGTGAGTGGCTTGATCGGCGGCCGCGTGCATCGACGGGCATCGCGGTGTTTGGATGTTAGCACAGCCGGGGTGGAATGCCCACGAGCGGGTGCGCATGAAAAAAGCCCGCAGCCGATCGGCTGCGGGCTTTGTGTGTGAGATCGTGGGCTGCGATCAGTGCCGTTGCCGGCGGGCGACGATGAGGCCCATCAGCATGAGGCCCGCACCCAACGCGGCCGGGGTGGGGATGACGGTGGTGGGCGGCGTCTTCACGGTGTCGGGCGTGGCGATCCAGTTGGTGAACGGCGAATCACCAGCGGTCGGGTTGGTGCCGATGCCGATGTTGTAGAACCCGCCCGTGCCCTTATTGCCGTACACATCACCCCAGATGGGGGCGTGATCGGTGACAAGGGTGTACTTGCTGGCTTCGAAGTCGAACTTGATCCCGAAGATGTCCGCGGGCTGCGTCGGGCTGCCGGGGTGGTTCTTTACCAGAACCTTCGCGTCGTGGTCCGGGTGGTCGAAGTTGAGGCTGGTCTCGAGGTTGAAGTGGCTGATCCCCACGAGCGAGCCAGCAAGACGCTTGATGGTGTACACGTAGGTCCACTTGTCAGAGTTCGTGACCCCGAAGTCGATCACCCACGACAACTCAAAGCCACCCGTGGCCTGATTGCCATCAGCCACAAGCCCGCCGTTCGCTGCGGTTGACCGTGAGCCGGTCAGCTCGCCCGGGGTCAGGTAGATATCCGCAGCCGACGCCGACGCCATCAACCCAGCAGACAACACCATCGCACCAACAGTCTTCATCATTTTCATAGCCGTTCTCCACTACCGAAACAGGTTTATTGCTCTCAGGCTTCCCCGGCGCGATGAAGTGTCCCACCCATCGCCCGTTCGTAGCCCCTCTTGATCGGATACGCCCGATCTGGGAGCGAGTATACCACCAATTCTCGGTCATACAAGCCCCTCTACGGCCTCAGGAACAAACTTAAAGGGCTTTATGATTACTCTTATATGAGGAAATGGCGAAACAAACCGCCCATTTTAACAGACTAAAGTGTCCGTCAACCCCCTTTTACGCGTTGTACGTCGTCTGCCGGACGGCTTCGACGATTTTTCTTGCGTGAGGGAGCATCTCCTGCTCCAAGGCCCGGTTGTACGGCGCGGGTACGTCGGCGTTATGGACGCGGGCGACCGTGTTGTCCAGGTCGTCGAAGCACCGCTCGTACACCTGGGCCGCGACCTCGCTGCCGACCGAGGCGAATGGCCAGCTCTGGTCCACCACCACGCAGTAATTCGTCTTGCGCACGCTGCGGGCGATCGTCTCGATATCCAGCGGGCGGTAGGTACGCACGTCGATCACTTCCAGGTCGATGCCTTCCTTCTCCAGTTCCTCCGCAGCCTCGAGCGCGAAGTGGACGGGTCGGCCGGCGGTGACGATGGTGCAGTCGGCTCCCTCTTTGATGACGTTGGCGACGCCGAAGGGGATGCAGAAGTCCGGGTCTTCCTCGAACGTGGGCGGGGCCCAGTAGGCGTGGGGCTTGCTGGGGTCGGTGAGGTAGCGGGAGAAGTCCTTGTCGCCCCGCGAGCCCATGCCCAGCATCCGCTCGGATTCGAGATTGAACACCGGGTCTGCCTCACGGATGGCGGTCTTGAGCAGGCCCTTGGCTTCGCGCGGGGTGCTGGGCACCGCGAGCTTGAGCCCCGGCACATGGCTAAACAGCGACTCGACGCACCAGCTATGGGTCGAGCCGAGCTGCCCACCCGCGCCGTTGTTGCCACGGAACACGATGGGGCAGCCGAAATGCCCGCCGGACATGTAGAGCATCTTCGGGGCGTTGTTGATGATCTGGTCCGCGGCGACGAGGCAGAAGCTCCAGCTCATGAACTCGATGATGGGACGCAGGCCATACATCGCGGCACCGATCCCCAGCCCGGCGAAGGCGGTCTCGCTGATGGGCGCATCGACGATGCGTCGTGGCCCGAACTCGTCGAGCATGCCCTGGCTGACTTTGTAGGCCCCGTTGTACTCCGCGACCTCCTCGCCCATGAGGAAGATGCGGTCGTCGGTGCGCATCTCTTCCTGCATCGCTTCACGGAGTGCGTCACGGTATTGGATCTTGCGGTCGGTGGTGGGCATAGCGGTTTCTCTCGCACGATGCGGGCGGGGCTTAGGTCACATGAGGAAGAGCAGGCCGGTGAGGATCGCGGGGCCTAAACACCCGGCGATGATGAACACGACCAGGAACACCACCCACAGGGCGGCGCGGTCTTTCTCGTCGGCGGGCGGTTCATTCACCGCTGTTGCCGTTGGTAATGATCGCGGGCAGCTCGCCGGTCTTGTAGGGGCCGAAGGTGTTCACGTACACATCGGTGTACATCTCATCCAAAGGCAGGTCGGGTGAGCTCTCAGCAAACTTCACCGCGTCGCGCGACAGCTCCTTGGCCTTGTTGTCCAGCTCGTCGATCTGCTCCTGGGTCGCCAGCCGGCCCTCGATCAGGGTGTTGACCAGCCGGTTGATGCAATCGACTTCCTGGAATCCCTGCACCTCGTCCTTGGTGCGGTACTTCTGGGGGTCGCTCATGGAGTGGCCCTGGTAGCGGTAGGTGTTGACGTTGACGAACGCGGGGCCGGGGGTTCGGCCGTGCTCCGAGTAGCTTGGGATGTCCTCGCGTTTGCCGGTCTTTTCGTTGTAGTTGATGGGGCGTGCGTTGCGGGTCTTGGCGACCTGGTCTGCAAAGCAGTCGTAGGTCGCCAGCACGTCCTGCCCGTCGCACTCGGCATACCGCAGTCCAAAGGCCTGGGCCTTGTGCCGCAGGTCGTTGCCCATCGCGGTGCCGCGGTTGATGTGCGTGCCCATCGAGTAGCCGTTGTTCTCCAGCACGAAGATCAGGGGGAGGTTGTAGATCGCGGCCATGTTCATGGCTTCGAGGAACCCGCCCTGGTTGAGCGCCCCGTCCCCGAGGTAGCAGAGTGTGACGTTGTCGGTGTTCTGGTACTGCATGCCCCAGGCGATGCCCAGCGCCAGGGGGCACTGCCCGCCGACGATGGCGTGCCCGCCGTACATATGGTTATCGCGGTCGAAGAAGTGCATCGACCCGCCCTTGCCCTTGGCGCAGCCGGTGACCTTGCCGAACATCTCGGCCATGGCGTAGTTGGGGTGCATGCCCTTGGCGAGCGCGAGGCCGTGGTCGCGGTAGGCCCCGATGATGGCGTCTTCCTTGACTAGCGCGCCCATCGAGCCGACCGCGCAGGCTTCCTGGCCGATGTAGATGTGGCAGAACCCGCCGATCTTGGCCTGCTGGTAGGCCTGCATGGTCCGCTCTTCAAAGCGGCGGATGAGCATCATGTCGCCCAGGAACTTGAGCTTGCGTTCGGTGGAGAGCTGGAGCGAGGGCCGGGCCTTGGCGACATCGCCGCCGTCGGTCGGGGCGTCGGGGTCGGCTTCTTTGGCCTTCTTCGCAGAGGTCGTGGCGGTGGTCATAAGCGTGTCTTTCTCGGGTCGGTGGCGGGTGAGCGCTCCAAGGCAGGTGACCGGTGCCCTGTCTCCGCGAGTTGGCGTGGCCAGGCAATCCGTGGACGGGAACGATCGGGTCAGTCGGATACCCGCCCCTATCGGGGCTTCGTGGCTGCCAGAACCATAGTTTAGGGGGGGTCCTAAGCGCCAGCAAGTAATCTGTATCGGCTATCTCAAACCCCGGCTAAGACCACAGCCGCCCGGTTTTTACTACACTCCCCGCCGTGATGCAGGCTATCCATCTTGGCCGCTTGTTCCTCCTGCTGGCTGCGGCCGGCGGGTTGTGGGCTGTGGAGGCCGGGGCTCAGGGCGTGGACCCCGCGAACCGCCCGGTGGTCGAGGTCCGGGTTGAGGGCCTGGACCGCGTGGCTGAGCAACTGGTCCGCAACCAGATCCGTCAGGCGGCGGGGGACCCTTACGACGCCAAGACCGTCGAGCAGGACATCGTCCGCATCACCTATCTCGGCCGATTCAGCCGGGTCGAGGCCCGCGTGACGGAGGACCCCGCCAAGGCCGGGGTCATCCTGACCTATGCCCTTGCAGAGCACCCGCTGCTGCGGGAGGTGCGTGTGTTTGGCGCGGGTGTGGTGAAGGAGGCGGAGGTGCGTGGCCTCCTCGCGCTTGGGCCGGGCGACCCGATCGACCCGTTCCTGCTTGAGCGCGGGCTCAAGCAGATCAAGCGCAGCTACGAGGACGCGGGCCATTTCGCCGCGCACATTGAAGTCGATGACCAGCTGCTGCGTGAAGAGCGCATCCTCTCGGTGACGGTGGTGCAGGGGCCACGGGTGAAGATCAGGGGCATCGAGTTCCAAGGCAACACGCTCTTCGAGGACAACGTGCTGCGATCACGGGTCCGCTCCAAAGAGTTTTTTCCGATCTTCGTCAAGGGTCAGCTCGACCGCACGAAGCTGGACCTGGATGCCGCGAGCATCCGCCAGTGGTATCAGGACCGCGGCTACCTCGATGCGCAGGCAGACCGGCGGATCGAGATCTCACCCGACGGCCGGACCGCGGTCGTCGTCTTCGTCATCGACGAGGGGCGGATGTACACCGTCAAGCAGGTGCGCGTCGAGGGCAACGAGGTCTTCTCCTCGGAGCAGATCAGGTTCGTGATGCCACTTAAACCCGGTGATACCTACTCCGGCCGTGTGCTGGAGGCCTCGCTGGTGGCCGTGCGCGATATGTACGGCAAGCTCGGGTTCATGGAGTCGGTCATCACGATCGACCGCCTGTTCGACCCGACCCTGCCGCAGGTCGAGCTGTCTGTGCGCGTGACCGAGGGGCTGCCCTCCATGGTGGGTAAGGTATCGGTCACCGGCAACCAGGCGACGCAGTCGAAGGTGATCCTCCGGCAGGTCCGCGGCATGTCCCCGGGCCGACCCTTCGACCGCACCGGCGTCGAACTCACCGAGCGGCGGCTGGCAAACAACCCCAACTTCGGCCAGGCCGACGTTACCATCCTCGGCCTGCATGACGACGAGTTCCGCGATGTGCTCATCGAGGTGCTCGAACAGAACACCGGGTCCATCAGCTTCGGCGCAGGCGTCAGCTCGGACTCGGGCATCATCGGCGCGATCGATGTGGAGCAACGCAACTTCGACATCACCGACACGCCCGACAACGTCGGGGAGCTGTTCACCGGACAGGCGTTCCGCGGCGCTGGCCAACGCTTCAACCTTACCCTCCAGCCCGGCAACCAGACCAGCAACTACTCCATCGGCTGGCGCGAGCCCTACCTGTTCGAAACCGACTACTTCACCGGTGGCAGCGCCCGCTACTTCAGCCGCGACCGTGGCGTGTATGACGAGGAACGCCTGGGCGCGTTCTTCGACATCGGGCAGCGCTTCGGCGATGTCTGGAGCGCGTCCATCAACGCACGGGCCGACCAACTCGAGATCACCGGTATCGATCCGGATGCCCCGGTCGATGTGTTTGCCGTGGAGGGCGACTCGCTGATCACCGGGCTTGGCCTGAGCATCAACCGATCGACCGTGGACAACCGCATCCGCCCGACACGCGGCAGCCGTATCAACCTCAGCATCGAGCAGATCGGCGCGCTGGGCGGGGACTACGACTTCACCAACCTCCGCCTGCGCCTGGACAAGTTCTGGAAGCTCGACGAGGACTTCCTCGGCCGGGCAAAGGTGCTTAGCTTCCGCGGCGAGGTCGGCTACATCCCCGGTGACGACGCCCCGCTCTTCGAGCGATACTACGCCGGCGGCCACCGCAGCTTCCGCGGATTCGCGTTCCGCGGTATCGGACCACGCGGCATCCGCAACGACACCGGAACCCTCGGAGATGACCCGGTCGGCGGCAACTTCATGTTCCTCGCGGGCCTGCAATACGAGTTCCCGCTGCTCGACAACAACGTCCGCGGCGTCATCTTCACCGATCAGGGAACCGTGTCCGAGGACATTGCGCTAGACGAGTGGCGGGCCTCGGTGGGCACGGGCATCCGCCTGACCCTGCCCCTCTTCGGCGCGGCACCGCTGGCGATCGATCTGGCGATCCCGCTTATGAAGGAAGAGGGCGACGACACCCAGGTCATCAGCTTCGACCTCTCGCTCCCCTTCCGATAACCGCACCGCATCCCACACCCTCGTTTAGCCGCGGGCGTCCGCCCGCGCTCCCTCCCCCTTCCCCCCGTTTCGCACGCCGCGCGTCCTGCCCGGGGTCCACAAAACTGCTGATTTTTTCAAAAATTTTCTTTGCCGCGCTTAACCCGCCCTGTAGAGGGGTCGATCTCATGCCATGCCGACCGGCACTGGAAGTGTTCCAGATGCCAACGATGGTCTGGCACAAATTCGGCGGCTGAGGGATGAGGGGGCGGCCGTCAGCGCATTGGGAGGCTACTACGATGAGTCGGATCAACACAAACGTCAGCTCGTTGCTGTCTCAGAGAATCCTGAGCCAGCAGAACTCCAACCTTAACAAGTCGCTGGAACGGTTGAGCACCGGCTTCCGGATCAACCGGGGCGGCGACGACCCCGCCGGCCTGATCGCCTCGGAAGCCCTGCGCTCCGAGAAGGCCGCGATCGGTGCCGCGATCGGCAACGCCGAGCGTGCGGACCAGGTGGTCAACATCGCGGAGGGCGGCCTCCAGGAAATCAACACGCTGCTGCTGGAAGTCCAGTCGCTGGTCGGCCAATCCGCCAACGACGCGGGCCTCTCCGACGACGAGCGTGCGGCCAACCAGCTCCAGATCGACTCGATCCTGCAGACGATCGACCGTATCGCCGCGTCCACCAGCTTCCAGGGCACCAAGCTGCTCAACGGCAGCTTCGACTTCACCGCCTCGGCCCAGGCTTCGGAGATCGTGGACTTCCAGGTCAATGCCGCCAAGCTCGCGTTCGGTGAGAACCGTGACGTGCAGGTGCTGGTGACCCAGTCCGCGCAGAACGCCGGTGTGTTCCTGAGTCTGGACGGCACCGAGTTGGACCTGTCGGCCGCCGACGCCCGCCTCGTGCTGGAAGTGGCTGGCTCGCTGGGTTCACGCCAGTTCACCTTCGCCTCGGGCACCGCGACGACCGATATCGCCACGCAGATCAACACCTTTAAAGAGATCACCGGCGTCAGCGCCGTGGTCTCCGGCGACGGCATCCGCCTCGACTCGGTGGGCTTCGGCTCCAAGGAGTTCGTGTCGGTGGGTATCGTGGACGACGGTGGCCAGGCTGGCGGTGTTGCGCTGCTCTCGGCCAACGACACCGGCACGGCTGTGGCAGCCGGGTTCACCGTGCTGTCCTCCGTGACCAGCGCCATCCGCGACGAGGGTCAGGACATCGGTGCGATCATCAACGGCATCAGCGCCACCGCGAGGGGCACGACCGCACGCATCAACACCGACTTCCTCGACGTGTCCATCACACTCGACACCTCCGGCGCTCAGACGCTGGGCGCGATCAACGCGTTCACCATCACCGGCGGCGGTGCGAAGTTCAACCTCGGCCCCAACGTGGACATCAACAACCAGGTCTCGATCGGCATCGGCAACGTCGCCGCCCGTAACCTGGGCAACTCGACCAACGGCTTCCTGGATCAGCTCGGCTCCTCGAAGGCTGCGAACCTTGAGGACGGCGACCTGAACAAGGCGCAGAAGATCGTGAACGACGCGATCAATCAGATCAGCTCGCTTCGTGGCCGGTTGGGCGCGTTCCAGAAGAACACCATCGGCGCGACGATCCGCTCGCTGGGCGTGGCACTGGAGAACACGTCTGCGGCCGAGTCCGCGATCCGCGACACCGACTTCGCCGCCGAGACGGCTGAGCTGACACGGGCTCAGATCCTTCAGCAGGCCGCGACCAACGTGCTGGCGATCTCGAACTCCCAGCCCCAGTCGGCGCTGCAGTTGCTCGGCTAAGGAGAGCCAGGACACAGCAAAGACCGGTTCGACTCATCGCAACGGCGGCCTTCACGGGCCGCCGTTGTTTTTTATGCGCGTCTGAAACCGGTTCTCCTGCTCCCCTGCGGACACGATGTATCACGCGCCGCGACCCGTGCCATTCTGTTATCGGGTCTGAACGGGCGGCTTGGCCGCGTGGGGCGGGGGTTTTCCCACCTCGGTCGTTCCGATAAACGCGAGCCCTAAAGTCCGTGCTGGTCCGGGTAACAACCTCCCGATCAAAAGGGGGCACGCCGGTGCAACACGCGTCACCCACCGGTGGCAGTGGGTCGGCCCCAACCGCGGAAGGGTCGGCAGGCATCGGCAGGCATCGGCGGAACCAAGAGGCGTGTGGCCTCGACAGCATCAGGGATCGGATCGGAGATCGGTCGAACGGATTTGGGCGGAGCCCGCTTAACTAACCACCGCCTCGCTTGCGAGGCACTTCAAGGACGAAATCGCTATGAGCCGGATCAACACCAACATCAGTTCACTGATCGCCCAGCGCACGTTGGGCCAACAAAACAACAGCCTCAATAAGTCGCTTGAGCGGCTTAGCACGGGCTTCCGCATCAACCGTGGTGCGGACGACCCCGCCGGCCTGATCGCATCGGAAGCCCTGCGCTCCGAGAAGGCCGCGATCAGCGCCGCGATCGGCAACGCCGAGCGTGCGGACCAGGTGGTCAACATCGCGGAGGGCGGCCTCCAGGAAATCAACACGCTGCTGCTGGAAGTCCAGTCGCTGGTCGGCCGGTCCGCCAACGACGCGGGCCTCTCCGACGACGAGCGTGCGGCCAACCAGCTCCAGATCGACTCGATCCTGCAGACGATCGACCGTATCGCCGCGTCCACCAGCTTCCAGGGCACCAAACTGCTCAACGGCAGCTTCGACTTCACCGCCTCGGCCCAGGCTTCGGAGATCGTGGACTTCCAGGTCAATGCCGCCAAGCTCTCGTTCGGTGAGAACCGCGAGGTGCAGGTGCTGGTGACTCAGTCCGCGCAGAACGCCGGCGTGTTCCTGAGCCTGGCAGGTACGAACTTGGACCTGTCGGCCGCCGACGCCCGCCTCGTGCTGGAAGTGGCTGGCTCCTTGGGTTCACGCCAGTTCACCTTCGCCTCGGGCACCGTGACGACCGACATCGCCACGCAGATCAACACCTTCAAGGACATCACCGGCGTCAGTGCCGTGGTGTCCGGTGATGGCATCCGCCTCGACTCGGTGGGCTTCGGCTCCAAGGAGTTCGTGTCGGTGGGTATCGTGGATGATGGTGGTCAGGCCGGCGGCATCGCACAGCTCTCGGCTGGCGACACGGGCACGGCTGTGGCAGCCGGGTTCACCGTGCTGTCCTCGGTGACCAGCGCCATCCGCGACGAGGGCCAGGATGTCGGCGTCATCATCAACGGCATTGCCGCGACCGCGCAGGGCAAGACCGCCAAGATCAACACCGACTTCCTCGACGTGTCACTCACACTCAACACCTCCGGTTCGCAGACGCTGGGCGCAATCGACGCGTTCACCATCACCGGCGGGGGTGCGAAGTTCAACCTCGGCCCCAACGTGGACATCCTCAACCAGGTCTCGATCGGCATCGGCAACGTCGCCGCCCGCAACCTGGGCAACTCGACCAACGGCTTCCTGGATCAGCTCGGCTCCTCGAAGGAGGCGAACCTTGAGGACGGCGACCTGAACAAGGCGCAGAAGATCGTGAACGACGCGATCAACCAGATCAGCTCGCTTCGTGGCCGGTTGGGCGCGTTCCAGAAGAACACCATCGGCGCGACGATCCGCTCGCTGGGTGTCGCGCTGGAGAACACCGCCGCGGCTGAAAGCTCGATCCGTGACACCGACTTCGCGTCGGAGACGGCCGAGCTGACCCGCTCGCAGATCCTCACGCAGGCCGCCCAGAACGTGCTGGCGATCTCGAACTCCCAGCCCCAGTCCGTGCTGCAGTTGCTCGGCTAAGTTTTGTCAAGCCGCGGGCCACACGCCCGCTCTTGAGGACAGCCCCCCACGCGGGGCATCCGATCACTGATGCAGGCCGGCGGTCACACGACCGCCGGCCTTTTCGTTTCGCAAGTGCAAAGCCCGCGTCCGCGTCGAGCGACCCCGCGATGACCCGTTACGCGGGCCGACGCGCGATGAGCACCAGGTCGCGGTACACCCCGCCGATGCTCCCCAGGTTCACCGCCTGCAAGCCGTGGCCAAGCGCCCCGGCCGCGTTGACCTGACGGGTCAGTTCCTCGGCCGAATACTCCGCGACGTGATACGTCGCATCCGACCACGTGCCGAATTGCCACGCGGGTGTGGTGATCAGCATCGCGCCGCCCGGCTTCATCACCCGCTGCGCCTCACACAGCACCGCCAGCGGGTTGGGCAGGTGCTCGATCACATCCAGCATGAACAGCACATCGAACGTGCCATCCGCAAATGGCAACGCTCCTGCGGGGCTGTGTATGAACGTCGGCGGTTGGTGTGGGTATTGCTGTGCCGCCACCTGTGCGCGGGCCTGCTCGATCGCGGCAAGCTCCACATCCAGCCCGGTGACGGTGACCCCCCGCGTCGCAACCAGATGCGAGAACAACCCGTCCCCGCAGCCGAGGTCCAAAGCTTCGCCTCCCGCGGGGCACAGGTCGGCGACGAGTTTGGCGATGTGGTCGGCCCGCTGGCGGTACACCTCGACCTGCTGGTAGCTGGTCCAGTGCATGGCCGGGCGCTGCTCGTACTTCTCGAACGGCAATGCGGTGCCGAAGTACCGCGCGTTCCAGAGCATCGGCGTACCGGTGTATCGCGCAGCCACCGCGTCCAGATCGGCCGCGAGCCACTCGTAACCAAACCGGCCGTGAAAAGCCTGAGCTTCGCTTGGCGTCGGACTCAGCGCGTGGCCGTCCTCCACCACCACGCTGGGGACCACCACGCAGCGCCCGCCGCGCTCCCGCACCGCGAGGCAAAGGGTGAGCATCCCAAGTTCACCCCCGCAAAGCGCCGCGCCCTGCACAGCCTCGAAGTCGTCGAGCGCGACCGCCATGACCCCGCCGGAAACCGCATCCACCTCTTCGGGGAAGCGGTAGGCCTGCGCGGGTTGGCCCTTGCCCTGGTAGTGGAAGCCCTTGGGGTGGATCACCATGTCGCCCATCGCAAACAGTTTGCCCTGCGCGTCCAGCCGCTTGGCGCCGACGATGCTCACGCCCAGGTGCTGCATGTCGGCAGCGAGCCGTTCACGCCAGTCGGCCGGCTGCGGGGGTTGTGCGTCCGACCGCCACACCCAGACGACACCCGCCGCGGTGTCGGGTTCGACGCGGTAGGGCGTGGTGGTGGGGAGCGTTCCGATAACGTGGGGGGCGGTCATGGGGTTGCCATCGTCGCGCTGTGGCGTGGGGCTTGAAATTGCTCCGCCATGGCCCCGCGCGATGCCGCTAAGATGCCCGTCGCACGCCAAACCACGAGGCCCACTCATGCTCAAAAGCCAGCTTATCCACCCGCAGATTCTCGAAGCCCTTGCAAGGGCTGGCCACGGCTCGAAGGTGCTGATCGCCGATGGCAATTACCCCGCGTCCACCAGCCTCGGCTGCCACGCGACGCATGTGAGCCTGAACCTGTCGCCGGGGCTTGTCAGCGGCACGGATGTGCTGCGTGCGCTGGTGACTGCGATCCCGATCGAGGCCGCGGCCGTGATGCAGACGCTCAAGGATGGGCCGTATGCGATGACCACGGACCCCGCGATCTGGGGCGAGTTCCGGTCGATTCTGAATGACGCGGGGTTTGCCGGGTCATTCGAGCAGATCGAGCGTTTCAAGTTTTATGTGGCCGCCGCCCAGCCGGATGTCGCGCTGGTGATCCAGACCGGCGAGCAGCGCATTTATGCGAACCTGCTGTTGACGATCGGCGTCGTGATGCCGTGAGGGTTGCGCGGTCGTGTGTGCGCATGTTTTGTCTTTGTTTAGCGCGGGCCGTCCGGCCCGGCGTTCCGGCGCACGCGCATCGGAACGCGAACACCGTAACGCGGGGAAATCGGAACGCGGGGCCTGACGGCCCGCGCTAAACGGGGGAATGAATCGTGCGCGAACGTGCAGCGCGTCACGTGTGATGCAGCGCTCGCGGAATCAACGCCGCGAGGTCCATCGCGGTCATGCCGGACGGGGCGTGTTGACTGGCCCACAGGTCGCCGGCTCGGCCGTGGGTGTGGACGCCGAGCACAGCCGCATCGAACGCATCCATACCTTGTGCGATCAGCGCCGCGATTAAGCCCGTGAGGACATCGCCCGTGCCGCCCGTGGCAAGCGCGGGGTTGCCGGTATCGTTGGTGAAGACGCGATTGCCATCACACACCACCGTGCGCGCGCCTTTGAGCACCACTACCGCGCCGTGCGCAAGCGCGAGCGCGGCCGCGGCCTTTGGTCGCTGCTCTGGGTCGGTCGGGTCGTGCGTGATGCCCAGCGGTTGCGCAAGCCGACGGAACTCGCCGGGGTGCGGCGTGAGCACGCGTGACCCTTCGCCGGCGAGTGTCTTTCCCGATTGCGCAAGCAGATTCAGCCCATCCGCATCCAGCACGTACCGGCGGGTGTGAGAGCTGCGGAGCAGCGGGGCGATCAACTCGCCCGTGCGTTTGCTGGTGCCCATGCCCGGCCCGATCGCCAGCACCGCACGACGATCCGGGTCGGCGTCGTCAATTACAGTCAGGTCGTCATCCAACTCGATACCCGTGGCGCCAGGCTGGATCGTCAGCACGTGCGGCAGCACGCCCGGCCCGGTGGCGACCTTGCACAGCCCGACCCCGCCACGCAGGGCCGCGGTCGCGCAGATCGCGGGCGCACCGATCATCGTCGCGCACCCGCCCACGACGATCACCGTGCCACACGTGCCCTTGTGCGCGTTGGCGGGGCGCGTCGGCGGGGCGGGGATGTCACTGATGTGCTGCATGGCGAGTGCGCCCGCGGAAGCGGGGCGGGGGTGGCGGGTTATTCGGGCAGCGGTGACTGGTAGAAGTGCAGCGACATGCTGCCGTAGGTGAACGACGCGGGGCCGTCGAGGCTGTCGATGGTGTGCGCGGGGGTTTGATTGTCGGTGCGGAAGACGATGACGCCGCCCGGCTCGAGCTTGGGCTTGAGCGCAGCCATGAGCGCATCGAGTGTCGGCCTTGTGGCCTCGTCGGATGCCATCGCGTAGGGCGGGTCGATGAACGCGAGCGTCAGCTCGCCCTCGGGGATCGACGCGGCCCACATCGTGAGCAGCGCGCTGCTATTCACCACGGCCGAGCGCTCGCGCTCATCCAGCGCGTCGATGTTGTCGCGCAGCCGGTCGATGGCGACGCGGTCCTGATCGACGAAGGTGCAGTGTGCCGCGCCGCGCGACAGCGCTTCGAGCCCCAGCGACCCCGTGCCACAGAACACATCCGCGACCCGGCCATAGCCCAGCACCCCCAGCGAGTGCAGGCGGTTGAAAAGGTTTTCCTTCACGCGGTCGGTGATGGGGCGGGTGACAGCCGCGTCCTTCGGGCCAAGGATCGAGCGGGAGCGGTGCCTGCCAGCGATGATGCGCATGGACAGAGTTTAACGTGCCTTGCATGGAAGCGCGGGGTGGTGCGGGGAGGCGGTGGGCCTGACGGCCCGCGCTAAACGAGGGGAGGGGGTGGGTTCGCACAAGCGGTGTGTGTGGTCGGCCGCTAAACTTCGTCGCATGACCACCACGAAGACCAAAACACGGGCCCGGACAACTGCCGGGAAGAAGTCCAAGGCCGTGCCAACGATGGCGTCGGTTGCGGATAAGTATGTGCTGTACCAGCTCTCGGTGCAGGAGCCGGAGCACGAGGTCGAGTTCTTCGACCGCATCTACAAGGCCCGCCACCGCCGGCTGCCCGTGGTGCTCCGCGAGGATTTTTGCGGCACGTTCGCGGTCTGCTGCGAGTGGGTGAAGCTGGGGAAAAACCGCAGAGCCATCGGCGTGGACCTGGACCCCGAGCCCCTGGAGTGGGGCATGGCCCACAACCTGACCCGCGTGCCGGAGGACCGCCGAGCCAACATCGAGCTGCGCCTCGCGGACGTGCGCACAGTCGCAAAGCCCAAGGCGGACATCCTCGCGGCGCAGAACTTCTCGTTCTGGCTATTCAAGACGCGCGCGGAGGTGGTCGCGTACCTCAAGCTTGCCCGGCAGAACCTGGCCGAGGGCGGGCTGCTGGTGATGGACATGATGGGTGGCGGCGAGTGTTATGCCGAGGGTCACGAAGACGTCCGCGCGATCCCCGGCTACGACAAGGCGGTGGCCCACCGCGCAGACAAGCCCCCGATGAAGATCGGCAAGTTCACCTACGTCTGGGAGCAGCACAGCTACAACCCCATCACCCACGACGCGAGCTTCTACATCCACTTCCAGTTCAAGGATGGCTCGACGATGGAGCGGGCGTTTGAATACCACTGGCGGTTCTGGACCATCGCCGAGGTCCGCGAGCTGCTCGCCGAGGCAGGGTTCAGCAAGTCGGTCGTTTACTGGGAGATCGAGGACGAGGACGGCGAGGGCAGCGGAGAGTGGGAGATCGCCGACGACGCCCCCGCGGACCCGAGCTGGATCGCCTACATCGTCGCGGAGCGGACGTAGCCGCGAGCGCCCGGCAGCAGGCCTTGTCCCGCGGCTCATTCGCATGGCCAACCCGTGACGCTAGACGCTAGGCCCCCGTCGCTATACGCTGGCAGGTCTCATGAAACTCCAAGCCCCCAAAGGCACACGCGACTTCTATCCGCAGGAGATGGCCTGGCGCCAGTACCTGCTCGACGCCTGGCGAAGGGTGTCGGTGCGCCACGGGTTCGAGCAGGTCGATGGGCCGATCTTCGAGTCCCTGGACCTCTACAAGGTGAAGTCCGGCGACGGCATCGTCTCCGAGCTGTTCCACTTCGAGGACCGGGGCGGCCGCGAGATGGCCATCCGCCCGGAGTTCACCCCGACGCTCGCGCGGATGGTCGCCGACAAAGCCAACAGCCTGCCCAAGCCCATCAAGTGGTTCGCCATGCCTAACTTCTGCCGCGCCGAACGCCCGCAACGCGGGCGGCTGCGCGAGTTCTGGCAGTGGAACGTCGATATGCTCGGCCTCGACACCCCGATCGCCGACGCCGAGGTCATCCTCGTCGCGGTGGACCTGCTCCGCGAGCTGGGCCTGACCCACGAACAGGTCAAGGTCAAGCTCTCCCACCGCGAGGTCGTGCGCACGATCCTCCTCAAGCTCGGCGTATCCGACGACAAGATCCTCGACGCGTTCACGCTGCTCGATGCGCGCGACAAGCTCGCGCCCGAGCAGTTCCTCGCGTCGGCCGCGGCGCTTGGGCTGGATGAGGCGAAGGTCGATCGGTTTGGGCAGATGTGCCGCCGCAAGTTCCCCGCCGGTGACATCGACCACCTCCGCCGCGCCGCGGGCATCGACGACAAACTCGAAGACCTTGTTGCACTAGATGAGCAGCTCACCGCCTTCGGCCTGACCGACTGGTGCGAGTATGACCTTGGCATCGTCCGCGGTTTGGCGTACTACACTGGGACGGTCTTCGAGATGCACGAGACCACCGGCGGGATGCGCGCGCTCGCCGGCGGCGGGCGATACGACAAGCTCATCGAGATGTTCGGCGGGCCGCCCACCCCGGCGGTGGGATTTGGCATGGGCGATGTGGTGCTCTCGCTGGTCCTGCAAGACAAAGGCCTGATCCCGCCGCCCGAGCAGGTGGCGCCCCGGCCCGATGCGTATGTGCTCGCCGCGTCCGACGAAGCCGCAGCCTACGTCGGCCCGCTCGTCGCCAAGCTCCGCCAGCAGCAGTTGCACACGCGCTTCAGCTACAAGACCAGCCGCAACGTCGGCAAGCTGATCAAGGACGCAGTCGCCTGCAACGCCCGCTTCGCGGTGATCCTCGATGACACAGCCGCGCAGGGCCGCGCCCAGCTCAAAGACCTCGCCACCGGTGGCCAGACCGACCTCGCGCTGGACCAGATCGCCCAACATCTCAAGGGATAAACCATGCCCATCAAACCCCACAAACCACAGGGCGGCTGCGCGTTGGGCTGCCTCGGGCTGCTTTCGCCGCGGATCATCATCGTGATCCTCGTGCTGGTGAACGACTACATCGGCACCGCGTTCTCGCACTGGGTCTGGCCGCTGCTGGGCTTCCTGGTCATGCCGATCACCACGCTGGCCGCGGCCGTGGCTTACCACGAGGTGCTGGGCACGGACCTGGGCGACCTGGGTTACTGGGGCCTGATCGCGCTGGGCGTCGTGCTCGACCTGGGGTTCATCGGCGGCGGGTCGTGGGGCCTGCGGCGAAGGCGGGGTAAGTTGTAGCGAAGAGCAGCGGGCCGCGCAGACGTTGTCGGCGGGCGATGTGGTGGGTATCTTCGGGGTGTGGCCAATCGGCGATTCCACTACGACCGGGCGTTTGAGCACTACCTCCGCGCTAACGCCATCCCCTACGTCGCGGTGGATGAAGCCAAGCGTGCGCTTAGCGCGGCAGGGCGAGGTCGCGCGGGGACAGGTTCCGGGGGCGGGGCAAGTTCCGGGGGGGTGATACCGGATAAGTTGAAGAGTTTTGATTTTGTGGTTTATTCGTCGCAGCGCCGCAACTTGCTGATTGATGTGAAGGGCCGGAAGCACTCGGGGAAGACTGGCCGGGCCTTTCAGAACTGGGTGACGCGTGATGATGTGACGTGCATGCAGCGGTGGGCGGAGTTGTTCGGGCCGGACTTTGAGCCCGCGTTTGCGTTTCTTTTCTGGTGCGACGCCCAGCCGCCGGACGCGTTATTTCACGAGGTGTTTGCCTATGGCGACCGCTGGTACGCCGTGCTGGCTGTGCGTCTTTCGGATTACAGGCAGCACATGCGCGACCGCAGCGTCCGGTGGGACACGGTCAGCATCCCCGCCAAGGCCTTCGGGCAACTCTCGCTGCCGTTGAAGGAGCTGCTGTGAATCGGCCGCGTCTGCTGCGGACAGTTGTCATCGGCGTGCGCGTGGTATCCCTCCTGCTTCTTGTCTCGCTTGCGGCGATGTGGTGGCGTGGCGTGTCGCGGCCGGAGAATCTGACGTTTTGCGGGCCACTTCAAGAGATCAGTCTGGTCAACGAAGGCGGGCAGGTGATCGTTTGCCTCGTGCAACTGGACTTCGCCGCTCCAGCATGGATGGTTCAACAGGGCTTATCTATTGCAACCCCGGAGCGTGGGCTGCGGGTGCGTGTAACCGTTCACCCCAACTGTCGATACAAGTTGTGATGATCCGATAAGAGTCGCATGGACAAGGATGCGCGGATCGCGGCACTGGAGGCGGAGAATGCTTTGCTGCGTCGTCGGTTGGCGGCGTTGGAGGCGACGATCG
>JBGTLW010000196.1:0-1627 GCA_041743835.1 Phycisphaeraceae bacterium | reverse complement strand
GGGCGGCGGACGCCGCCCGCTAAACGCGGAACACTGCGCTGGGCGGCGGACGCCGCGCGCTAAACGCGGTTACCAAAATCAACGGGCGCGGACAATCGCGCATTGGTATTACACTGTCCACCATGACCGGATTGATCCTGGGTCTTGGCGGGGTGTCATGCCTCATCTCCGGGGTTCTGTGTTTTTTCCTTGTGCGATGGGGCAACCGCTGGGGGCTGGTGGACGGCGTCGGCACCGAAGCGCACAAGCAGCACGCCCGGGCCGTCCCCAACACCGGCGGCATCGGCATCGCGTGGGCGGTGATCGGGCCCATGCTCGCGCTGCTGGCAATGGTCTGGCTTTACCCGGCCGAGGGCGACACGGCACAGCTCCTCGAAGGCGCACGGTCGGTCACACTCGGCGCGGTGGTCCTCATCGCGGCGCTGCTGATCGTGCACATCGTCGGCCTGATCGACGACCGCCGGCCGCTGCCCCCCGGCATGAAACTCCTGGCGCAGTTTGTCGCGGCGGCCGCGCTGGTGGTTTTTGCCGACATGCGCGTGCTCCAACTGCTCGATCACGCGATCCCCGCGGGGTACCTGCTCAGCGTGGTCATTAGCGTGCTGTGGATCGTCGCGATCACCAACAGCTTCAACATGCTCGACAACATGGATGGCCTCAGTGCCGGGGTCGCTGCGATTGCCGCGTCCATCTTCCTCGGTGCCGCGTTGCTCGCGGGGCAGTGGTTTGTCGCCGGGGCCGCGGCGCTGCTGCTGGGCGCGACGCTGGGCTTCCTGCTACACAATTTCCCGCCCGCTCGATTGTTCATGGGCGATGGCGGGTCGCTGGTGGTCGGGATGCTGCTGGCGGTGGTGGCGATCCGCACGACGTATATCGACCTTGGGGACGCGGGTGCCGTTTCCGGGGACGGTTTGACGGTGACAACTTCCGGGGGGCACGCGGTGTTGACGCCGTTGGTGGTGCTCGCGGTGCCGTTGTACGACCTGTGCAGCGTGGTGTTGATTCGGCTGCGGCAGGGGCGCAGGCCATGGGTCGGCGACACGCAACACTTCTCGCATCGGCTGGTGCTTCTGGGGCTGAGCAGGCGGCGGGCGGTGGGGGTGATCTACCTGGCGACCGCGGCGACGGGGCTGGGTGGGCTGGTCATGGGCCGCGTCCAGCCGTGGCACGCCGCCATCATCGCCCTGGCGGCCATGGCGGTGCTGGCGATGATCGGGCTATTGGAGCACGGCTCAGCACGCGCGCGGTCCTCGGGCCGGGCGTGATCGACTTTGTTGACGTGCGAGAATTGATGGGATGCCATGGTCAAGCGAAGCGCAGGCCATGAATGACGCGGGCGGGTTGTCACGCATGGCCTGCCTCGCTGCGCTCGTTGACCATGGCACCCCACCTTGTCGCATACCCCAGCTTGCCGCACACTTTTTAGCGCACAACGCCATCGCCCCAGAGATAGCGTTGCATCGCGTGGGTATCGCCGGCCACCGCGGCGCGGAGCGTCGGTGAAAACGCCCACAGCCGTGGCGGCTCCAACTCCGCAAGCCCGAGCCTTTCAAGCACGCACCGCGTCAGCACGTCCAGCCCACGGTCGTGCAGGGCGCTGATGCGCAGGGGCCGCTCGCGTGAGCCG
>JBGTLW010000195.1:0-2853 GCA_041743835.1 Phycisphaeraceae bacterium | reverse complement strand
GAGCAGCGCGTGGATCGCGGCGTTGGTGCCCCGGCGGTCGATCCCCGCATCGTGCGGGTTGTGCCAGCCGAGGCCGGGGTGGTCGATGAAAAGGTTGCGGTGCTCAAGCCGCGGCCCATCGGGGTCGAAGCGGTGCTCGGGCGGGCGGTCGCCCCGGTCGCTTTGCCAGTGCCACGCGAGCATACCGTGCCCATCACGGGTGTCGTCGAACCAGCGCATGACGCGCCGCGCGGCCGGGAGCACCTGCGAAACGGTGTCGCGGTCGCCGGTCCACCGCAGGTAGTCGCGTGTGCCGAGGATGGCGATGAGTGTGTAGTCGATGAGCGTGGAGTCGAAGCAGGAATAGGGCGTGCTGCGGACAAGGCCGTTGGTGGCTTGGCGGCGGAACTGTTCGAGGACCAGGTCGCGCCAGTAGCGCGTGTCCCCGGTGAGCCGGGCGATCCACAGGGCAACGGGTTGGCCGTCACCGATGTAGGACGCCTGCTCGCGTGTGGGGCAGTCCATCAGCGCGTCCTGCGTGCCGACACGTATCGTCCGCTCGCATAAACGCCATATTTTATTGATTTTTTCATCATCGCAGTGGAACTCGGCGGACCAAGCAAGGTCCGGCTCGGTGGCGTCGAGCGCGAGGCGGTTGACCTGGACCGTGCCCTCAAACCCACGCAGCACCAGAGCGACATACCGCATGCCCGAGAAGCCGATCGGCCGCCAATCCAGCTTGCCGCTGACCGCGTGCAGGCGATCCACGTACGAAGTGCCCTTGCGCAGGCAATCGACGCGCCCGCCCACGCCCCGCACCTCGCTCCATGCCAGATCGATCACGCCGGGGCTCGCGCATTGCGCCTCCAGCACCAGTTGCCCGACGTGGAAAGCGCCGAGGTCCAGCTCGACAACCACGCCGCGATCGGCGGTGAGGCCCGCGATACTCAGCGAGCCCGGCGCCTCACCTCGCGTCACGCGGACAGCATCAGGCGGCGCTTCGCGCGTCAGCCCAAGCAATTGCTCCGCCAGCGCGCTGCTCTTAGCGCCCGCATCGATCGGCTCAACCGTTCCGGGCACGGCATACACCCCCATCACTTTGCTGGGCAAGACCCAATGGTGCCGCAGCGTCGGCGTCGGGCGCGGCACGGCTTGGACCCCGCCGGGAACCGTGTCGCCCAGCGCCAAGACCTCGGCCGAGGCCCAACCCGAATCATCGAACCCCGGCTCGCGCCAGCCGTGTGGCTCAAGCTTTGCGTCGTACTGCTCGATCGGCTCCAGTGCCCAGCCCCGCTTGGGTGTACCGAAGACCCACCCGGTCTGGGCCGTGACCCGCCAAGCATCGTCGGACACAAGGCCGCTCGCTCCGCGCTCGTCGCGCCAAGTCAACTCGGCACAGAGGCCCGGCTCGCCGGAGGGGATGTGTTGGTGCGTGCCCCTGTCAGTCGCGTACACCAGCACCGCGAGGGTGTTCACGCCCGGCCGGAGCATCGCGGTGATGTCATACGTGTCGAACGGGGCGCGCATCGGGTGGTGGGCAGCGGGCCCGGCCTCGACGAACCCACCATTGACCCAGAGCAGGTACCGCGCCTCGGCAAACAGGCGCAGCATCGCGCCGGTGGGTTGGCCGACGATCTCAAACGATCTGCGGAACGCGCGCGTCTGTGGGCCGGGCGTATCGGTGTGGAGCCAGACACGCGGCGGGGTGGTGTTGGTATCGGTATTCAAAGTTCGATTCCCATGCACACTTTTGCGGGCGTATGGCGAGCACAACGACAGCGGGCAAGCATATGCCATCCTGAGGACACGTACGCGATTGATCCACACTCCGCACCGCGTCATAAGCCAGTGCGGGCAGGCCGCGTTTGCCTGCTGCGCAGGGGCGACGGCGGCCGACGCGTGCCGGTAACATAACCCGTGGGCGCGGCCGCCTGCAACTGTTGCTCGCGTGCTGCGCAGCCGATAAACTCACCGCTTCGCTTCCCCCTACCCACTCGCTGGAGCATCGCCTTGCAACCCAACGCATCCTGGCCCGACTCGTTCGCGCGACTGGTGCCCGCCAAGTCACGCTCGATCTCCGCGGAAAACCCCACCGGCGAACCCGGCGGGGGCGGTCGGCACGTGGACCCCGAGCACCCCTGCTCGCGCGAGCTTGGCGTCGGCTGGAAGGTGCGGCCGTGCATGGACATCAAGCCCGGCCAAACCTTCACCATGGCCGACATCGCAGGGCCAGGCACCATCAAGAGCATGTGGATGACCCCAGCCGGGCTGCCCTACCGCGATGTCATCCTCCGGGTGTACTGGGACGGCCAAGACCAGCCCAGTGTCCAGTGCCCGCTGGGCGACTTCTTCGCCTCGGCCTTCACCAGCTTCGACCAATTCGCGCCGCTCAATTCGCTGCCGGTGTGCGTGAACCCGGGCAACGCGTTTAACTGCTACTGGCCCATGCCCTTCCGCAAGCACTGCCGCATGACCATCGAGAACCGACACCCGGACAAGAACCTCCGGCTGTTCTACCAGGTCAACTACGAGCTCGGCGACGTGCCCGAAGACGCGGCCTACTTCCACGCACAGTTCCGCCGCGTCAACCCCCTGCCGTACCGCCGCGTGTACACCATCGCCGAGGGCGTCGCCGGCCGAGGGCACTACGCGGGGACATACTTGGCATGGGGACTGAACAACAACGGGTGGTGGGGTGAAGGCGAGATCAAGTTTTATCTCGACGACGACATCCCTGAGCTTCCCCCCAAGTGACGGGCGCGGGGAAGTGGTGGAAGATGGTGCTCTTTCACCGCAACCCACGGAGCCCGACCATGACCGAATCGAAGAAGACCCGCAAGCCTCGGCCGACCTACGACGAGCAGTTCAAGCGTG
>JBGTLW010000194.1:0-5005 GCA_041743835.1 Phycisphaeraceae bacterium | reverse complement strand
GGCGTTGTAGCATGGACGGCATGGCACGAGCACCGCGTCTGGATATCGCCGGGCATTGCTACCACGTCCTCAACCGCGCCAACGCCCGCTACCGCATGTTCCGCAAGGACGCCGACTTCGAGGCGTTTGAGCGGGCGCTTGAAGAGGCGGCGGCACGGGCGAATGGGGCGGTCAGCCTGCTGGCCTACTGCGTGATGGGCAACCACTGGCACATGGTCATCAAGACCCATGCCGACGGTGCGATGGGGCAGATGATGAAATGGCTGACCACGACCCACGCGGGCCGCTACCGCGTCGCCCACAGCCAGGTCGGGATTGGCCGACTGTATCAGGGCCGGTACAAGTCGTTCCTGATTGAAGATGATGCGCACTTCCTGACGGCCTGCCGGTATGTCGAGCGCAACGCGGCGCGGGCATCACTGGTCGAGCGCGCGGAGGATTGGCGGTGGTCGAGCCTGTGGCGTTGGCGTTTCGGGGATGAGCAGGCTAGGGCGATGCTGTCGCCGTGGCCCCTTCCCGCGAGCGGGGTGGATGATCCTGGCCGTTTCAACCGGCCGAGTCACTGGCTGCGGACGGTGAACACGCCGATCAATGGCGAGGAACTTGAGGCGTTGCGTCTGTCGTCGAAGCGTGACCGGCCCTACGGCAGCGCGTCGTGGGTGTCCCGCATGATCGCCCGCCACGGCCTACAATCCACCCTCCGGCCCCCCGGCCGGCCAAGAAAGGATGGGGCGTAGAATACGGGGAGCGTCCCCGTTTCGATACCCCCACCAACGAGAAGATGATTATGCGGACAAATAGCATAAAGATGATTGTCAAACGCTGCCTTATGCTCGCAGCAGTGTTGACATGCGCATCATGTAGCACGTGCCGCGACAGCGTTTCCCCTAGCCTGTATGGGCATGATATATATGATATTTATGTTCTGCGATGGGAAGACTATAACGGACTTGGCGATCCAGATAAGGCCAAATTTTACTTGGACGAAGTTCCTATGGGAACTGGCGAGCATGGAATTAAGAAAGTCCTAGAAACGCTAGAGTACAAAGAAAATGGCGGATTCTTGATCGTGTCTTGGCGGCAACATGACATGCGGGGAGGCGGGCACAGATATGATTTGCCGTATGACGGGTTAGGCTATCACCTACGCATGCAGAGGTTGCTACGAAAAAAGGAAATTATAGCATTAAATATTAAAGGAGAGTATGCCTTCAAGCCATAGTGGCAGAAAAGTGAAAAAAGAAATGGGGAGAGGTGTCAAGTATCGGGAGTATCGAAACTGGGACGCTCCCCGTTTTGACGCGGGTTGCGAGGCGTTGTAGCGTGGACGGCATGGTGTAATCCCCCCTCAAATCCACTCATTCAAAAGCAGAGGCTCCCGTTAGAATCCCCTTACCCAAGGAGCCTTTTGATGAAGATGAGCAAGTTCAGTGAATCGCAGATCGTATCGATCCTCCGGCAGCAGGATGCGGGCCTCAAGGTCGCGGATATCTGCCGTGAGCACGGGATCAGCGCCGCGACGTTTTACAAGTGGCGGAGCAGGTACGGCGGGATGGAGAGGTATGACTGAATGTTGTGGATGACGAATTGAAAACGGCGGCGTACTTTGGGTGTGAACTACCACGCCCGTCCCCGAACACCGAGGAGTACGACACCATGAGAAAAAAAGGGGAGCGTCCCCGTTTCGATACCTTGATTGCAGTAAAGTGTCCGGAACTCTACCATAGACATTGCATCAAAGTTTGCTTAAGTCGATTTGTCTAAGTGATGTTGGCAACACGATCAAAATGACTTTGTATAACAAAACCGAATTTATCACAAAATAATTATGATGTTTATAGGTCTGACCTTTGAGATACTATTCATCGGCGGAATCGCGATGTTCGTTTTTGCAATGTTGATTCTTATAGTTTGCAGTCTGTCGCTCAAGAGCTTTTCGATTGGCTGGAATAGCGTAGTTTGCCTGGGTTCGGGTGTGTTGGCCGTCGCCGTGATTTTCTTTGTACATCATTGGCTTGAGATGGATCAGTCTCAAATGTATGGTAACCCTTCGGTACGTACTGCTTTGGGGACTGCTGCCTTCGGCACCGGCTGCCTAACTGGAAGCGTGATCGTTTGCGTCATATCACTGATACTACGTTTATACAAAACTAGAGTATCGAAACGGGGACGCTCCGGCTCTGTTGCAACCCGCTTTATGCGCAGCGTCTGACGATCAGCACATCATGGATCAACACCTTCAGTTGCAGCTCCATCTCGCGGGCGGGCGCGGAGGCTGTCGTCGAGGCTCAACCATGACGCGTTCTCTGCTCAAGCAGACGGCCGAGCCCACCTCGTGGACGGGGGTCAACCACTTCATGGCCGCCAACGGCCTCGCACTGGGGGTCGACGGCGGGGTCGGCTTCATGGGGCGGGGCCAGCGCGGGCGGACGCCCGCGGCTAAACGGGGGGATGGGCACGGGGTGGGGTGCGTTGTTTCGATGGGGACGCGGGGGAAACCCGCGGCTAAACGGGGGGGCGGTGCTTCAGGGCGGTTGCGGTCATGGCTGCGGCCAAGTCAGTGATCTTGTAACTCCGCCAATCGCCGATGCTCGACACGCCACGGTCGTTGAGCGGGCTGGTCCACTTGGTGGGGATCGCGTCCGCCCCATGCATGACCCCCCACAGGCTCCCGCTGGTCGCGCCGTTGCAGTCGGTATCAAACCCCGGCATCACCGCGCGGGTGATTGTTTGTTCGTAGTCATCCTCACCCCAGAGCAGCGCCAGCACGACCACCTGGGCGTTGGTGTTGGTGTGGCACCAGTTGTGCTGGTCCGACTCGTTCCATTGCTGGTGGATGGCTTCGGCGGCCTGCTCCCACGTCACGCCTGCGCGATACAAGTCGCGCACGCGACCGACGTCCTGTGCGAGTCGGCAGCGGCTGGGGACCTGGTCGAGGCCGGCCCGGATGACCTGCTCCCAATCGTCGAGGACATACGCGGCTGCGATCATCGCCGCGACCCACATCTCGCCATAGATCCCGTTGCGGACGTGGCTGATCGAGGCATCGCGCCATGCCCATTCCGCGGCTCGTTGCGGGTCGCCGGGGTTCGCGTAGCCGAAGTAATCGGCACGTATCTGCGCCCCGATCCACTCGCGGAAGGGGTTGCGATGAGTTGCGCTGCCGGGCGGCACGATGCCGTTGGCAAGGTTTCGGTAGGCCGCACGCTCTGCGGTGCATGTGTGCGCCAGCGGGATGTTCTCCAGCCAGTAGCGGCCGACGTCATCGGGTGTGAAAGCTGAGCCGAACTGCTTGACGATCTCGTGCCCCGTGACGGTGTAGTTCACGTCGTCATCGCCGGCCATCGCGGTGATTTCGCCGGCGTACTGGCCCGTGAGTCGTTGCGAGGGCAGATGGCTTGGCTTGGCTGCGGCGATGCGGGCTTGCTGCTGCGTGTCGGGCCGGGACCAATAGAACCGCAGCGGCCAGTTGCCGGTTTCCTGTGCAAACACGCGGATGCTTTGGCGCGTGTAGCCCTCGACGGGCTTGCCCAGCAGGCAGCCACAGAATCGCCCCAGCACACCGCCAAGGATGCGGGCGCCCAAGTCCTCTGCGGAGCCGGTGTAGCGCGGCACGGCCGGGCCATGCTGCGGGCGTGCCGCGTGGATACCCGCCAGATCGCTCGGTTCGTGGTAGGTGTAATCGGCGCGGATCGGCAGCGCCTGCACCGCATCCACCAAAGCTGCGGCCTCCGCCAGCCACACCTCATCCCGATCGCCGCCCAAGTGAAGCACCCAGTGGTCGTCCGGCGGTGGCACCGCGATCAGACGCTGCATCGCGGCTTCCACCTCACCCAGGTCGCGGCCCTCATCCCGCGCCTGCTGCAACTCGATGCGTGGATCACAACCGTCGAGCCAGGCGAAGTGATTGACCCATTGCTCACGGCGTGAAAGGGGACGCGATACGCTGGTTTGTGGGGTGTGCGACATAGGCGTTGTGCTGTTGTGAAGGGTTGCGGGCGAGCGGCAGGCTCGCCTTACAGTATCCCACACGATTCAGGGGCTTGGGCTCGCTTGCTTTTGTCGGGGGTGGTGTGATCCGCGTTGTGGAAGCTGCGTGGCGCCGTGCTCAGCGCGCGCGGGGCTGGGCGATCTGTTCCATCGCTGGTGTGCGAAGTCCATGAAACGGTCCCAGTCCTCCGCGGTGAGGTCGTGCTTGCCGGGCCGGATGTGGTAGCCGAGCGGGCGGGGCAAGGGGGATCGCATCGGTGGGGGGGCGGAGGGATGGCGATCTCTCGGCTTTGGGTGCGATAGGCTGGTGATTAACGCGGTGTGATTGCGTGAGAAAAGTTGCGCGGCCTGCGGTTACTGGTCTTGGTCTTGAGATGCGGTGTTTTGTGGGGGGCTGTCGTCCGCGGGGGTGTCGGGCTTTTCCAAGAGTTTCTCAAGGTGGGCCTGGACCTGGGCGTCGTGGTCCTCGGCCTGTTCGCGGAGCTGGGCGCGGAGCTCTTCGAGGCGGCGCTCGAGGCGTTCGAGTTCCGCGGCTCTGATCTTCTGACGCAAGGCAAAGTGAGCGGCCACCTCGGCCTCAAGCTCCTTGCGCAGCGCGGCGGCGGCCTCGGGGTTTGCTTGCTCGGCGTGGTATTGCCTGGCCAATCGCTGCGTCCGGGCTGCGTGCTTGACATCCTCAACGCGCAGCTCGTACATGGCGGGGTCGAAGCGCTTGATGCGCAGCAGCCAGATGTAGCGGGGGTAGCGGCGGGCGAGTTCGCGGTCGAATCGGCTGGGCTCCTCGGTCCGCAGCACGCGGAGGCGCTCGGCGAGGTCGGGGTCCAGCTCATCGATCAAGGCGAGGATCTCGGCCACATCCTCGTCGCTTAGCCGGGGCAGATTCATGGGGCCACGCTCGCCATCACCCCACCGGCGCTCGGGCTCGCCCTTGCGGTCGGTGTTCTCGTGGGTGGGCTTGGACTCGGGGGTGGCGGCTTCACGGCGCTCGGCGTCGGCGGGCGGGGGCGGGGTCACC
>JBGTLW010000193.1:0-6329 GCA_041743835.1 Phycisphaeraceae bacterium | reverse complement strand
CTCCCAAACCCGCCCCGCCCGGCCCCAAACCCCCCGCAAGCGTACCCAAGCCCCCCGGAAGTGGGTTTGAATCCCTCGCAAGCGGGCCTGACCCCCAACCTGCCTCATCAAGTCATCCCTGTAGGTCCGGGCCAGCCCGGACTTGACACCCACCCCACACAAAGCTGCTGGCCGACGCGGGGTTCGACTCGGCCCACAACCATCAGACGCTGCGCGACATGGGTATCGAATCGATCATCCCCCCGGAGATCGGCCGGCCCACCGAGAACCTGCCGACCGACAAGTGGCGTTGGCTGATGGCCGCCGACTTCGATGAAGAGAGCTACGGCCAGCGTTGGCAAAGCGAGACGGTGATGTTCATGCTCAAGCAGCACCAGGGCGAAGCGCTGGGTGCCCGCACCTACCGCACCCGCCGCCGCGAGATGGCCCTGCGTTGCATCACCCACAACGTGATGATCGTCTATGTCTGGGGAGGATTTCTACAGGGCACTCCCGACCCTTTATCCGGTCCCGGAGATGGTGGAGGAAGCGCGCAGGCTGACCCCGTAACCCATACCATCAGGCCCATGCACACACCCCACCGGATGATTCTGGGCCTGGCCTGCCTGCTGCTGCTGGGCATCACCCTCTTCCCGCCGGCGATGGCCACGCGGCTGCTGGCCGGCGACAACATCCACTACCCGGCGGGACGCCTGCCGCTGGTCTGGCCACCCAAGCCGGACGAGGGCGAGCGCCTGCGCAGCAGGTCCGATCGTGAGCGTAACCGCAACTACCTTCACGGCGGCTACGCGGTGAGTGTCTACCGCGTGGATCTGGTTCGCTACGGGATGGAGGTGGCGTCGATCGGCCTGGCCAGCGCGGCGCTGTGGGTGCTCACCTACCGCGGCGACTCCTCATCCTGAGCGGCATCGGTCACGCGTCTGGCCTCCGCACCATTTAGAAACCACACCTGTTCGTCCAGCACTATGTAGGCCGATCCCGGACCCGCTGGAACAAGATCGTGCGAGAAGACATAGCCCTCCCGCCGCAACGCCTCCTCGAAGGTCTCGGCCGGCGGCTGCTCGACGGCTGCCTTGCGTTCTTTGGCGCGTGAATCCTCACAGCCAACCGCCGTCAGCAGAAGAGCGAATAGAGCGACTAGGGCGAGGTGTTTCATGCTTGTTCTCCGGAGCAAGTTCCGTAGGTCCGGGCCTGCCCGGACAGGTTTTTCAGTGCATTGTCCGGGCCGGCCCGGACCTACGGCGAGGCCGTTCGGGGCCGTGGGGTTGGCGGGGGATGGCCTCGCTTCGTCCACGGCCCCGGTGGACCGTCAAAACACTTTACCACGCCTTGCCATCCTTCTTCGTGCCACACAGCGTCACCTCGATACCCATCGCCTTGGCCATCGCGGCTTTGGTGAGCATCGCTTGATCCGCGGCGGCGGCGTCTTTGGCGTAGGCGCATTGGATGTGGTTGGATTTGTGGCGGGCCATCATCTGGTCTTGTGTTACGCCGTAGGTCACCGCGTGCATGATGGGCCATTGGGGGGTGGTCTCGTCCCAGCGCCTTTGCGTCTCTTCCTTCGGCAGCGTAATCACCTCGGCCCGGCCCAGGTCCATGCACAATTTCCCGCCCCCTGAAGTTCCCCCGGAAGTTCCACCTGAAGACTTGCCCCTAATTCCGGGGGCGGGGGCGGGGGAGCCATCGACCCAGATGCGGGACCAGATGATTTCGCCGGGCTTGGCGATGCCTCGGAGGGTGGACCCGCCGTTGGGGAAGTACATCGCGGGTTGGCGGTGGCCGTCGCTGCCTTTCCATCCGCCGATGTGGTGGGCGGGCGGTGCGCTGCCGGAGATGAGGAAGACCCAGACGTATTCTTCGGTCGTGCCCGTGGGGTCGAAGTCGCCCCATCGCAGGTCGTGCAGCGTGTTTTCCGGGGGCTGGCCCAGTTCATCGTGGACGAGCTTGGTCATCAGGCCATCGAGCCCGGCACACTCATCGACCTCGTTGAAGTGGGGGATGCACTGGCCCCGGAAGAGTTCGCGCTTGCCGTCGCGCGAGAAGACCGGCGGGCGATCGGTGTTGTTGAGCGTGCCCTCGACAAGATCGGACGCGGGGCACAGGTCCTTAAGCCCCTGCTGGTACTGGATGCCGATCGTCGCGCAGCCGAAGTCATCCGCGATGCGCACGGCCGCGATATACATCCGGCACTGGTCGAGCACCTGCGCCTTGGTCAGGTGCTTCTTGTGCTTCTTCCCCAAGTGGAACGTGAAGCCCTTCTTCACGTACCAGTCGAACACGTCCTCGGCTTCCTTCTTCTTGACCTGCGTCATCTCGTAGTAGAGCGCGGATTGGCTGAGGCGTTCCTTGAACACGCCGGTCGGCGAGAGCAGGTGGTCGGGGATGATGGCGTTGAACATGCCCATGCAGCCCTCGTCGAACACGCCCATGATGGCCTTGTTCTTCCGCAGGTCCGCAGCAAGCTTGTCGCCCACCTTCTGAGCCTTGGCGGTCAGCATCTTCGCGGACGCACGCTTGGCGTGTGACGTGGCGTGCTTGACCTTGCCGGTGTCCAGCCAGGACTTGAGCCCGCGCTTGAACTTGGCGTCGGTGAAGTCGGTGGACCACAGGGTGGAGTATTCCACGCCCGCCTTGGTGAGTGAGCCGTTGAGGTTGAGCATGCCGACCAGACCGGGCCAGGTGCCCGACCAGTTGGCGACGGTGAGGATCGGCGCGGCATGGGACAGCAGGCCGTGGAGGATGTGATGGGAATACTGCCAGACCGCCTCGGCCACGATGATGGGTGATCGGCTGTCGATTTGGGCGAAGACCGCCATGCCCATCTTCTGGCTGTTGATGAAGCCGTGCTTGACGCCGTCGTCGTAGCCGTGGGCACGGACGAGGTTCTTGCCCTCCGCCGCGATGGCGTCGGCGAGGATGCACTCCATGGCGTGCTGTGCTTTCCAGCACACAGCGTTGGCGCTGTCGCGCAGGTCGCCGTTGACCACGAGCACGATGCTGTTTTTGTCGGGTCGGACGGTCTGGGTTGGGTTCTTGATGTCGTAGAAGGCCATGGCAGTCGCTCCGGAGGAGTGGGGTGAAAGTCGGGGAAACGTATCAAACGACGATGGTTTGAAGCGATCATCGTAACTGCCTGCCGTCCCGCTGTCATCCCGATTGCCCTCAGCCGACGGGCCGCCTGATGTGGTGTGAGAGCTGTGATTGGGTGGCATGGTCAAGCGGAGCGCAGGCCATGGACGACGTGGGGGATGCCACGCATGGCCCGCCTCGCTGCGCTCATTGACCATGGCACCGCGTCGCGGGTTCTTCGTCTGCCGGTCCCGCCTACAATCTCAACCGATGCCAGACGACCCGGATCGCTTCGCCCGCCTGCTTGCCAAGGCCCGTGCGCTACCGAGAGTGCCCGGCGTCTATCTCATGAAAGACGCGAAGGGCCTTGTGCTTTACGTCGGGAAGGCGTCCGTCCTGCCCAACCGTGTCAGCTCGTACTTCCAACCCGCCACGGTGAAAAGCCCAGCCGCGCACCTCGGCCCGAAGAAGGCGGGCCTGCTGGATGTGGTGGATGACTTTGACACCATCGAGTGCGAGGGGGAGTGGGAGGCCCTGCTCACCGAGAACCGCCTCATCAAAGACCTCCACCCCCGGTTTAATGAAAGGCTGACCGACGACAAGACGTTTCCCTACCTGGTGGTCACGCTGCGCGACGAGTTCCCGGGGGTGTTCATCACGCGTCAGCCGGGCGATGAGAGTTTCCGGGGTGCCAAGGTCTTTGGGCCATTCACGAGTGTGTATGCGTTGCGCGAGTCGGTTCAGTTGTTGCAGCGCGTGTTCAAGTTCCGCACGTGCCATCTGGAGATCAAGCAGCCGGCGGCCGACGAGAAAGACCCCCGCCGATACTTCCGCCCGTGCCTGCTGCACCCGATCGGCCAATGCACCGCCCCGTGTGCCGCGAAGATCAGCAGGGAGGATTACCGCGCGGATATCGACGGGTTTGTGCGGTTCATCGGCTCCAAGCGGAGTGTGATGCTGCGGGAGATGCGCGAGGATATGGCGGTGGCGTCGGCTGAGCTAAACTTCGAGCGGGCCGCGGTGCTGCGTGACCAGATCAAGGCGATTGAGAAGCTCGACGACCGTGGCTCGCGCAAGGACGGCTGGCAACCCGAGGCCGAGTCTTTTCTCGTGGACCCGCAGAAGGGGCTTGAGAGTTTGCGAAAGACGCTGGGGATGGAGGAGCCGATCCGCTGTCTGGAGTGCATCGACATCGCGCACCTGCAAGGGGGCGAGACGGTGGGGAGCAAGGTTTGCTTTGTGGATGGTCGGCCGCTGAAGAACGAGTACCGCCGCTACCGCATCAAGGCCGCGCCACCCGGCCAAGGCGGGCGCATCAACGACGACTACGGCAGCATCCGCGAGGTGGTCTCCCGCCGGTATCGCGAGGCCGGCGAGGGCCACGAGCTCTACCCCGATGTGGTCATCATCGACGGCGGGCTTGGCCAGCTTCACGCGGCCTTGGAAGCGCTCGCGGATATGCCGCACAAACCGCCGATGGTGATCTCGCTGGCGAAGAAGGAGGAGTTGATCTACCAGCAGGGGCGTGCCGAGCCGATCAAACTCGGGCGCGAGAACCAGGGATTGAAACTGTGCCAGGCGATCCGCGATGAAGCCCACCGCTTCGCCCAGCACTACCACCACATCCTGCGTCGGAAGAAGGTGATCGGGGATTCGTGAGGCGTGGCTCAGCGGTTTTGCGATGAACTGGGAACATCATGCTTGGTGGATATGCCGTCGCTGCTCCTCGGCGGGTAGGGGCAAAGCCCGTGGGCTGTCGGCAGCAAAGTGCCCGGAAGCACCCATGATGGTGTTGACTTTGCCGCCGTCCTTCGCGCCGACGTAAAGCAGGTGCAGCGTGTTGTTGATTTGGACACACGTGGGCGCGGTCAGTTCTTCGGCGTCGTCGCAACCACTGCCGCCGCAGGCCAGCAGCTTGCGGCTACGCCGGGTGAGCGTGCGTCCGTCGTCGGCCAGGTAGATTTCGTACAACTCGGTGACGCGTGTCGCCGCTCCCGCTGCCGGTGTGCCCACACCGCAGATGGCCGTGTACTCCCCGGAGCCCAGCGCGCGGACGGAGGCTGGGTCGATCTCGTGCCAGATGATGCAGCGGTCGTGCTCTTCAACGCCCAGGCCAAGCGGGCGGTCGAGCACATCCAGAATCTCCCAGTGCTCCGCGTCGTGCGATCCCCAGATCGCGGAGTAGCTGTTGACATTGGTGCCCCCGTGCAGCGAGTAGCCGACGTATCGCTGCGTGATCCCCGCGAAGGGGTTCGCCGCCCAGCGGAAGTAACCGGTGTGTCCGTCGCCGACGCTCTTTGCCGGGTCATAGCTGAGGATGACCGAGTCGTCCTCGCCGTGGATGCGTGTAAAGTTCACGCCATCGGTCGCGGTGGCCAGCAGGGTTGCCTGCGTCGGGCCGAGGTTGTTTTTGTGGTAGGTGAGATAGGCCCTGCCGTCGATCACGTTGGCGTGTGGCGTCTCGGTGTGGCCGTCGCCTTGCACGGTGTCGTGGAAGATGGGGTTGCGTGCGGGCTTGTGTGCGAGGTGGTCGAACCGGCCGCGCTTGACCGCTTCGTCGTAAGACATCCAGCTTGCCGCGTCCGTGGGCGGGCCGTCGCAGACATACAACCAGATGCCGCCATCCCCGGCGTGGTGGTCCGTCGAGAAGTACAAGGCATATTCAAACGGAAAACCCTTCACCGCACGCATCGGCACCAGCGTGGTGTAGTAGGGCCCCGGGCCGGGCATGTCGGCGGGGCGTTGGATCAGGCTCCCGGTCTTCGTCAGCTCAAAGTGCGGCATGACGGCATGATACCGGTCGCTTGCGATGCACAAGCGTTGGTTGCGTTGTTTACAAGAACCGTATGCCCCCGCGATCAAACTGCCGCCCCGATCGACCCGATAGGGTCTGGGTGGAGAGCAAGCAGCGCATCGTGGTCATCTCGGACACCCACCTGGGTAAGCCCCATGGAGGGGCGGGCTCGGTCGACGCCCTGCGCCCGCTGCTCCGTGGCGCGGATCAGTTGATCATCAACGGCGACGCCGCGGAGCTCCACGACGCGCGGTACCGGGCCAAAGCGGCGCGGGAGGTGATCGCGCTGCGGGATTTCTGCGAGGGGGAGGGGATTGACCTCGTCTTCATTGCTGGCAACCACGACCCGCTCATTGCCGAGCGGCGCGCGATGCGGCTGTGCGGCGGGCAGGTCATGATCACGCACGGCGATGTCCTGCACCCGGCCATCGCGCCGTGGGCCAGGCAAGCGGGGCGGCTGCGGCAA
>JBGTLW010000192.1:0-3541 GCA_041743835.1 Phycisphaeraceae bacterium | reverse complement strand
TCAAGACGACGTGCAGCGATGCTCGGGTGTAGCAATGGTTCTCGCTGCGCCCTGAACCCCGTCCATGACTGGAGCTTCAGTGAAGCTCACACACCAGGCTGCCTTGTGCATGCGACGACACCATGCTATGATCGCTCCGTTGCATTTGCACACATACCGTGGTCATGACTTGTCTGCAAGTAGCGAGCGGCTCGCTACAAGAGAGACGCGGGGGGGGGGGGGGGGGGGGGGGGGGGGGGGGGCGGGGGGGGGCGGACGCCCCCCGCTAAACGTCCAGGCATTTTGTGTGGGCACCTCGGCTGCTTCTGTGAATTGGTCTAAACTGCTCGGATGCCCAAGCCGTCCCCGGCCGCAGTTGCAGTACCCACCGACCCCCCGCTTGAGCGTGGCGTTTTGCCGACGCTGCTCTGGGCATGTTTCCTGGGCTGTTCGTGGACGTGGATCATCGGGATGGTGTTTCCCGTGCTGCTGCTGCGGGACTATGGGCCGTGGGGCTGGGTCGTGTTCGCGGTGCCCAACGTGCTGGGGGCTGCGGCGATGGGCACGGTGCTCTGGAAGCCGGGGTGGAGCGCCTACATTGTCGAGAAGCACCTTGCGATGGGCCTGCGCTTCAGCGAGGTGACGATCGCGTATCACGGCTTCGTGCTCGGCTGGCTCATGATGCGGCAGTGGGGTTTCTGGATGGCGGGCACGGCCATCGGTGCGACTCTCATCATCGCGTCACGCGTCCGCTCTGATCGTTCGGCCGGGCTCGTAGCGGTGGTGGTGGCGGGCGCGTCGGCGCTGTGGCTGGTGTATGGCTACATCATCGCGCCGGAGGACGTGTGGGTCGGGGTCTTCAGGGAGACCGCTGCCATCACCCCACGCCTCACCACGTTCGACCTGGTGATGTTCGCCCCGGCGGCGGTGCTCGGGTTTATGTGCTGCCCTTACCTCGACCTCACGTTCCACCGCGCGCGGGCCGCGACCGAGCCGCTGACCGGGGCGCTGGCGTTTGGCATCGGGTTCGGCGTGGTGTTCTTCGCGATGATCGTGGGCACGCTCATGTATGCCGGGCTGCTGCTCCCCGCCTTAGCCAGCCAGCCCTTCGAGCTGCCCGCGACGTGGAACACCGTGTTGGCGGTGCACCTGACGATCCAACTCGCGTTCACCGTCGCGGTGCATGGCCAGGAGATCGGCCAGCGCGGCGGGCGCAACAGCGTACCACGCCTGATCGTCATCGCGGCCGCAGCACTCTGTATCGGGTGGTTCGTGCGCGGCGGCAGCGTGACCACTGCCCCGACCACCGGGGCCATGACCACCGGCGAGACGATCTACCGGCTGTTCCTGCTGTGCTACGGGCTGATCTTCCCCGCGTACGTGTGGCTGTGCATGATCCCCACGATTCGGCCGACCAACCCACGGACACGCTGGGCTATCTTCGTGCTCGGCGCGGTGCTGTGCGTGCCGATGGGCTGGCAGTTCTTCATCGTCGGCAAGTCGGCGTGGATCATCGCGATCATCGCCGTGCTGATCTCGTTGCGTGTCATCGTGGAGACCACGCCCCGCTTCCTCGGCGCGCCGATACAATCACCCCCAGACCAACAATCGTAACCCCACTTTTCCACAAAGCCCGTCGTCTCCCGGCGATGGGCCCCCGGCATCGGGAGTTGCCGGGCTTTGGAGCCTGACCGCACCATGCCATTTACCTCCGGCCGAGTTACCTACTGCAAGTTCCAAGTCACCGGCGACACGCCCGCTTCGGTGGATGAGGCGATGCTGTCCATCCTCAATGAGAACCGCTTCCGCGAGACGGACATCGGCACACCGGATGAGATCGAGGTCGGGTTCGTCACCGCGGAGCACATCCTCGACACGCGCTTCACGTTCGACAAGATCGCCTTCGGCGTGGGCGGTATCCCGGGCAGCGCGGCCCTGTTCGCGCTGCGGATGGATACGCACAAGGTGCCCAGCGAGGTGAAGAACGCGTATCGCAAGATCAACGAGCAGGCCGCCGCAGCCGCGAGTTCGACCGGCTTTGCCTCCAAGGCCGAGAAACGCGACGCGAAGGAGTTGGCGGGCCGGCAGATGGATGAGGACCTGGCATCGGGCAAGTTCCGCAAGTCCAAGTCGGTGGAGGTGCTGTGGGACCTCAAGAACCGAACGCTCTACTGCGGGGCGGCGGGCACGACCGTGATCGAGCACCTGTCCCGTCAGATGCGTCAGGCGTTCGCTTGCGAGTTGCAGTACCTGAGCGCGGGCGTGGCCGCGGGTGAGTTTTTCCGGGCCGATGGCAAGCAGCGGGACTACGAGGATGTGTCCCCCTCCAGCTTCACCGCCCCACCCCCCGAAGCCAGCGCCGATCATGAGAGCTCCGAAGCGCCGCGCAACCTGAGCATCCCGCAGTTGCCGTGGATCGCGCAGTCGGTCGATCTCAAGGACTATCTGGGCAACGAATGGCTGCTGTGGCTGTGGTGGCTGACCGAGACCAACGACGGCGAGGTGCCGGGCACAGACTTTTTCATCGCGATCATGAACAGCCTGGATATGGACTGCGCGTGGGGCGTGCGTGGCAAGCAGTCGCTGCGGGGGGAGATCGTGGGCGGCGGGCCGACACGGCTACCCGAGGCGGGCGACGCGCTGGCGATGGGCAAGTGGCCACGCAAGGCCGGCGTGCTGCTTAGCGATGGCGAGTCGAACTGGGAGCTCACGCTTCAGGCCGACAAGCTGGTGGTCAGCTCGATCCGCCTGCCGGAGATCGAAGACGCCGCCACCCCGCGCGAGTTGCTCGAGCGCCGGCTCGAGCTCACCCTCGCCGCGGCCGACGCCATCGACAAGATGTATGCCGCGTTCTTGAAGCAGCGGACCGGCAGCGGCTGGGGCACGAAGCGCGACACCATCCGCAAGTGGATCAAGGAACGCAACGCGAGGCTTGCACCGGCCGAACCTGTCGCAGCGCTTTAGCACGCGTCACTCTATGTTTGGCAGCGGCAGTGCGGCAATTCGTCGCCGGGTGCCATGGTCAGGCGTAGCGCAGGCCATGCAGGACGCGACATGGGTGTCACGCATGGCCCGCCTCGCGGAGCTCGTTGACCATGGCATCTCTGAATGAGTTGCCTTTGTCAAGCATTGGGGCGGAGCAGTTCCGGTCATCTCTGCGGGCTCTTGAGTCCCATCCGGTTTCGTTCGGTGGCCACGGCTTCCCAATCACCCGGAGGCTTGATCCGCTCAAGCGGACTTGTCCACGTGGGTGGACGCCGTGCCATGGGCGGGCTGGCCGTGGTCGCTTGCCGCTGTCGCCTGTCATGCTTGACCTGTCGTGTGCTGATCGATGCGTGTGCCGGCCGCAGCGTGGGCCTAGGCCGGGAACGCCCGACGCAGGTCGAACGCCTCGCCCAGCTTGAACAGCCGCCAGACCGCCTCGGCCAGCTTCCGCGCGGCGGCGACCATCGCCGCCTTCTTCGGCTTGCGTCGGCTCTGCCGCTGGACCCACTGGTGTACCGCCACGCCCGGGCCGCGTTTGCACCGGGAGCAGGCGAGCACCGCGCGGGTCAGCGCCCAA
>JBGTLW010000191.1:0-10244 GCA_041743835.1 Phycisphaeraceae bacterium | reverse complement strand
GTGGCTTGCTTGCACAAGATGTGCTACGAAACCCCACCTTTGGTTAATAAATTCACAGGCTCGGAGTAATCGGGGCGGGCGGATTGGGAACATCGGCCCCGATGTTTTGAGCGCGAGCTTGATTCTGGGGCGCGGCGGCTTGGCACCGCGGCAAACTGTGCTGGCCAAACATCGGGCCTGGCATGTTACGCGGCTCCCCCGCTTACTTGCGTGCGCGGCTCTGTTAAGGCGCAACTCGCTTGCCTTCACAGAGCCGCGACCGTTAGGGAGCGATGGGTCGCCCATGCGCGTTGGGTCGTGCCGTAACTGTGCGGACCGCTTACTTACGTGCGCGGCTCTGTTGTGGCGGTTTGGTTCAGTGTCCGGTGTGGCCGAAGCCGCCGGGGCCGCGTTGGGTTGCGGGCAGTTCGGTGACGGTGTGCCAGACGGTACGGGGCACGGGTTTGATGATGAGTTGCGCGATGCGCATGCCCGGCTCGATGGTGAATGGCTCGTGCGACAGATTCACCATCGCCACGCGCACCTCGCCGCGGTAGTCCGCGTCGATGGTGCCCGGCGTGTTGGGCAGCGTGATGCCGTGCTTGGTCGCCAGGCCCGAGCGTGGGCGGAGCTGTGCCTCGTAGCCGACGGGCACGGCGATGGCGAAGCCCGTGGGGATGAGGCTTCGTTCGCCGGGCGCGAGCGTGAGCGGCGCGGGTAGGAAGGCGTGGACATCCATGCCCGCGGCGTGGTCGGATTGGTACGCGGGCAGCGGGCCGTCCGCATTCCCCGGCAGTCGCATGATGGGCACGTGGATGGTGGGTTGTTCCATGGGTGGATCGTAAGTGATGCGGCGGTGCGGGCACAACGCCGGGCGGTTTGGTGCATCGGTGGATTGCTGCGGCGGGAGCCGGCTGCGGGTGGGTTGGCTGGGTTTGATGCCGGGGCTGATCCCTGTTTAACTGTGCCGATGGAGATCAAGCTCAAGTACGGTTGCAACCCGAATCAGCCACACGCCCGCGTGGTGACGCCTTGGGAACAGGGGCCGTTGCGTGTGCGTAACGGCTCGCCGTCGTACATCAACATGTTGGACGGTTTGCGGGGTTGGCAGCTTGTGCGCGACCTGAAGGCGGGGACGGGCAAGGCTGCGGCCGCGTCATTCAAGCACGTTTCGCCCGCGGGGGCTGCGGTGGCTTCGCCGTTGTCCCCGACGTTTTGTGCTGCGCACTTCTACACCGATGACGGCAACCTCTCGCCCGTGGCCACAGCCTACGCCCGCGCGAGATCGTCGGACCGCGTGGCGTCCTTTGGCGACTTCATCGCGGTGTCCGAGGTGGTCGATGCGTCGCTTGCCAACCTCATCAAGCCCGAGGTGTCGGATGGCATCATCGCGCCGGGGTACGACGCGGATGCGCTGGCGGTGCTCAGCGCGAAGAAGGGTGGGAAGTACGTGGTCCTTGAGATGGACCCGAGCTATGAGCCCCCGGCCATCGAATCGCGCACGGACTTTGGCATCACGCTGGAGCAGTCGTTCAACGACATCGCCATCACGCCCGCAACGTTCAGCAGCGTCGTCACCCAGCGCAGGGAAGTGCCCCCGAGTGTGATGGAGACGCTGCTGGTGGCGACGATCACGCTCAAGCACACGCAGAGCAACTCGATCGCGGTGGGGTACCAGGGGCAGGCGGTGGGGATCGGCGCGGGGCAGCAGAGCAGGATTGCCTGCACCCGGCTGGCGTGCGACAAGGCGGACCGCTGGCTGCTCAAGCAGCACCCCAAGGCCCTGTCGCTCAAGTTCGTAGATGGGCTTGCCAAGAGCGAGAAGGTCAACGCGGCTGATGCGTTTGTGCGGTATCACGAGCTTAACGCGGCGGAGCGTGCGGCCCTGGCCACGCAACTGGTGGGAAGCCCCGAGCCGATCACGCAGGCCGAGCGCGCCGACTGGCTGGGGCAACTGCCCGGCATCGTGCTCAGCAGCGACGCGTTCATCCCCTTCCGCGACAACCTCGACCGCGCAGCGGCCTCCGGCGTGACCTACATCGCGCAGGCGGGCGGGTCGGCCCGCGATGAAGATGTCATCGCGGCGGCAGACGAACACCACATGACCATGGCACTCACCGGCCTGCGCTTGTTCCTCCACTGATTTACGATGAACACCACCCCCACGCCCCCGGAACATCCCCCGGAACATCCCCCGGAACATTCCCCGGAACATCCCCCGGAACATCCCCCGGAACGGCCCCCGGAACATCCCCCGGAACGGCCCCCGGAACTGACGGTGGGACGGGCGTCTCGCCCGTCGTTTGGGCGCAGCCCAAAACAAGACCTGCCACGTGATGACGACATGACGGGTGAGGCGCCCGTCCCACCCCAAGGCGATTCGCTCGCGTCGGCTGAGTCGGTGATGCGGGCTTATACCTCGCGTTCCGAGGAGGCGGCGGTGCGGTTGTTGCGGGTGGCGGGGTTGTTGCAGGTGCGGATCGGTCGGGTGCTCAAGCATTACGGGCTTAGCCCCGCGGCACATGATGTTCTGTGTGTGTTGCGTGATGCGGGCGGGGTGCTGGCGTCGCGTCGGGTGGCGGAGGCGATGAGCAGTGCTTCGCCGGACTTGACGCGGCTGCTTCGCCGGCTGGAGGAGGCGGGGCTGGTCGGCAGGTCGCAGGACGCGAAGGACAAGCGTGTGTTAATGGTGTCGTTGACCGATGCGGGGCGGCTTCGGCTTGATGCGGTCGCGGGGCCGATGCAGTCGCTGCACAAGCAGGTGATGGGTCGGCTGAAGAAGGGCGACCGCAAGGACCTGGTGCGCATCCTCGCGGAGCTCGAAGCCAGCGGCGAATCGCGGGTTTAACCCCGCTGGGCTGGCGTTTTTTTCCGGTCGATTGGATGCATCACGCGCAGTGACTGGGTACGATTCGCGGACTCTGACACCGTAACCCCGGGCCACACTTGAACGAACACGACCCCTCCAGCCCGCCTGATCCCGCAGCCGGCCAAGACTCGGCGCTTGCCCGGCTCGACGCATGGGTGGCTGCCAGCCCGTGGCACCCGCGCGTCCTTCCCTTCTTCGTGTACATCGGGTTCATGGCGGTCATCCTGGCGGTGGCAAAGCAGGCGCTGGGGTTGTACCCGGCGTTGTATCTGGTCCAGTGCGTGGTGGTGGTCTGGCTGCTGTGGCGGTACCGCCGACTGATCCCCGAGATGAATTGGCGGTTCCACTGGCTCGCGGTGCCGACGGGGCTTGGGCTGTTCGTGGCGTGGGTCGGGCTGGGCTACGGGTACAACACGATTTTCTATGGCGAGCTGCGCGTGCGCCCGCTGGATGAGGATGACACCTTCGGGCCGATGGCGGCTGCGGCCCCGGCCCTGCTGTGGGCCACGCTCGTGCTCCGGCTGCTGGGCATGGCCATCGTCGTGCCGATGTTCGAGGAGTTGTTCACACGCTCCGCGGTGATCCGAGGCATGTCCGACGCACGCAAGACCGGCATCGGCGTGGTGCAGTTGCTGTGCGACATGCCCATCATCGGCGATTGGCTCACGCACACCGACTGGGGCAGGCGCGCGGGCGTCCGCCACGGCATGTTCACGCACCAACTGGAGACGACGCCTTTGGGCCGCGTGACGATGTTCGGCGTGTTCGCCTCGACGCTGATCTTCACGCTCAACCACATCCCGCGCGACTGGGCTGGCTGCATCGCGTGTGGTCTGGTGTGGTGTGCGCTGTTGTGGTGGACCAACCGCGAGTCGTTGGCTGTGGAGAAGCGCAGGGGGCTTGGGCCGATCATCTGGTCCCACGGGATCACCAACGCGGCGCTGTGGGCCTGGACGGTGTTTGGGCACCACCTGCCGCCGCACCTCGGGTTGGGTGGGGATTGGCAGTTTCTTTAGGTTGCAGGGTGAAGGGAAGCCCAGGGATTGCACCGAAGCCCAGGGATTGCAATCCCTGGGCTTCGGGTTGGGTGTATGTGTGCGCTGTGAGTGGCGCTTTACTGTGCTTGCTGTTGGCCGGCGACGGAGGTGAAGTCGGAGGAGAGGGTGACCTTGCCTAGCTTCGCGGTGGTGGCGATGCAGTAGGGCTGGGTCAGGGCCTGTGTGGTCATGTCGCCTTCGCCGGGGCGGTTGACGGTGGCCTGCACGACGATCTCATCACCGACGCGGAAGACCTGGGTGATGTGGACCCAGTACCCGCCGGTGGGTTGTTCGCCGAGGCCGACGAGGATCATGTCCTGCGTCTTGAAGTTGGCGGGCTTGGCATCGGCGAGGCCCAGGGCCTTGAACTGCTCGGCCGAGGTGATGTGCCGGAGCGTCGGCGCGGCGACGGCTGACTGCTGGCCGTGCTGATGGCTGATGACCGCGACGCTGGTTGGGGCGGCAATTGAGCCTGGGTCCGCGTGGCTGTCGCTCTTGGCGGATGAGTTGCAACCACCAAGCATGAGGGCTGCGGTGGAGAGGGCGGTGAACAGGGTGAGTGTTTTGAGGTTGCGCATGGTCTGGAGTCTCCAATGTTTGGACGGTAGCGGATCATACCCTAACGCAGAACCAAACGACAACCGCCACCGCTGTCAACGCTTGCGGAGCACCATCCCGTTGAACGTTCGGCCTTCGAGGCGGTACTTGCGCTCGAAGTTGGTCCCCACCAGTTCGCCGGCCCCGGCCGAGTCCGGCGGGTCGAACGGCAGCCGCTCGTACAGGTCGTCCACCTTCCCCGCGTGTTCGGTCATCCACTCGAAATACTCGGCATGGTCCGTCGCGAGGCGGATGCACCCGGCCCGGGGGTCGGCGTCCGACCGGGCGGCGAGCACGCGGTACAGCTCACGCAGCGTGCTTTCCTGCACGAACCGCCTCTTGTGGTGCCGTTTCTTCGGCCAGGGGTCGGGGAAGTAGATGTGGACCTGACGGAACGACGCGTCGGCGACAAAGTTGCGCAGGAACATGCCTGCCTCGGCGTGGAGCATCCGCACGTTGGCAAGCCCGTGCCGCCGGGCACGGTCCGCAGCGTGGCGGTAGTAGGCCCGGGCGTACTCGATGCCCAGGTAATCCACCTCGGGGGTCAGGGCCGCCTGCTGCACTAGAAATGTGCCCTTGCCCGAGCCGACCTCCAGGTCCATCGGGCGGGCCGGCCCCTCCACGGGGGGGAAGCTAAACCAAGCGCGCAGGTCCAGAGGCCCGTGGTCCAGCGGCGGGAAGTCCACCTGCTCGCGCCCGTATGTGCCGGTCTCCAGATGGCCAGTCGTGATGCCCATGAGGGGTAGTGTAGAGCCGGTGTCGCCAGGTGTCTGGCGCTGTGGACGCGAAGGGGGGGCGGGGGCGTCCGGGGGCGTCCGGGGGTGACCGGGGGCGTCGCTCGCCAGCGGGGAGGCGGGGGGTCTGACGTGGGGGGGTGACGTAAAAAAAACCCGCCCGGCCCACACGATGGGCCGAACGGGGATGGGCTTGAGGTTGTCAATCGATCCGCAGCCGGTAAGCCGGGCTTACTCGCTGGGGGGCAGGATCACCGCGTCGATCACGTGGATCACGCCGTTGCTCCCGACGATGTCGGTCTTCACCACGTTGGATGAGCCGTTGAGCGTCACACCGTCGTCGCCGACGGCAATGGCGATGTCGCTGCCCTGCACGGTGGTGGCCTTGGACAGCTTCACCACGTCCGCGGCCATGACCTTGCCGGGCACCACGTGGTAGGTGAGTACCGCGACGAGCTTGGCCTTGTTCTCCGGCTTAAGTAGGGACTCCACCGTGCCCTCGGGCAGCGCGGCAAAGGCGGCATTGGTCGGGGCAAACACGGTGAACGGGCCTTCGCCGCTGAGCGTGTCCACAAGGCCCGCGGCGGTGACCGCGGCCACGAGCGTGCTGAAATCATCGTTGCCCGCAGCGATTTCCACGATGGTCTTGGCCTTCGCGGATTCCTTGTGATCGTGCGCAGCGGCCGGGGAAAACAGCGATAGGCCCATCGCACTCACGGCCAACACGGTCACTCCAAACAAACTCTTCTTCAACATGACTGAACTCCAAAAAAGGGGTTTCTAAACCACAAATACGCCAGCCTCCACGGGTCAGCCACAAGCATGACCCGACGACTGGCGAGACAATCCAAGCATGGCCATCAACTCGGCCCGTGCGGCCGCGTCGGACTGAAAGCTGCCTCGGAACACACTGGTGAGCATCGTCGCGCCGTCCTTGTTGATGCCGCGCATCTTCATGCAGTAGTGCTCGCCCGAGACGAAGACCGCGGCCCCAGCCGCCCCGGCGTGGTCCATCAACGCGTCGGCGATCTGCTGTGTCAGGCGCTCCTGCATCTGGGGTCGGCGGGCGAGGATGTCCACCGTGCGCGCCAGCTTTGAGAGCCCGACCACGCGGCCGTGGCCCGGCAGGTACGCCACGTGCGCTGTGCCGACAAACGGCAGCAGGTGGTGCTCGCAGAGGCTGGTGAAGCGGATGTCGCGGAGGATGACGGGTTGGTCGGCCTCCTGCTCGAAGGTCCGGTGCAGGTGCACGGCGGGCGACTCTTGCAGGCCGCTGAGCATCTCGGCATAAGCCTTGGCGACGCGGCGGGGGGTGTCGAGCAGGCCCTCGCGTTTCGGGTCTTCGCCGACCGCGAGCAGGATCTCCCGCACCGCACGCTCGATCCGCCGCAGGTCCACACCGGCGGTGTCTGCGGTAGAGCCATGTGTTCCGGGGTGTAAGCCCGAATCCCCCGCGATCATCGCGGCTGCGGTTCGGTTGACTGACCCGCCCAATTGTGTCTCCAGCTTCGCGATCATCGGTTGCCCTTCTGGGTTAAAACGTTCAAAACGTTCAAGGCATTAAAGGACGGTGTTCCGGCAAGTCAAGCCCGCCCGTGAAAAACTTCTCGATTTAGGTGAAATTGCGGGTTGCTTTGCTCTTCTGCATGACTAGGATGAGTGAATTGAACGATTTATGTCTAAGAATCGTTCAGGGCGGTTCGGGAAGCGGATATCAGGCGGTGCATGGTTATGAAGTCGAGTCTATCCCCCAAAGACCTGGCCGCGGCGGTCGGCGTCAGTGAGTCGTCGCTTAAGCGGTGGGCTGACGATGGGCGCATCCACGTCAGCCGGACCGCCGGGGGCCACCGCCGGATCGCGATCCAGGAGGCGATCCGTTTCACCCGTGAGGCCCGGATGCCGATCCGTCGGCCGGACCTGCTGGGCCTGCCCACGCTCGCCTCCCCCGCAGACCGTCGGCTCGATCCACACACCACCTTCCACCAGAAACTCAGCGAGGGCGACGCCTACAGCGCCCAGGCGATCCTCATCGACCTGTATCTCTCGGGTCAATCCGTGGCCGCGATCTGCGACGGCCCGATCCGCTCCGCGATGACGGAGATCGGCGGGGCGTGGGGCCACGGCCGCGAAGGCATCTTCATCGAGCACCGGGCCACGGACCTGTGCATCCACGCATTGAGTGTGCTGCGGCTGCTGGTCAGCCCCGGTAGCCTGCCCGAGTCTGCGGAGGAGGACAACCAGTCGCCGCGTCCCCTCGCGCTTGGCGCAGCTCCGCCGGAGGACCCGTACATGATCCCCTCGCTGATGTGCGCGTGTGTCCTGGCGGATGCGGGGTACCGCACGATCAACATCGGTGCTCACACACCGATGGATGTGCTGACCGGGGCGATCGATACGCACCGGCCACGGCTGGTGTGGCTGGCGTGTACCGCCCGCGACGCGGTGCCCACAGCCGAGCAGATTTTGGGCCTTCGCCGCGAACTCGCTGCGCAGAACACCGCCCTGGCGGTGGGTGGCCAGGCCCTGGCGGAGCTCACCCTCCCCGACACAGCCCACCACATCCACTGCCGGACAATGAGCGAACTGGACAAGTTCGCGCGCGGGTTGCTGCCGCGATGAAGTGGTTTGAGTTGGTATGAGTTGATGACCAGCATGGCAGCAGCCCACGCCGAGACGGCGTGGGCTTCGGGGGGTAAACTTGCACTGTCCAGTGGGTGTCCGGTGCGATAGGAAGTAGGGTTGCATGAACAGAGACAATTTCCTGGACCACGACCTGGAGTTTTTCGAGCTCACGCCCAAGCGTGACGAATCTTTGGCGGCACTTGAGCGTTTTGTCACCCACAACGACGAACTGCTCCAACTCGAAGAGCGCATCGGACGCTTCAACATCTTCGACGCACTGCGCGCGACGCGCGATGAGCTGAAGCACTCCAATTTCCTCGCGTGGCTGCTCGACCCGGCCGAGTCCCACGGCCAAGGGGCGCTGTTTCTCAAGGCCGTACTGATGGACCTGCTGCCGCGGGCCCGCGACGGCGGTTACGAGGTGCCGGTCTCGCCGATCCAGATTGACGCTGCGGAGTTGCACGGCCTGGAGGTCCGCCGCGAGTGGCGCAACATCGATCTGCTGATCAAGTGCGACGACCCCGCGTTCGTGATCGCGATCGAAAACAAGATCGATTCAAGTGAGCACAGCGAGCAACTCTCGCGATACAAGCGGACGATCGCACAGGAGTTCTCTAGCCACAAGGCTTTGTACGTCTTTCTCACACGCGAGGGGGATGAGCCGAGCGACGAAGACTGGTGCCCTACCAGCTACCGCGACCTGCACCGCGTGCTCACACGGGTCGCCAAGACCCACAGCCAGAACATCGGCGACGACGTGCGCACCTTCCTCGACCACTACCTCCGCCTCATCGGGAGCCGCTTTATGGATGATCCCCAGATTGATGATCTTTGCCAAACGATCTACAAGAACCACCGCGCGGCGATTGATTTAATCGTGGAGCGAGTGGGGGCTGGCAATCAGGGTTGGGGGGACGCGATCAACTGGCTTAAGCAATCACCAGACTGGCTCATCATCGGAGGCTCGAAGACACTTCTCTATGTTGCTCCCGCCGTTTGGACGCCAGACATCATGCCCACGCGAATCAATCGCAACGGTGCCAAAGTACCGTGGGTTGTTATGGAGCTATTTTGGGATCGCACCTATGGGGCGGCAGCAATGTCTTGGGGTGTAGGCCCACACACCGACCAAGAACTCCGAGAACATATAATCAGTCGTCTTCGAGATAAAGCCGAATCATTTGGCGAAAAACGCGGCGGTCGCAAAGGTAAGATTCCAGACGGATTTTCACGTGTCTTCAAGCAACATCATGTTCTAAATTGGCGCAACAGTGAGTTGCCAGACACAGAGCAAGTCATGAAGTCATTGCAAAGTCATCTTCATCGTTGCAGCAGTATCGTGCAAGATTTGCCTGGCCATGTGAATGACTTACTTAGAGAATGGCAACCGCCCGATTCATGAGGGAAGTTGAATGATGGTGTTGCAACCCACCCCCGTAGGGTGTGGGCGGATTCGCGGTGAGCGTAGATTTCGGGTTGATGGGTTTGTGACGGTTTGCCCACGCCGGGACGGCGTGGGCTTCGGGAGGTGTTAGAATCTTTTGGGTGGACTGGGTGTTTTGTGGGTATGGGGGCGATGTGATGTCTGGGCACGATGGACGGGTACTGCGGCCGGGGTGGTGTCATTGCATGAGCAGCACGTATGGGGCCTGGCTGCCGGGCGATCCGCGTGGGTTTCGGACGCGAGGTCATCGTGAGCATGTCGAGGGGGATTACAGGTCGCCACCGCCGCAGGGCCGGGACACGGAGCTTTGGGAGCGTTCGAAGGGTTTGCTCAAGGGGCCGCCGGTGATTCTTTGTGCAGCGGCGCGGGTTTCTGCGTTGGCGTTGGTCCGTCAGGCGCTGGTGTCGATCCATCAGTTGGATGTGCTGGCGATCAGCGTGAGCGGGACGCATTTGCACTTGCTGGCGCGATTTCCTGCGGGCGAAGCGGGGCGTGAGGCGGGGGAGAGGCCCACGGCGGGACGGCGTGGGCTTCAGGGGATTGATCCGGTGCGATTTTATATGGGGGTAGCCAAGGAGCGTAGCGCGAAGGGGTTGGCGGCAGAGGGTTTGGTTGTTCCGGGCAGGGTCTGGGCGCGGAAGGGCAAGATTGTGCGGGTGCGTGACCGGGCGCATCAGGTGCGGGTTTACCGCTATATATTGGATCACGCGGGGCAGGGCGCAGCGGTTTGGTCTTTCACGGATGAGGGGCGCTAGGTGGATGTGAAGAAGCCCACGCCGTGACGGCGTGGGCTTCGGGGGGTGTTAGTTTCTGGCTCAAACCCCAGGGTGAAGACATTTACCCCCGATCTCCACCGGTGAGTGTTTGGATGAGGTAGGTGTCTTCGAGGCCGCAGCGGAGGCGTCGGGTTTTGAGGCTGGTGCGTTTGGCTTTGAGCTTGGTGCTGGCCTTGGGGGTCGAGC
>JBGTLW010000190.1:0-42379 GCA_041743835.1 Phycisphaeraceae bacterium | reverse complement strand
TCGGCGTCTTCGGGTAGGTGAAAAGTGACATCCATGTCGGGTCTCCTGAGGGTGGAGCCGACATCATGCCTCACAACCGCCCCGGGCGCAACCTAACAAGCGCCGAACGCGCACGAGAAGTTTTTGGGATGCGTATTACTTGGCGCCGGGGTGTCCGCCGTAGTTCACGGCCGTGTCGTGGTCACGGTCGTAAACGTTTTTTCCGTCTTTGAGAAACGGGACGCCCAGGGCACAGAGTGAGCCATCGGGTTTGAGGAGCGGGGTCGCGCAGTACTGGGGCAGATAGATGCGGCGCATGTTCTTGGTTGTGTTTGCGCCGCTGCGATGGAACAGGTAGCTTGAGAAGGCGACGATGGAGCCACCGGGAGCGATCACCGGGTCGCCGGGGTCGTTGCCGGTGTAGCCGACCAGGTCGTTGGTTTTTTCCTGCCGGGTGTGGGTGAAGATGGTGTCGCGTGTGCCGGCTCGTGAGTGGGGCAGGACGTACACGGTGCCGTTCTCCTCGTTCACATCATCGAGAGTGCACCAGCAGGTGAGGTAGGGCTTGTGGGTATTTTGCTGGTCGTAATAATGAAAATAGCCCGAGTCCTGGTGCCAGGCGAATGGCATGCCCTGCTCGGGACCCTTGACGACCCACTGCTCGTGGAGCAGGTGCGCCTCATCGCCGATGGTGGCGCGGCAGACCTCCGCCATCACATCGCTGAAGATGAACCGCCATAGACGCTGGCTCAGGCGGTACTTGTTGTTGATGAAGTAGCGGCTGCCGCGGTGGGTGATGCCGAGGCTGCTCTTGCCCTGAAGGTCCAGTTCTGCGTCCGCGTAGCCGATGAAGTAGCTGCACTCCTCGCGCAGCATCTGCAGCATCGCCTCCGGGATGACGCGCTCGAGGATCATGTAGCCCTCGGTGTGGTACTGCTGCCGCTGGGCGGCGGTGACAATGGGCTCGGCGAGCGTGGTGGTCATGGCTTGGTTCCTTGAGGGGTTCGAGGGGCACCGACGGGCGTTGGCAAAGTTCACATTATGAGGTGTGTCTGCCGCGGGTTCTTCACACCTGCGATCAAATCCTTATCATTTCATGTGATGTCCACCCGAGAACAGCTCCCACTGCCCGACACTCTGGCCGGCCGGGTCTGGCCGTGTTCCGGCCCGCCGCCCCGCGGGCGCAGGCTCCACCGCCACGATGAGTTGGAGTTCAATCTGGTCACCACCGGCCGGGCGGGCTATCTGGTGGAGGACCGCCGATTCGAGATGTCGCCTGGCATGATGATCTGGCTCTACCCCGAGCAGGACCACGTTCTGGTCAACGAGTCCCCGGACTTAGCGATGTGGGTCGGGGTGTTTCGACCGTCGCTGCTGCGCAAGGTCTGTCGTGAGCCCGGGCACCGCGTGCTGCGTCAGCCCCGCCCGACCCACCCGATCTGTCGGCGGCTGGGCGGTGGGGCGACCGCGTCGCTGGGAAGGTTGCTGTCGAGCCAATCAGCGCTGCGTGACGCGCAGCGCGACCGTATCAACGCGGGTCTGGGGTATGTGCTACTGGAGGCTTGGGCTCAGTTCGACGACGCCGAGCAGCCATCCGAAGGCACGGACGTTCACCCCGCCGTCGAACGGGCCGCGAGGTTGATCCTCAATGAGGCCGAACCCCGCCCGATCGAATCGCTCGCCAAGGAAGTCCGCCTAAGCCCGGCCCACCTGTCACGTCTCTTTGCGCAGCAGATGGGGGTGTCGGTGACCCACTTCCGCCAACGGTGCGCGCTGGAGCGTTTTGTTAGGGCTTACGGCACGGGGTATCGGATGAACCTGATGGCCGCCGCGTTGGCCGCGGGGTTCGGCTCATATGCCCAGTTCCACCGCGTCTTCAAGCGGCACTATGGCTTTGCCCCGGCAGAATTCCGGCGGCGGGTCCGAGAGTTGGTATGAGACTGCTCAGCTCCCTTAAATCGCTCAACCGTCGGTCTGATCTGGGGGCTTGATGTCCAGGTTCTTTTTGCTGGAGCGCAGTTGCTTCCACAGTTGTTTGATGCGCTGGTAGGCCTCGTGCGGGGGGATCTTGCCGCCGGATTCAAGGCTGCACACCAACCCGATCTTGGTCGCGAACTCCTGGAGGTTCGCATCGAAGATCATCTCTTCTGGTGTTTCGTGATCCTTGGGATTCGTGGCAGACATTTACAGGCTCCGTGGTCGTGCAGGTTGCTCCATCGTATCACGACTATCAAGGCGCGGGGACGGGCTGGGGTTCGTGCTGCGGGAGGAAGCGTTCGACCGGGGCCTTGGGGTCCAGCTCGCGGGCACGCATAGCCGCCTCGCCCGCACGCTCGGTCTGCCCCATGCGGTGGAGGATCGCCGCGAGCCGGGTGTGGTGTATCGCGCGGCCCGGCTCCAGCAGGACGAGCGACTCAAGGTGAAACAGCGCGTCCTCCGTGGCCCCATCCTGCAGCGCAAGCCCGGCCGCGGTTTCGCGATAACTCGCGTTGTACGGCTCACGGAACAACGCCCGCTCGATCGCCCCACGCGCCAGATCAAGCTCCCCAGACGCTCGGTGAAGTGACGCAAGCTGCACGGCGAACGATGCGTCCTGGTTGTCGATCCGGTCCAGGTGCGTGAGCGCTGCGATGGCTGCCTCCGCATCGCCCAACTGCAACGCGAGCTTAAGAATCTGCTGATACGACCACGGATCGACCGGGCACGCGGCCTGGTACCGCTTGATCGCGGCAAGGGCCTGCTCAGGCGTGCCGTTGCGCAATGCCAACTCCGCAGCGATCCGCTGAAGCGTCCGCTCGTTTCCTCGGGCCTCGATCTGTGCCAGGGCGTCGGCCCGTGCGGCGGCATCCTCTTCGCCATCTTGAGGCTTGCCGTAGGCCAAGGCGGCCAGATCGCTGTCGGCCTTCTCTGGCGCGGGCTCCTGATCCAGCCCCCACTCGGCTACCTGCTCACTTGCCCACGCCTTGAATGCCGAGAAAAACTCCTCGGTCGGCTGGCCGGTCACCTTCTGGACCCCCGCGGTGTTGCTGGTGCCCAGGGCATAGAGGTCCAGCAGTTCCACCATCGACTCGCGGCCGTGCTTCTCGATGAGGTACTCCAGCATCCACGCGGCCTGGGCGTAGGCAAGCGGGCGGTCGCGTGGGGTTGTGGGGCGGATAAAGCCCCAGTTGATCTGGTCCAGCGTGAAAAGACGGTCGTTGTGCAGCGCCCACGCGAGTAGCTGGTGCTGGTCCCACGTTCGTCCGGTCGTTTCGCGCGAGACGGCGCACGCCTCGGTAAACCAGTGGGGGATGCGGTTGTGGGTTTGGGAGAGGGTGATGGTGTGGACGTACTCGTGGCCCACGACGTTGTGCCAGTCGAAGTGACCCTTCTGCTTGGGGCCGACGCGTGGCGGGGTGAGCGCGAGCACGTCGCCGGTGCAGGCCGCGATCGTCCAGATGTCCGGCAGGCCGGTGATGCGGACGGCGAAGTGATCGGCATCGGGCATGATGTCGATCTGCGTCTTGACCGGGGGCTCGTGCCCGAAGAAGCCGGTGAACTCGGTGTAGAGCCGGTCGGCGTGCTGGGCCATGTCACGCGCCAGCACCTCGTCAATGCCGGGCTGGTATCGGATGATAAAGTGTTCGGTTTCGATGGTGGCGTAGTCGAGCATCTCCCGGACGAGGGTGAGCTGGTTGTTGACCCGGGTGTTGAACGGGTCGATGGCGCGGGCCTTCTCGAGCTCCGCGCGTGCGCGGGGCAGGTCGCCCTTCTGCATGAGGACCAGGCCCAGCTCAAGCCGGGGCTCGGCCCAACCGGGGGCGCGGGTGATCGCCTCGTCGAGCATCGCGATGGACCAGTCGTACTGCCGGGCCGCGGAAAGTGTGCTGCCCACGACGGCATAGGCGTAGGGCGATCCCGGCGCGAGTGCATCGTGGTCAAGCAGCACGCGGCGGGTGGCTTCCTGGTCGTAGGCCATGGCCTCGGTCGCGGCGAGCAGGGCGGATAGCTCTCGCTGGGTCGGGTAACGGAGGATAGCGGGTTCGAGCACAGCGCGGGCCGAGTCCACATCCTTCTGCTGGAGGAACGAGCGGACTTCTACGATGTCCGCGAGGAGGTGGGTGGGGTTGACCGCGCGGAGTTGTGCGACGGCATTCGCGGCTCGGCTGAAGTTGTAGGTCCGCACGCTCAGCGAGCCCAAGCCATACCACGCCTCGCCGCTGCGCGGGTTGACCGCCAGCGTTTCGAGCCAGGTCTTGCCGGCTTCGGGGAGGTTGCTCTTCTCGGTGAGCAGTTGCGCCTCGGTGACGCGGGCCGGCCAGTAGAGCGGGTCCAACTCGGCATAGATGCGCCCCAGCCAGCCCATCACCGCGTGGTACTCCGCGGCGGGTCGGCCCTCCAGACGGGCTAAATCCGACACGGCCCGGGCCACCGCGTTGACCACTGCGGCGCTGCTTTCGACGCGGCCATGCTCATCGATCAGCGTCTTGACCAGCGTGTATGCCCGCACCGCCTCTGGCAGCCGGCCTGTGTCCTCAAACGCGCGACCACGCAAGGCCGCGGCCTGCAACCCGCCCACGCCCGTAAGCACCTCAAGCGCCAACTCCGGCTCGCCACGCAGCAGCGCCGCCTGCGCACGCAGCAACGGGTCTGTCTTCGGGTCGCGCAGCGAAGCGTGATCCAGCTCATAACGCAGCAGCGCAAGCTGGGCGCGCTGCTCCAGCGGCAGCGCATCGAGGTCGCCAAGCTGCTCCCACTGGCCGTGGAAGATGCGCATCTGCGTGCGCTGCTCCTCGGTGGTCAGCTCGTCATCGAGGATGCGCTTCACCAGCGGCGACAGGGTGATGCTGTTCTCGGGGAAGGTGTCGGCCGGTTGGCCCTGCTGCTCGCGGATGTCGCCACGCTGACCCGCCATCTTCTTCATCAGGTCTTCGATGTCCACCACCTCGGCACCCTCGGCTTTGTCGCCGTCCTGCCCGACGATGTGGCCTTGGGCTGGGACCGCAATCGCCAGCGAGAGAGTGATGGTCAGAAGCAAGGCAGGGTGAAATGTAGGCATGGATGCGGGCTTCCCATGAGCGAGTTGATAGGGGTAGTTTATCCTGCCAGTGCGGGTCGAGCGGGGCCGGGGCAAATCGCTGCTGCGTGCGGCTTGGCTTGCGTCGAGGCCCCGGTTTTTGGCGTTGTCAGGCCAACCGGCTACGATCGGCGGCCGTGCAAAGCCAACCCTCTCATGACAACACGGCCCACACCGGCGATTCGTTTCCCATCGTCTCACAGATGGATTTTTTCAACCACGCGGGCGTCGCGCCCATCTGCCCAGCCGCGGCCGCAGCCATCGGGGTGTACGCCCAGCAGGCGGCCTCGCAATCCTATGTCGGCTCGGGCTGGTACCGCCGGGCCACGCAGGTCAAGGCCGCAGCCGCCAGACTCATCGGCGCGGCCGGTCACCACGAAATCGCCTTCATCCCCAACACCACCACGGGCCTCGCTCAGGTCGCCAACGGTCTGCCGCTCCTGGCGGGCGATCGCGTGGTCATCACCGATGTCGAGTACCCGGCCAACCGCTACCCCTGGGAGCACCTGGCGCGGACCCGTGGCGTGGAGCTTGTCGAGGTGAGGCAGGGGGCCGACGGCCGGATCGACCCCGACGATGTCATCGACGCCATCAACGACCGCACCCGCGTCGTCGCGATCAGCCACGTGCAGTACGCCACGGGGTTCCGCATCGACCTGCGTCCCATCAGCGACGTCTGCCGGGCGGTGCCCGCGGGGTGTTACCTCTGCGTCGATGCGATCCAGAGCGTGGGTGTCTTGCCGGTGGATGTGGTGGCGCTTGGGATCGATTTCCTTGCCGCGGATGGGCACAAGTGGATGCTCGGGCCCGAGGGCTGCGGCATCTTTTACTGCCGCGCGGACCTCGCCGAGCTGCTCACGCCCAACGTCGTCGGGTGGATGTGCATGGAAGACGCGACCAACTACGGCAGCTACCGCTACGCGCTGCTGCCCGATGCCCGGCGGTTCGAGCCGGGCTCGTGGAACGTCCCCGGCATCCTCGCGCTGGGCGCGAGCTTGGACATGCTGCTTGCCATCGGCATCGACACGGTGTGGGAGAAGGTGCAGGCCCTGACCGATCGGCTTTGCGAAGGATTGCCCCGCAAGGGCTACCGCGTCTTCAGCCCCCGCCGCGACCGGGCCGAACGCAGCGGCATCGTGGCGTTTACGCCGGACGAAGGCAAGCCCCCGGCCGCGGCGATCGTCGAGTCGCTGGAGCGGCGGAACATCTACATCGTCACCCGCGAGGGGCGGCTGCGCGTCAGCCCGCACTTCTACAACACCCCCGAGCAGATCGACCGGCTCCTGGCCGCGCTGCCATAACGCGAAACCAACGCGAGCGCCTTCCCCCCAAAGCCGCGGGATCGCCATCCCGCGGTCGCTCTGCCATCGCTTGCAACCACCAAGCGTGAACCCGCCCCGCCTCAACTCTCACCCTGCGTCAACACCACCAGATTGTCCCGGTGGATCACCTCGGCATACACCGACCGGCCAAGCGTCTTGGCGAACTCCGTGGAACGCTTGCCCTGGATCAGCCGCAGCTCCTCGGAGCCGAAGTTGGTCAGCCCGCGCGCGATCTCCCGGCCGTTGGCGTCGCGCACCATCAGGATGTCGCCCGGCTCGAAGCGTCCGGTGATCTGTGCCACGCCGGTCGCAAGCAGGCTCGTGCCGCGCTTGCTGATGGCATTGACCGCGCCGTCGTCGATGGTCACGGTTCCCGCAGGCCGTGCGGTCAGCCCGATCCACCGCCGACGTGCATCGAGCTTGCGCACCGCGGGGACAAACACCGTGCCCAGCCGCTCGCCAGCAAGCACCCGGCGGATGACATCCGGCTCCTTGCCCGACGCGATGATGGCGAGCAATCCAGCCTCGGTCACCACGCGCGCCGCTTCGAGCTTGGTCTGGATGCCGCCGGTGCCCCAGTCGGTCTTCCCAGCCGCGTGCTTGAGTTGCCGAAGCGCGCTGAGCCGATCGGTGATGTTGCTCACCAGATCAATGACCGGGCCCTTGCCATTGTCATCGAGCAGCCCCTCCACCGCCGTCAGCAGCAGCAGGGCGTCGGCGGGCAGGGCGTTGCACATTAGCGCCGCGAGCATGTCGTTGTCCCCAAACGAAAGCTCATCGACACTCACCGTGTCATTCTCATTGAGCACAGCGATACAGCCCAGGGCGTGGAGGTGGCTGACACAGTTGCGGATGTTGAGGAAGCGGGCGCGGTCGTCGAAGTCGGTGCGGGTCAGCAGCACCTGCCCGACGCCGATGCCGTGGGTGGAAAACGCTTCGTGCCAGTGGGTCATCAGCCTGCGTTGCCCGATCGCCGCCACCGCTTGCAGGGCCGCCAAATCCGTCGGCCGCTTGCCAAGCCCGAGTTCCGCACACCCCGCGCCCACCGCGCCGCTGGAGACCAGCGTGATGTCATAACCCGCCGCCCGCAAGGACGCGATCTGTGCCGCGATGTCAGCGACATATTCGGTGTCGATGCCCGGCGTCTGGCCCTTGGGGCGCGCAAGCAACTGCGTGCCGATCTTCACCACGACCCGGCGGGCGCTCTTCAACACAGTCTGTCGCAGTTCCATCGAGGGCATAGCGTTCACTTCATTCCTACCCGTTTAACCCCACCCGCTTGAACGCACCGGTTTAGCGCGGGCCGTCAGGCCCCGCGTTCCGCCCGCAAACCCACCGCGGCGTACGTCGCGCGCTAAACGGTAAACCTTTCGCGGAGCACCTCCATGAGCATATCCACATGCCGTCTCGCCGCGCCTTGGCGGGACAGGATAACGTCCCGCCCGGCGTTGGCGAGTCCGGTCGCAGCCGCGGGGTCGTCCAGCAGCCGCAGGCACTGGGTCAGTGGTTTGTCGGTCACGACCAACCCGCCCGCCTCGCGCATCGCGTCCACGCTGTCCTGGAAGTCGCTGTGGTGCGGGCCGATGATGACCGGCTTACCCAGCGCCGCCGGCTCCATGATGTCCGAGCCATACAACCCAAGGAAGCTGCGGCCCACCACCGCCACCTCGCACAGGCTGTACGCCTTGCGCAGCTCACCCATCGTGTCCAGGAGAAACAGCCGGGCCTCTGGAGCCGCTTTGACCTTCGCCGACCGCCGCACCACGCCGGGCATCTGCGCCGCGACCGAGTCAAACCACTCGGGCTTGCGCGGGGCGACGAGCAGTTGCACCCCCTCGGGCAGGCCGTCGAGCAGCAACTTCTCCTCGCCGGGCGCGGTACTGCCCGCGACGATCAACGGGCGGTCGCGGTCGATGCCCATTTGCTCAGCCAGTTCCGCTGCGCCTTCGACGCGGTCGGCCACCTGGGCCGCGTCCCACTTCATCGTGTCCATGATGCGCACATCACGCACGCCCATGTGCCTGAACCGCTCGGCATACGCCTGCGTCTGGACCGCGGCCACCGCCAGCTTCTGGAACGTCGGCCCCAGCACGCGCTTGAACCGGCTGTAACCCCGGAACGACCGGGCACTGAGCCGCCCGTTGACCACACACACCGGGATGCCGCGATCTGCGCACGCATCGATAAAGTTGGGCCAGACCTCCAATTCGACAGTCGCCACCACGTCCGGCCGCGTCACATCGAGGAAACGCTTCACCGCGCAGGAAAAATCAAGCGGGTAACGCACCACCGCGTGACGCTGGCCATAAAGCTGCGTCGCACGAGCGAACCCGGTGTTCGTCGTGGACGCGATGGTCACCCGCACCTCGGGGTGCTCGGCCTCAAAGATCGCCACCAGCGGGCGGATCAGGTTGACCTCGCCCACACTCACCGCGCAGATCAGCAGGTGACTCCCGCCCACGCCCCGCGGCTGCGCGTCCGCGGCGACCTTCCCGAATCGGCCCGACCAGTCGCTCCGCCACTTCCCCGTGCGCAGCAGCGAAACACCCCACACCGGCGAACTCACCGCCAGCCCCGCCGCATACACGATGTCACGCCCGATACCCATGCCGCCTAGTGTACCCATCGCCCGCCGGGGCAACCGCGCCACGAATACGTAACCGCCCACCGCGCGTCGGCTGGTGTATCATGCCCCATCCAATGACAGACCCACCGCCACAAACCTTCTACGTCACCACCCCGATCTACTACGTCAACGACAAGCCCCACCTCGGGCACGTGTACACGACGATGGTCGCGGACGTGGTCGCCCGGTACCACCGCCTCTGTGGCCACGACACGTTCTTCCTCACCGGGGTCGATGAGCACTCGGCCAAGGTTGTCGATAAAGCGCGGGAGATGGGCCTGACCACGCAGGAGTGGGCCGAGCAGAACGCCACCGCCTTCCGCACCACCTTCGAGAAGCTGGAGATGACGCACGACGATTTTGTGCGCACCAGCTCCGACCGCCACAAGTCCGCCGTCACGCGTTACGTCTCGGCCCTGATCGCGTCGGGCGACGTGTACCAGGGCGAGTACGAGGGCTGGTACGACGCAGGCCAGGAGGAATACGTCCCGGAGAACAAGGCCAAGGACTACGACTACATGTCCCCGGTCAACGGCAAGCCGCTGGTGAGGAAGAAGGAGAAAAACTACTTCTTCAAGCTGGCGAAATATGTCCCCGCCCTGCTGGAATACTTCGAGGCTCACCCGCAATTCGTCCAGCCGGACGCCAGGCGCAACGAGATCGTCAACCGCATCAAGGAAGCCAACGATGTGCCCATCAGCCGGACCGGCACCGGCGGCTGGGGCATCCCCGTGCCCGGCGACCCCGAGCAGTCGATCTACGTCTGGATCGACGCGCTGTTTAACTACCTTACCTACATCGATGACGATGCCCGGCGGCACTACTGGACCGGGAACCCCGGCGAAGAGCAGCCAGGCGCGATCCACTTCATCGCCAAGGACATCCTGTGGTTCCACGCCGCGGTCTGGCCGGCCATGCTGATGGCGCTGCGCAAGTGCCCGGGCTACGACTGGGTCAACCTGCCTAGGCAGATCTACAGCCACAGCTACTGGGTCAGCGAGACCGGCGAGAAGATGAGCAAGTCGCTGGGCAACTTCCTGGACCCCAAGGCCATCGACAACTATGTGGCGGAGTTCGGGCTCGATGCCCTGCGCTACTTCCTCGCCACCCGCGGCCCGCTGGGCACCACCGACAGCGCGTTCTCACCCGACCTGTTCATCGAGGTGTACAACAGCGACCTGGCGAACACGTTCGGCAACTCCTGCTCGCGCGTGACGAACATGATTGGGAAGTATTGTGGAGGAAAGGTGCCGGCTGTTCACCGCAGAGGCGCAGAGGACGCGGAGCCTGTGATCCCTGCATTCGCAACGCTGGACCCGAGTGTAGCCAAGACATCGCACGAAGTGCCAGATGAGGTTTACACCGAGTTCTTGAGGCAACAAGCTGATTATGCAATGTCACTGATACAAGTCGGGGCGACGGCCTGCATACCATTGAGGCTTGTACGGGCTGTGGACGGATTGATCGAACAAACCGCGCCTTTCAAACTCGCCAAAGACCCTGAGAAGATGCCCGAGGTCGGAACGATCCTTTACAACTGCCTCGAAGCGTTGCGCTTCGCGTCGTTGCTGCTTTGGCCGTTCATCCCCGATGCGTGCGAGAAGTTCTGGCAGCGGATCGGCTGCGACTACGCGGAGCAGATGAAAGCCCACGGCGGGCGCGGCAAGCTTGATGAGTGGGTGAAGTGGGGGCCTGGGGCAGGGGGGCTACAGCCCGGCACGCCGATCCAGAAGGGCGATGCCCTGTTCCCGCGTTACCTGCCCACGCCCAAGGACTGACGCCCCCGACACGCCGGCGACCCGTGGCCCGGCCGATTTCCCGCTGCTACTGTTACACACGACCGCCAAGCCGGTCGATCCCCTTGCCCGCCCCGGAGCCGACGATGCGTATCCACTGCCTGCCGCTCTTTGCACTGCTTTTCTGCGTGTCGGGTGTCGTGCCCGCCCTCGCGGAGCGCCCCGCTGTTGCCCCCCAACCCCAAGCCCCAGAAGCGCCACCCGCCATGACCGTGATCCAGGAACGTGACAACCGTCTGATCGTGTCGCTGCCCAACCGCCTGATCATCGCGGTGCAGCGCGTGCCCGCGGCCCCGGTGGTGTCGGCACAGGTCTGGGTGAAGACCGGCTCGATCTACGAGCAGGAACACGTCGGCGCGGGGCTCTCGCACTTCCTCGAACACCTTGTCTCCGGCGGAACCACCAGCAACCGCACCGAGGCTGAGTCCAACGCGATCCTCGGCTCGATCGGCGGGCAGACCAACGCCGCCACCTCGCTGGACAACGTGTACTACTACATCAACACCACAGCCGACCACGCCCCGGTCGCCATCGACCTGCTCTCGGACTGGCTCCAACACAACGTGGTGAAGCCCAGCGAGTTCGACCGCGAGCGCGAGGTGATCCAGAGCGAGTTCAAGATGGGCATGGCCGACCCCAACCGCATCTTCTGGAAGCTTACCCAGCGTGCGCGCTACAGCACCCACCCCGCGCGCCACCCGACCATCGGCTACCTCGATGAGTTCATGACCATCACCCGCGATGGCATCTACGACTTCTACAAACGCATGTACGTCCCCAACAACATGGTGTTTGTCGTCGCGGGTGATGTGGACCCCGCCGCCACGGTCGCGCAGATCGCGGGCCTGTGGAAGGACGCCCAGCCGCGCGAGCTGCCCGCGTTGCGGTTCCCGCTGGAGACCGGCCGGGGCGAGCCATTCACCATCAAGGGCCAGGCCGACATACGCCAGCCCCGGCTTCGGCTCGCGTTCCCGAACGTGAAGCTCGGCGAGCCGGGAGATTACGAGCTGGACATGCTCGCGATGATCCTCGGCGACGGTGAGTCCAGCCGGTTGATTACGGACCTCCGCGACAAGCAGCGGCTGGTCACCAGCATCAACGCGTTCAACTGGTCCACCACGTGGGGCGAGGCGATGTTCGGCATCGACGCGGAGCTGGCCGCGGGTGTGGAGATTGAGGCTGTGAAGGCAGCGATCCTGGAGCACGTCGCCCGGCTGCGTGAAGAGCCTGTGACCGATCAGGAGCTGGCGCGTGCCAAGCGCAAGACGCTGGCGAGCATCGCCAAGTCGGGGCAGACCGCTGGGGAGGTCGCATCAACGCTTGCCCGCGACATCCTTGGCCCCGGCGACCCCGACTACCGCGACAAGTACATCCAGCACATCAGCGCGTTGCAGGCCGACCAGCTCCGGGCCGTCGCCGCGCGGATGCTTGGGGTGGAGCAGCTCACGACCGTGATTCTCGAACCCAAGCCCGAGGGCGAGGCGTTGGCGGACGAGGTTCGCGACGCGGACGTCGTGCTGCCCGACGATCAGTATGCGCCGTTTGAGCTGGACAACACCCGCGTGATTGCGTCGCTTGAGTCGAACATCGCGGACGCTGCGGTGATGCCGGCGGTCGAGGTGGGGCCGGTGACGACGCACACGCTGGACAACGGGCTGCGTGTGGTGCTCCAGCGTTCGACGGTGGTGCCCGCGGTGTCGATCCAGTTGTTTAGTCTGGGCGGCTTGCTTGCCGACGAGCCGGGCCGCGAAGGCATCGCCAACGCGGTGTCGGTGATGCAACGCAGGGGCACCACGACGCGCTCGGCTCAGGACATCGCCATCGCGCTCGAAGACCTTGGCGCGACGCTGGCGACCGGCGCGGGGAGCAACAGCGCCTACGTGCAGGCCAGCGCACTGCGGGATGACCTGCCCGCGGTGTTCGACTTGTTCGCGGATGTGGCGCTTCGGCCGAGCTTCCCCGAGGAGGAATGGCAGAGCATGAAGCCCCGGCTGCTCGCGGCGATCGACCGCGAACGCGAATCCATCTGGGGCGAGATCCGTGTGGCGTTCCGCGAGAAGTTCTACGGCGAGCACCCCTGGTCGCAGCCGACCAACGGCCGGCGCGATGTGGTGGAATCGCTCGCCGCCGATCACCTGCGGAGCGCCTTTGCGCAACGGCTCAGCGCGAAGGAAACCGTCATCGCGGTGGTCGGTGACATCGACCCCGATCAGGCGCTGGCCCTCATCAAGCAGCACTTTGGGGCGATGCCCGCAGCAGGTGAAGCGGCATTTGAGGCTAAGTTGCCCGCCGCCCATGAGCCGGGCGTCTGGCAGGAGGCCATCGAGAAGCCGGGCTCGGCGGTGCAGATCGGGTTTGCGGGCATCGCGCGTGACCACCCGGACTTTGCGGCGATGGAGGTCATGAGCCGGGTGATGAGCGATTTCCCAGCGGGCTATCTGGAGCAGGAGCTGCGCGGGCGTGGCCCGGGCATTGCCTACGGCGTACACGCGGGGATGCAGACCGGCCTTGTCCCCGGCTACTTTGCGATCATCTTCAACACCCGCGACCCGGAGCTGACCATCGAGGGCATCCGCCGATCGTTGCAGGTGGTGTCGCTGATGCGTGAGGCCGGGTTCACCGACGCGGACCTGGCGCGCGCCAAGGCGAAGGTCCGCACCGGCGAAGCGATGAGCCGGCAGTCCAACAGCGGCCGGGCGATGGGCATGGCGCTGGATATTCTTTATGGAGTCGATGACCTTTCGGGCGAGGCGTTCCTGCGCGAGGTCGCGGGGATGGATGCCAAGCGTGTGCAGGCGGTGGCCCGCAAGTATCTGACCGATCCGTTGACGGTGGTGGTTACCAGCGCCGCGATTGATGAGGCTGAGCTGAAAGCCGCGGTGTTGTCTGAGCCTGTTCCTGCGGTGGAGTGACATGCCGCGCAGCACCGCCCCCATCGCTTGCTCGGAGGTCTGGGGCGGCAACCGTGCTGCGGAGGTCGCGCTTGTGCTGCCGGGGCTGGAGGGCTGGGTGGTTTCGCGGCCGTGGCACGGCGCGGAGGCGGGGGGGGATGTGCATTACGTCTCTTCCTGTGGCACGGGGCGTATCACCCGGCTGATGCTCGCGGACGTGTCGGGCCACGGGGCAAGCGCTGCGGCGGCGGGCGTGCAGCTTCGCCGGCTGATGCACCGCTATCTCAACCACATCGACCCGCGCAAGCTGGCGCTTCGCATGAACCGCGACCTGGCGGCACTGGCGGGGGACGGCGGGGGGTTTGCGACGGCGGTGGTGATGACATTCTTCTCGCCCGACGGCGGGTTGTCGCTGTGCAACGCGGGCCATCCACCGCCGCTGCTGTATCGTCACGCCAGCAAGAAGTGGGGCACGATCGACCAGCCGGACACAGGCCGACGAATCGTGAATCTGCCGCTGGGTGTGCTGGAGGAGTCGGGGTATGTCGGGCGTGAGCTTAGCCTTGAGCCGGGCGACATGATCCTGGCGTACACCGATTGCCTCAGTGAAGCACAGCAGCCCGGGGGGAAGATGCTGGGCACGGCTGGGCTGGTCGAGGCGATCAACCAACTGGAAGGCGAGCCTACGCAGAGCAGCCCCGCGGCGCTCATCGACGCGCTGCTGGAGCACCTGTGGGGCAAGGGCTACACGATGGACGACGACCTGACCGCCATCGCGGTGCGCTGCACCGCCCGGTCGGGCGGGGTGAGTTTCTGGCGGGGTCTGGTCGGCGCGGGGCGCTCGGTGGCTGCGGTGCTCACCGGCCGGGCGCTGCCCCTGCCGGAGTGGAGCGTCGCGAATCTGCTGGGGTCGTTGTATCGCGGGTACAAGCGTAAACAGCACCGGTAGAGCGGGGGCGTTCTTTAATACACTCAGCGACCGATACCCACGGACGGAGTCCGTGGGCTTCTTGGTCACACAGTGGCGGATGCGGGTTTTTGCCGGCGGTACCAGAAGCCGCAGAGGCCGCGGAAGAAGATGGCGGGGGGAAACAGGAGCAGCATGCACAGCGTCCCCGCGGTCCGCCAGGGGTGGTCGGCCTTGCGGGCGGAGGTGGTCACCGGTGTCGCGGTGAGGATGACAAAGCCTATTCGCTGCGGCCTGGCCCAGCGCTTGATCGCTTTGGTGTACCAGATCTCTTCCGAAGCATAGACGCGCTCGCTGAACCCGCCCACCGCCTCGAATGATTCACGCGTACAGAACAGGCAGCAACCCGCTGCCAACCGGAACAGCCGCGAGTATGTGTTCCAGCAGGCAAGCACCAGCGCGGGGAGCAGGGGCACCGCTCGGTCGAATCGCACCACCGCGCCGCCCCCGACGAACTGCCCGGTGTCCATCGCGTCCAGTGCGGCTGCAAGCAACTCGGGGCTGAGTGTGGTGTCGGCGTCGAGGAAGAGGAAGACCCGGCCCGTCGCGGCGCGCCCGCCGGCGTTGCGGGCGCGGCTGATCTGGTTGTGCGGTTCGAAAACCACCTGCGCCCCGTGTTGCCGGGCGACGGCGGCGGTGTCGTCGGATGAGTTGTTGTCCACGACGATGAGCTCGCCGGGGCGCGACTGCGCACGCATCGCGGTGTGGGCGGCGTCGAGCGTGGCAGGCAACAGCGCGGCCTCGTTGTACGCGGGGATGATGACGGTGTAATCGGCGGGCATGTCGGGATGATAGGTTGCTGGGACCCACGGATGGAGTCAGTGGGCTTTCATCGGATGTGATTCAATGATGCGACCTATCCGGTGTTACGCGGCGTCCATGCCGCCCTCGGTGTCGTCCGGGGAGATGGCGCCGGCGGCGTGCGGGGTCTCGCCGGAAACGATGGGGTGGTACTCCTCGTCGTCGCGGATGATGTGGCCGCTGGCGGTCTTGACTTGGGGGATGGGGTTGTCGGCGAGGTGGGTGTTCCACGCTGCGGTAAGCTCGGCCTGCTTGGGTTCGTCGAGCTTGGCAAAGCCCTCGCGGCCGCGGCACTTGGGGTAGCGTGAGCAGCTTAGCCACAGGCCACGCTTGGAATCGCGGGCCAGGAGATTCGCGCCGGTCTCCGCTCCGCACTTGGGGCAGGGCAGGTCGGTTTCCATCGGCGGGGCCTTGGGCAGCACGACGTGGCCCTTCTTCGGGTCGAGCTTGATGATGTACTGCACCTCGGGGTAGTTGCTTGACGCGAGGAACGGCCCGAAGCGCCCGCTGCGGCGGATCATGGGTTTGCCGTCCTCGGGGCAGAGGATGTCGGTGAGCTCCGGCTCCATGGGTTGGCCGTCCTTGTCGATCGGCGCGGCATAATTGCAGGACTCGGGCATCTGCTCGTTGAGCTTCTGGAACTTCTGCTTGTCGGCATCGGTGAGCTTGGTCCAGCCGACCTTGTGCTGGCCATCGGCGGTCATGATCTTGGGCCGGGCTTTGCCCTTGGCCTTGTGGAGCAGCCACGTCTGACCCTCAGGCGCGGGGTGTCGGGCGACTTTGACTTCGACGGGCGGGACGTTGAACGCGGTGCAGGAGAGGAACCGGCCGTTGCGACCGAAGCGGTACTCCGTGGGGCTGCCGCACTTGGGGCAGGTGAATGGCGCGGGCTCGCTGCTGGCCTTGGCGTGCTCAACCGTGTCGAACGCGGCATCCACGCGGGGCTTGAAGCGGTCGTAGAACGTGTGCAGCATCTCCTGCCACTGACGGTCGCCGGACTCCACATCATCGAGCTGCGCTTCCATCTTGGAGGTAAAGCCGATGCCCATCACGTCGGGGAACGCCTGGCTGAGCATGTCGGTGACGACGCAGCCGAGGTCCGTCGCCCGCAGCCGCCGATCGCGTGGCGTGACGGTTTCGACGTACTTGCGGTCCTGGATGTTCTGGATGATCGAGGCGTAGGTGGAGGGCCGACCGATGCCTTCGAGTTCGAGCTTCTTCTGCAGCGACGCCTCGTTGTAGCGTGGCGGGGGGCTGGTGAAGTGCTGGGTGGGGGTGAGGTCGATCGGGCCGACCGGCTGCGACTCCTTGAGTGGCGGGAGGATCGCTTCGCCGGTCTGCGGGATGCCGGTGACACGGAGGAATCCATCGAAGATAAGCGTTCGGCCGGTGGCTTTGAAGGTCGCCAGCGCCGCCTGCTTCGCGGGCGCGGCGGCGCTTGTGGCGCCGATGAGCACCGTGGTCGCGTCCCACTGCGCAGGCGTCATCTGGCACGCGGCGAAGCGTTCCCAGATCAGCTTGTAGAGCTTGAACTGCTCTTCGCGCAGCTTGCCCTGGATGGATTGCGGCGTGATGCTGATGTCGGTGGGGCGGATGGCCTCGTGTGCTTCCTGCGCGCTCTTGTTGGACGACTTGTACACGTTGGGCTTGTCCGGCAGGTACGCGCCCCCGAAGTGCTTGCCGATGTAGTCGCGTGCCATGGCGATGGCGTCGTTGGACAGGTGCGTGGAGTCGGTCCTCATGTAGGTGATGAGGCCGGTCTGCCCGCGTGCGCCGCCCAGGTCGATGCCCTCGTAGAGTTGCTGCGCGACGCGCATGGTCCGCTGGAGTTGGAAGCCCAGCCGGTTGGAGGCCGCCTGCTGCATCGAGCTGGTGATGAACGGTGGCGGGGTCTTGCTGGTGGTGCGTTTGGTCTGGACGGATGTGATGCGGTAATCGGGCACAGCCTCCCCGCCGGGCGTGACCGAGCCGAGGTACTGGCAGAGGTTGCGTGCGGGGCCTTTGCCCTGGGGGTCTTCGGTTTCCTGCGTCTTTGTCAGCGTGAAGCCGATGGCCTGGGCTGCGCGGAGCGCCTGCTGGCGGTCCTGCGGGTTAAATGAAGCGCCCTCGAACTCGATCATCTCCGCTTCGATGCAGGCGTGGTCGCTGAGCCAGCCGGCTTTCTCTTTCACGTTGCGGGGGTTCTGGTCGTCCTCCACACGGATGAAGCGGTGCCATTGGTCGGAGAGGTTCGCGGCCTTGGCTTTGTCCGCGCTGAAGATGCCCGCGATCTTCCAGTATTCCTCGGGGGTGAAGGCCTCGATCTCGCGCTCGCGTTCCACGACCAGGCGGACACCGACCGATTGCACCCGCCCCGCGCTGAGCCCGCCGGCGACCTTCTTCCAGAGCAGGGGCGAGACCTGATAACCGACGATGCGGTCGAGTATCCGCCGGGCCTGCTGGGCGTTGACACGGTCCAGTTCCAACCGCCGCGGGTGCGCAAACGCCTGCTGGATCTCGTCGCGTGTGATGGCATTGAAGACCACGCGCTTGGCCTGGTCTTCCGGCACGTCCAACGCCTTGGCCAGGTGCCAGGCGATCGCTTCGCCCTCGCGGTCGAGGTCGGTCGCGAACCACACGTCGATGGCCTGACGCGCAACCTTCTTAAGGTCCGCGATCGTCCGACGGCTGTCGGGCATGATCTCGTAGGTCGGCTCGAAGTTGTTGTCCAGATCGACGCCGGGCACGGGGTGCTTTTCCCGGCTCGCCCCCTTGGGCGCGGACTTGGGCAGGTCGCGGACGTGCCCGACCGATGCCATCACGATGTAGTCCGGCCCCAGGTACTTGTTGATGGTCTTGGCCTTGGTCGGTGACTCGACAATCACCAGGTGCTTGCCCACCGCATCCGCCGAGCGCACCGCGGGCCGACGGGCCGGGGTCCTGCTCCCGGCACGGGCGGCGGTCTTCTTGCGGGTGGTGGTTTTTTTCTTGGCCATTGGGCGTTCGATTCGTCGTGGTTTAGTCCGGTTCCCCTGTGCTGTTTACTCGGGCGGCGGGGCCTTGCGGGTTGATTTCAAGCACGGTCTGGCCCTACACACATTAAAGCACCGGGGCAGGCCTGCAAGTCAAGGCCGACTCGTAAAATCATGCTTCTACACAATTTACAGCCGGTTTCACCCTCCATCGCAGGGCCGCGCTGCCGCCGGCAGCACCCCGCAGCGTCATTCGCAGTGGGGGCAGGACAGTACACGAAACCCAGCCAGACGCCAAGACAAATCCGTCAGCGGTCCCCAGCCCCGCCCTCAGCCAGAGCCGCCAGTGCATCGCCCACGACCCCCGTGCTTTGGCCATCCACCCAGCGCACCCCGACGAACCTTTTAAGCCAGGTCCGCTGTTGTTTGGCCAGCCGGCGGGTGGCGATTTTGGTGCGCTCGAAGGCCTCGTCCCAGCTCATCTCCCCCCGCATCGCAGCGAGGCATTGTTTGTAGCCGATGGCCTCATTGGCCTGCGCAGTTTGTGCGTTGCCCAGCCGGCCCTCTGCAACAAGCCGCGCGACCTCGTCGGGCAGCGATTCGCCATGGATGCACACCGCCGCAGCGAGGTCGGGCTCCACCTTCTCAGGATGGAACATCGCCTTGACACGCAGGTTGATCCGCGGGTTGATCGTCTCCACCGGCCAACGCAGCCCCAGCAGGAGCGGATCGTGGCGGTAGCGGGGGGCATTCGCCTGTCCAACGCTCGGCTCGGCGTCCGCAGGGGCGTCCCGCCATTGCGTTTGCAGTGCGCTGATGGGTTGGCCGGTGAGGTGGTGGACTTCCAGCGCGCGGGTGATGCGTTGGCGGTCGTTGGGGTCGATGCGCTGGGCCGCGTCAGGATCGACCGCCCGCAAGCGATGGTGCAGCGCGGTGGTGTCGGGTTCCTGCTCCAGCGAAGCGCGGAACGCCGGGTCGCGCCCGGGGCCATCGAACAGCCCTTCGAGCAAGGCCTTGAGATAGAGGTTAGTCCCGCCGACGACGATGGGTGTGCCGCCCCCGGCCAAGGTCTCGGCGATACACCGGTCCGCCAGCGCCAGCCAGTCGTGGACGGTGAAGCGTTCGTCCGGCTCCACGATGTCGATCAGGTGATGCGGGGCGCGGCTGAGCTGGTCGCGTGAGGGCTTGGCGGTGCCCGCATCGAGGTGGCGGTACACCTGCATGGAGTCTGCCCCGACCACCGCGCCTCCGGGCAGGTGCTGCGCCAGCGCTGCGGCCAGGTCGCTCTTGCCGCCCGCGGTTGGGCCGAGGATCACGATGGGTCGCGGTGCGCTCACGCGGGGAGTCTAACGGCTGCGCGCCACGATGCTAGAATGCGGTTTCACGCCATCCGCTACCGCAAGGACCCCCCATCATGCCCCCGAAGATCGACCCGTTCAAGGCTCAGGCCACACTCGATACGCCCCTGGGCAAACGCACCATCTACCGTCTCGACGCGCTCCGCGGCGTGGGTGAGGTAGCCCGGCTGCCCTATTCGATCCGCGTGCTGCTTGAGGCTGTGCTGCGCAACGTGGACAACTACATCGTCACCGAGGACCACGTCAAGGCACTGGCGACCTACAACGCCAAGGCGGTCGGGGATGTCGAGATTCCCTTCAACCCCGGCCGGGTGGTGCTGCAAGACTTCACCGGTGTGCCGTGCGTGGTGGACTTGGCCGCGATGCGCGAGGCGATGAAGCGGATGGGCGGCGACCCGGGCAAGGTGAACCCGCTGGTGCCTTGCGACCTGGTGATCGACCACTCCGTTCAGGTCGATGCCTTTGCCAGCGGCATGGCGCTGACGATCAACGCGCAGAAGGAGTTTGAGCGGAACACCGAGCGGTATGAGTTCCTTAAGTGGGGCCAGAAGGCCCTGTCCAATTTCCGCGTCGTGCCCCCGGCCACGGGCATCGTCCATCAGGTCAACCTGGAATACCTCGCCAACGTGGTGTGGGAAGGAAAGCAAAACGCCGACGCTGAGCGCCGCGAAGCGTCTGGCCCGCTCGTCCTCTACCCCGACTCGCTGGTCGGCACCGACAGCCACACCACCATGATCAACGGCCTGGGCGTGGTCGGCTGGGGCGTCGGCGGGATCGAGGCCGAGGCCGTCATGCTCGGCCAACCCATCTACATGCTCATCCCCGAAGTCGTGGGCGTGAAACTCTCCGGCCAACTCCCCGAGGGATGCACCGCCACCGACATGGTCCTCCGCGTCACCGAGCTGCTCCGCAAGCACGGCGTGGTCAGCAAGTTCGTCGAGTTCCACGGGCCGGGCCTCGCGACCATGCCGCTGGCGAACCGTGCCACCATCGCCAACATGGCGCCGGAGTATGGCGCGACCATCGGCTTCTTCCCCGTGGATCAGCAGACGCTGGACTACATGCGTCTGACCGGCCGGGATGAGAAGCTCATCGCCACCGTCGAGCAATACTGCAAGGCCAACATGCTTTGGCGTGACGACGAGGAGGCCGCGAAGATCGTGTACACCGACGATCTGGAGCTGGACCTGTCCACCATCGAGCCCTCGCTGGCCGGCCCCAAGCGGCCACAGGACCGGGTCGCCCTGTCTGCCATGCAGCCGCAGTGGCGCAACGACCTGTCCACCGTCTTTGGCCGCAGCGGCGGCGCAGCGGATTCGACGCCCGCCAGCATGGCCTCGGAGGGCGGCGGTGTGGTCGCAGCGCCATCCAAAGCAACGCCGCACAAGCTGAGCACCAGCGTCACCTACAACAACCAGAGCTTCGAGCTCCACGACGGCGCGGTGGTCATCGCCGCTATTACCTCATGCACCAACACGAGCAACCCCGAGGTCATGCTTGCAGCGGGACTCGTGGCACGCAAAGCCGCGGCGCTCGGCCTGACGCGCAAGCCCTGGGTCAAGACCTCCATGGCTCCGGGCTCCAAGGTCGTCACCGAGTACTACAACAAGGCCAAGCTCTGGCCGGACCTCGAAGCCCTGGGCTTCCACCTCGTGGGCTATGGCTGCACGACCTGCATCGGGAACTCCGGCCCGCTGCCCGACGAGATATCTCAGGCCATCATCGACGCAGACCTGGTCGCCGCCTCGGTCCTCTCGGGCAACCGGAACTTCGAGGGCCGGGTGAACAAGGACGTGAAGGCCAACTACCTCGCGTCCCCGCCGCTGGTGGTGGCTTACGCCATCGCGGGCACGGTCGATATCGACCTGCAGAACGACCCGCTGGGCAAGGACGCGCAGGGCCGCGACGTGTTCCTCAAGGACATCTGGCCCACGCAGGCCGAGGTCCAGCACCTGGTCAGCACCTGCGTGAAGCGCGAGGACTACGTTGAGCAGTATGCCGACGTCTTCGCGGGGTCGGAAGAGTGGCAGGCGATCGACGCGCCCAGCGGGCAGTTGTTCGACTGGCAGCAGGACTCGACGTATGTGCAGGAGCCGCCGTTCTTCGTCGGCCTGTCGCAGGAGGTTAAGCCTATCGCGCCCATCACCGGCGCTCGCTGCCTCGCGAAGCTCGGCGACAGTGTGACAACCGACCACATCAGCCCCGCGGGATCCATCAAGACCACCGGCCCGGCCGGGACCTACCTCGCGTCAAAGGGCGTGCCCGTCTCCATGTTCAACAGCTTCGGCGCACGCCGGGGCAACGACCGCGTCATGGTCCGGGGCACCTTCGCCAACATCCGCGTCAAGAACCAGTTGGCCCCCGGCACCGAGGGCGGCGTCACAAGGTTCCTTGGCACCGGCAACGCCGCGGAACCGGCAAGCCCCAGCGTCGGCAGCGTCGTCTCCATCTTCGACGCCGCCCACGCCTACGGCAGCGCGCAGACCTCCGACCCGGACCTCTACCCGGACCAGGCCGAGGGCAAATCAAAAGCCGCCACACCGCTCGTCGTCCTCGCGGGGAACGACTACGGCATGGGATCGTCGCGCGACTGGGCGGCCAAGGGCACGTTCCTGCTGGGCGTCAAGGCGGTGATCGCGGCGAGCTTCGAGCGCATCCACCGCTCCAACCTCGTGGGCATGGGCGTGCTGCCCCTGCAATTCCTCGACGGCCAGACGCACACGTCGCTGGGACTCACCGGCGAGGAGACCTACGACATCGCGGTGGACGATGAGGTCACGCCCAAGCAGATCATCCGGGTCACCGCGCACAGGACCGATGGCCAATCCATCGGCTTCGACACGGTCTGCCGGATCGATACGCCGGTAGAGGTGGACTACTACCGCAACGGCGGCATCCTCCACACCGTGTTGCGCAACATGGCCAAGGTGTAAATGGGCGCACAGTCGATATGCCGACCACGCCGACGAAGGAGCCGGGAAAACGATGAACCAGCAGAAGAAGCGATACCTCGTGCTCTGCACCGGCAACCGCTGTCGGTCGCAGATGGCTCACGGCTGGCTTGCCCACCTCGGCGGTGACCGCGTGGAGGTCTTCTCCGCGGGGACCAAACCCAAGGGCGTCCACCCGCTTTCGATCAAGGTCATGGCTGAGCGCGGCATCGACATCGCGCACCACACCTCGGACCACGTCGATCAATATGCGGGGGAAGAATTCGATGTGGTGATTACCGTCTGTGACAGCGCGAAGGAAGCCTGCCCCGTCTTCCCCGGCGCGAAGCAGACGCTGCATCACGCCTTCGAAGACCCCGACTACCCCGATCTCGCCCGCGACAACCCGGCCGAGTTCGAAAGGGTCTTCCGGCGTATCCGCGACGAGATCGGCCAGTGGTGCGAAGCGTTTCTGGAAAAGCAACTCGGCTGACCCGCATCACGCCGGGCAAATGTCTGCCCGCCACCGGCTGACGACATACCGATCAAAACCCATAAATCATTGAGACGGCGTGGCTTGTGACACGCCGCGTTCTCGCCGCGCAGAAATCCGAACAAAAGCCATAAAAATTGTGAAGAAGGGTATTGACAAGTACCGAACAAGTACTAGCATACGCTTGTTCTGACAAATACCGAACATTGACGAAAACAAGGAGCCGCACTATCGTGAGCAACACACTGGAAATCCCCGTCAACCCCAAGGCGAACGGCTCGGCCAAACGGAGCCTCAAGAAGGACCTCAGCATGGCCAAAGCCACCGCCCCCGCCGAAACCAGTTCCGCCCGCGCCAAGGCGCTCGATCAGGCCGTGTCCCAGATCGAGCGGTCGTTCGGCAAGGGGTCGATCATGAAGCTCGATGGGGACAGCACCGTCGTGCATCCCGGCATCTCGACAGGGGCGATCAGCCTCGATCTGGCGCTGGGCGGTCGAGGCTTCCCGCGTGGCCGAGTCGTCGAGGTGTTCGGCCCCGAATCCTCGGGCAAGACCACGCTCACGCTCCACGCCATCGCCAGCGCCCAGAAGGCAGGCGGCGTTGCCGCGTTCATCGACGCCGAGCACGCGCTGGACCCGTCCTGGGCCCGCCGCCTTGGGGTCAATCTCGAAGAGTTGCTTGTCTCCCAGCCGGACACCGGCGAGCAGGCGCTGGAGATCGTGGAACTGCTGGTCCGCTCCAACGCGGTTGATCTGGTGGTGGTGGACTCGGTCGCCGCCCTGATCCCACGCGCCGAGATCGAGGGCGAGATGGGCGACTCTCACGTCGGCCTGCAGGCCCGCCTCATGTCCCAGGCCATGCGTAAACTCACCGGCGCGATCAGCAAGTCCAAGTGTACCGTCATCTTCATCAACCAGATCCGCGAGAAGATCGGCGTCATGTTCGGGAACCCCGAAACCACGCCCGGCGGACGTGCCCTCAAGTTCTACGCCTCGGTCCGCGTCGATATCCGCCGCACCGGCTCGATCAAAGAGGGCGACGTGGCGGTGGGCAACCGCGTGCGTGCCAAGGTGGTCAAGAACAAGATGGCCCCGCCGTTCCGCCAGGCCGAGTTCGACATCATGTTCAACGAGGGCATCAGCGCGACCGGCGACCTGCTGGACATGGCTGTCGATGAGAAGATCGTGGACAAGTCCGGCGCATGGTTCAGCTTCGGCGAGGTCCGCCTCGGGCAGGGCCGCGAGAACTCCAAGACCTTCCTCAAGGAAAACCCCGACCTCTTCGAGGAGATTCAGAACCTCGTGCTGGAGAAGAAGGGTGTGATCACTTCCGTGGTCGAGGGGCAGGTTGATGAGCTGGATGCGGACGCGTAAGCCGGGCAAGGCATGACCGTTGCGTTGGCGGCGGTGTTTGTGGCGCTGCACCGCGAGCCAATGGTCAGGCTGGCAAGGCAAGCGGTGATGTGAGTGACGGGGGCGTGATGATGGGGTTTGGCGGTGACGATGCGTGTGGACATCATGCAGATTGTCGCGGCGCAGACCCAACCGCTGCGGCAGTCGGTGTTACGCGCGGGGCTCGGGCTCGAGACCTGCATCTTCCCCGGCGATGAAGCTGCACAGACCATCCACCTGGGCGCGTTGGATGTTTCGGGTGCAATTGTCGGTGTCGCAAGCGTGTACCGCGAGGCCTTGCCCCGGGATGGCCTCGCGGATGAGGCAGCCCACCGGTCGCTGTTGGCCGGGCCCGATGTATGGCGGCTGCGGGGCATGGCGGTGGATGAGTCGCACCAGGGCCGGGGCATTGGCTCGCAACTGCTGCGGGCCACGCTGGACCGCGTGCGTGCAAGCGGGGGCCAGTGGTGCTGGTGCAACGCCCGGACCCCCGCCCAGGCGTTCTACGAGCGGCACGGGCTGCGTGTGGTCAGCGGCCGGTTTGATATCCCAACCGCCGGGCCGCACGTCCGAATGGCGATCGAGTTGGCGGCTTTTCACACCTAACCCCCGCCACGCGCGAGGCATATCAACCGCGCCCAAATGCCCAACCCGTGTGCCCCAACCCATTGCCCGTCCCCAACGCCGGTTCGACCAACGCAGCACGCGAGCGACGCTTGCGAGTTTCAAACTCTACTGCCGGCACTGCCTGGGGTGGAGACATAGCCTTTCGATGAGGCGGGCGTTCCACGATCTATCGACTCCGCGGTACATGCCTTCACCCAGCGACACACGCGCCCGTTACAGCGGACCGGCTGGCGTGGTCGATAAGCCTTTGCAGGCATGCGTGACCCGGACTACATCATCGATATCCAAGGGTTGGAGGGGTCGCGCGGCCGTCTGTCGCCCAAGCCGACGGACCAGCCGGCGGGCATCAACCCGCAGCACTCCTTGCGTGGTCGGCCGTGGCTTTCGATTTATTGGAAGTGCTGCCAGACCTACAGCCGCGTCTATCGCAACCGCAAGGGCGACGCCTACGAGGGCCGATGCCCCAAATGCAGCGCACCGGTCCGCGCCCTCATCGGCACAGATGGCACCGCCAGCCGGTTCTTCACCGCGGAGTGACGCGAACCACACCACCGGCTCGGCACGCCGCCCCCTCATCACCGCGTCGTGCTCGCATCGGGCTATCGCAATACGCCATACGCAGCCTTATATCGCCTGATACTTGCCGCCCTTTTTCAGCACGAACCGCTTATTCGCGGCCAGGTGCTCGGCGAGGTGGTAGATCGTCTCCGCGGCGTCGGGCTGGCCGATCGCTTCGGACAACGCCTCGGCTGTAAACGCGGCGGCGGGGTGGCCCCGCAGGTGCTTGAGCAGCGTGGCCTGAAGACCCAGCACATCGGCCGCAGCCTTCTTGCCCGCCTCGACGCCGGGCTGGTGGTACGCGTTGACATTCACCAAACTCGCGTAAAGACCCACCGCCCTCTCGTACATCGCGATCAACGCGCCAAGGGATTGCGTGTTGAGCCTGCGGAGCGTGATCGTGATCGACTCCCGACCCTCCTCATACAGCGCCGCACGCGTCCCCAGCATAAAGCCCAGCAGGTAATCACCGCCCGTGACGCCCGGCTCTTTCTTCGGATCGACTTGGGCTTCGAGGCCCTTGCCCGGCCGGGCGGTGTCCTCCAGAACCTGAATGAATGTCACAAAGAAATCGTGCACACCATCGCGGAGCTGCTGCACATACGCGTGCTGGTCGGTCGAGCCTTTGTTGCCATAGACACTGATGCCCTGATGGACCACGTTGCCATCCAGATCGTGCTTCTTGCCCAGCGATTCCATGACCAGTTGCTGGAGGTAACGCGAGACCAGCAGCAGCCGATCCTTGTAGGGGAGCATGACCATGGCCTTGTCGCCCTTGCCGTCGGTGGCGTGATACCACGCAAGGGCGAGCTGCGCGGCGGGGTTGCGGCTGAGGCTCGGGGTTCGCGTGAGGGCGTCCATGCGGGCGGCGCCGTCGAGGAACTTGCCGATGTCGATGCCTTGCAGAGCCGCGGGCACAAGGCCCACCGTCGCCATGATGCTCGTGCGGCCGCCGACCCAGTCCCACATGGGGAACCGTTCGAGCCAGCCTTCCGCGACGGCCACCTTGTCCAGTTGCGATCCTTCGCCGGTGATGGCCACGGTCTGACTGGCGAAGTCCAGACCCGCGTCGGCAAACGCGGCTTTGGTCTGCACCATCGCGTTGCGTGGCTCGGGCGTGCCGCCGGACTTGGAGACCACAAGCACCAGCGTGGCCTTGAGCCGGCTGCCGATCGCCTTGAGCGTGCGGAGCATGCCGTCGGGGTCGGTGTTGTCCAGGAAGTGGACCGCGAGCTTGTCCTTGGGGCCGAGGTTGCCCATGGCATCGGCGACCAGTTGCGGGCCCAGCGCGCTGCCGCCGATGCCGATCAGCAGCAGGTCGGTAAAGCGTGCGGCCTTGGGTGGCTTGATCGATCGGTTGTGAACCGCCGCGGCGAAGGCCTTGACCCGCTCAAACGTCTGGGTGATCTGCCCGCTGATCTCCGCGTTGGGAGCGAGAGCCGCGTGGCGCAGCCAGTAGTGGCCCACCATGCGCTGCTCATCGGGGTTGGCGATGGCCCCGGCCTCCAACGCGCTCATTGCGGCGAAGGCCTGCTCGAAGGCCGGCTTCATCTTTGCCGCAAACCCGCGCGGCATGTCAAGCCGGGAAAAATCCAGCGTGATATTCAGGCCCGGGCACTTGCACAGCGAGCGCTTGTATTGGGAGTAGGTCGGGGCATCTGGCATGTGTGGTTCCTCGGTAAAATGCGGGTTTGGCACGGCTATAGCCATGCTGTCAAGCGAACAAACGACGCGCTAAAACTCCTGCCCCTCAACACCCGTGCCCCGGCCCTCGATGGTCTGCACCAGCAGCCGGTTGCGGGTCTGCGTCGCCGGGTCGTACAACTCGGCCAGCACGATGGGGGCCGCCCTCTCCGGACGCAGGAAGCCCGGCGTCGGGAACGGCTCGGCGTGGAGGTTGATGAAGTTGGTCAGCGGGATGCGGTTGCCCCCGCCGATCTCGACACGCTCGATCTCCCAAGCGTACTGCCGGTTGAGCCAGAGCTGGCGGTTGGCGTACGTGCGCGCGGTGCGGTTGGAGATGATGAGTTGGAGCCGGCTGTTGGTGACAACGATGTCCAGGTCCGGGCCGTAGGCCGCGTCTTTCGGATAGGTGAGATTCGCTAGGTGTTCCACGGTCTGTGGGTCGAGGTTCGTGGCTCGGCCGGACTGACAGCCGACCATCGCGGTCAGCGCGAGCAGGGCGGCGGCGAGCAGGCGTGCGGGTTGTGGGTAGTGGTTCATCTGGGTCTATAATGGCGGCGATGCTCCAACTGGGCAACTCGAAACATCAGATCCACCTCGACGCGCCGTTTTACCAGGCCGGCCTCGCCGGGTACTCGGACGCGGCGATGCGCATGGTCGCGCGCCGCCACGGCTGCCCGTATTGCATCACCGAGGCCATGCTGGACCAGTTCCTCATCAACGGCGGCAAGGGGCTGGCCGCGGCCGAGTTGGGCGATGACGACCACCCGATCGCCGGCCAACTGATGGGCTCCCACCCCGACGACATCGCCGCTGGCGCGAAGGTGCTGCTGGGGCTGGGTTACGACGTGATCGACATCAACCTGGCCTGCCCTGTGAAGAAGATCAAGCGAAAGGCCCGTGGCGGCCACTTGCTCAGCGCCCCGGAGGAGGCGGTCGCCATCCTCGATGCCGTCGCACAGGCGGTGGGGGGTGACGTGCCGTTGACCGTGAAACTGCGTCGGGCTTACGACGACACCCCGCAGTCCGAGGCCGCGTTCCGCCGGGTGATCGAGGCCGCGATCGCCGCGGGTTACAGCGGGGCGACGGTCCACGCCCGCACCGTGCAGCAGAAATACCTCGGCCCGTCGAGTTGGCCGCTGCTCAAGCGCATCGTGGATGACTACGGGCAGACGCCGGGCTTCCTGCTGGGGGGCAGCGGGGACATCTGGTGTGCTGCGGACATCTTCCGCATGATTGAGCAGACCGGCGTCCACTGGGTCAGCGTGGCACGCGGGTGCATCGGCAACCCGTGGGTGTTCCGCCAGGCGCGGGCGATGCTGGCGGGTGTGCCCGCCGCCGAGGCGATGGCCCCGCCCACCATCCACGCGCAACGCGACGTGTTGCGAGAGCACTTCGGCTTGTCCGTCGCGTTGCATGGCGAGGGCCAGGCCTCGCGGATGATGCGGAAGTTCGGCATCAAGTTCTCCCGCCACCACCCGCAGAGCGATGCCGTGAAGCAGGCATTCATCGCCGTCAACGCGCTGGACCAGTGGCACGCGGTGCTGGATGTGTTTTATGCTGTGGATGGGCCGGGCCACGCCCACGACGCCACGCCAGAGGACGACGCGGGCACCGAGACATGCGAACCGATCAGCAGCCCCGATGTGATGCTGGTGTGACTGCGGTACTTTGATGGAGCGATGCGACCCTTGCGACTTGCGCTGATCGGTGACATCCACGTGTACGCCAGCCGCCTCGGCGCGAGGCGGTATCTGCTTAGCCGCCGCGTGCTCGGGCACACGAACCTGATGCTCACCCGCCGCCGACGGTTCAACCACATGCTGCTGCACCCGTTGATGGCCAGGGTCCGTGCGATCCAGCCGGACATCGCGCTGTTCTCCGGCGACCTGAGCACCACATCACACGAAGATGAGTTTCAGGACATCGCGCGGTTCATCCGTCCGCTGGCGGATGACATGCCGGTGGTGCTCGTGCCGGGCAACCACGACCGATACACCTTCGGTTCGCGGCGGGTGCGGCGGATCGAAACCATCATGCAGGGCCTCATGCCCGAGACGTTTCCCGAGCTCCGGCCACTGAGCGACCGGTGGAAACTGCTGTCGCTGGACTCGGCCGCGCCGCGCGTGCTCAGTTCCAGCGGCGAGTTGGGCGATGCACAACTCGCGGCGGCTTCGCGTCAGATCGCATCGATGACACCGGACCAGGGGCTGGTGGTGCTCTGCCATTACCCGGTGGTGGAGCCCCCGCTGACGCCCCGACACAAGTCGCACGACCTGAAGGAGAGGTTGTCCTTGCGCGGGATGCTCGAAGGCTGCCGGGCCAAGGTGGTTTTCCTGCACGGGCACATCCACAAGCCTTGGGCGCTACTTCCGGGGCCACCCAGCAGCGCCCCTTTCGCATCGATCAACGCGGGGGCCCCTTGCATGACCAGCGACAAGTACCCCGCGGGGCAGGGCTTCTGGTCCATCGACTTACCGGACGATCCGCACGACGCGGTGCGTCTGACGCACCACCTGCCGCGGCTGACGGATGCGGCGTCGATCTCCAACGGCTCGGTGTGCGTCAGCCACGCCGATGCTGTGAACTGGGACGCCCGGCGGACCGTATAATTGGGGCGTGATCCAGCCGACAATAGTAAGGCAGGGTTGGATCGCTCATGTCCCGCCTAGTGATGGGTTTAACACCGCTATCAGGAAGTCGCCATGTGTGGAATCGTTGCTTACGTCGGGAACAAGTCGGCCGTCCCGCTCTTACTCGAAGGGCTCAAGCGGCTGGAGTACCGCGGCTACGACTCGGCGGGCATCGCGGTGACGCGGGGCCAGGGCATCGAGGTGGGGCGGTCGGTCGGCCGGGTGAGTGTGCTTGAGGCGCTGGTCGATAAGCATCCCGAGCGGTTCGACGCGCCGCTGGGCATCGCCCACACCCGCTGGGCCACGCACGGCAAACCCTCCGAGGCCAACGCCCACCCGCACGTCGGCACCACCGAGTCCGGGCACACCATCGCGCTGGTCCATAATGGCATCATCGAGAACTACGCGACCCTGCGCAAGTACCTCGAAGGCAAGGGCCACACCTTCTACTCCGAGACCGACACCGAGGTGCTGGCCAAGCTCGTCGCCGAGTTGTACGAGCCGACCGACGATGTGGCCGGGGCGCTCGAAAAAGCGGTGCAACGTGCGTTGCAGGAGGTCACCGGGGCTTACGCCATCGCGGTCATCTGCGACCGTGAGCCGCACACGCTCATCGCGGCACGCAAGGGCAGCCCGCTCATCATCGGCATCGCGGAGGATGCCTACATAGTCGCGTCCGACCCGTCCGCCATCATCGCGCATACGACCCAAGTCATCACCCTCGACGATTATCAGGTCGCACGCCTCTGCGCCGGGCCGGAGGACAAGCTCAACAAGGAGGGCGGGCCGTGGGTCGTCCAGTTCCGCACGACAACCATCGACGATGTGGAGGTCAGCTCCGAGGTGACGGAGTTGGAGCTTGACCTGCAAGAGATCGAGCTCGGCGGCTACGAGCACTACATGTTCAAGGAGATCATGGAGCAGCCCGAGGCGATCCGCACCTGCCTGCGCGGACGGATCGACACGCGCGAGAGCAAGGTGGTGCTCGGCGGATTGACCGCGCTGGCACGCGATCTGGTGCGGGCTAAGAAGTTCATCCTCAGCGCCCAGGGAACCGCCTACCACGCGGGGCTTGTCGGCGAGTACCTGCTCGAAGACCTGGCGAAGATCCCCGCACGCTGCGAGTACGCCTCCGAGTTCCGCTACCGCAACCCGATCATTGAGGACGGCTCGGTCATCGTCGCCATCAGCCAATCCGGCGAAACCGCAGACACGCTCGCGGCCCTGCACGAGGCGAAGGACCGCGGGGCGCTGTCGCTGGGCGTTGTGAACTCGGTCGGCTCCACCATCTCGCGTGACACCGATGCGGGTGTGTACCTGCGCGTCGGGCCGGAGATCGGCGTCGCCTCGACCAAGGCCTTTGTCGGCCAGGTCACCGTGCTGACCATGATCGCGCTGTACATCGGTCGGCGTAAGTACCTGTCCAACGAGGCGACCGCGCACTACCTCTCCGAGCTTGAGAAGATCCCCGCGCACATCGCGAGCATCCTCCTGCAGTCCGAGCACATCAAGGCCTGCGCCGCGCAGGTGGTGGATCGAGAGAACTGGTTGTTCCTCGGGCGCGGGTACAACTACCCCGTCGCGTTGGAAGGTGCGCTCAAGCTCAAAGAGATCAGCTACATCCACGCCGAGGGCATGCCCGCCGCGGAGATGAAGCACGGCCCGATCGCGTTGATCGACAAGGGCATGCCCGTGGTGTTCGTCGCGACGCGGGGGAGCCAGTACGACAAGATCATCAGCAACATCGAAGAGGTCAAGGCCCGCGGCGGGCGTGTGATCGCCGTGGCGACCGAGGGCGATGAGCAGATCGACCGCTATGCCGAGTTCGTGTTCCGCGTGCCCCATGTGCCCGAGCCTTTGCAGCCGCTGGTGACGGTCGTCCCGCTGCAGTTGCTGGCCTATCACGCGGCCGTGCTCCGGGGCCACGACGTGGACAAGCCGCGCAACCTCGCCAAGTCGGTGACGGTGGAGTAGCCCCGCCGCCACCCCCGCGTCAGCGCGGCCGGGATGCACGTCTGCGGGTGGATGGGCCTGCCCTTGGGGGCCGTCTATCCCCGTCACAGGCCCATTTGCTACAATCGGCAACTACCGCCCGTGCGATGGATCGCCCGGCGAAACCCGATGAGGCCAGACATGACAACCACCCGCTCAATCGTTTCGATCCTGTTCCTTTGCACCGCCATGCTCATGGTCGGCTGCCAGGGGCCTTCCTACGTCAACGTGCCGCGGGATAACGGCGACCTCGCGTTCAACAATCCCAACGGCCGCACGGTGCGGGCCGTGGTCGTGGCCGCGGTCGATGGCGTCATCACGCAGACCCCGCTCACCGGCCCGGTTGCGCTGTCGCTGCCGCAGGGTGCCGAGGCCCTGACCTACGAGGCGGTCGCGGGCCAGCTTGCGTCGTCCAACGTGATCCCCGCGCCGGAGCAGGGCGAAGAGGGTGCAGCCATCACCGCGTCGCTGGAGGTCACGAGTGTGCGTGTGCGTGGCCATCGAGCCGAGGTCGATGCCATCCGCGCCAAGGCCGAAGGCCCAGGCCAACTGGTAACAGTCCACACCGCGTGGGATGCGTTCAGCGGCTGGCGTGTCACCCGCATCCGCGCGTGGCGCATCAACCCGAACCAGCCCGGCGTCTGATCGCCCTCCAAGCTCGACCGCCTCGCCCCTCGTTTTCATCCATCTGACCCCACGAGAACCCGACCCATGCCCTGGACCCTCAGCGCCTTTGCCGACGAAGCCGGCCCAAGCACCACCGACCAGATCACCGCACTCCAGGCGGCTGGTCTAAGCCGCATCGACCCCCGCAACGTGGACGGCCACAACATCGTCACCCTCCCGCTCGACCTCGCCAAACAGGTGCAGAAGCAGTACGAGGCCGCGGGCATCACGGTCAACATGTACGGCTCACCGATCGGTAAGATCGACATCGCCGACGACCTCAAGACCGACCTCGATCGGCTCGACCACCTCGGCAAGCTCAAGGACATCTTCGGCTGCGGCGCGGTCCGCATCTTCAGCTACTACAACAAGACCAAGCTCCCGCGGCCGCAGTGGCGCGACAAGTCCATCGACAACCTCAAGAGGCTCCAAGAGCGGGCCGGCAAACTCGGGCTGGTGCTCTATCACGAGAACGAGTCAGACATCTACGGCGACCACAGCGATCAGGTCCTGGAGCTGGCACAGCTACGCGATGGCGTCACGTTCAAGCTCATCTACGATTTTGCCAACTACATCCGCACCTGCGAGGCGGGGTGGGACACCTGGCAGAAGATGAAAAGCACCACCGATTACTTCCACTTCAAAGACCAGAAGACCACCGGCGAACACACGCCGATGGGCAAGGGCGACACCGACGCAGGCCGCATCGTCAAGGATGCGGCGGACAGCGGATGGGCCGGGGGCTGCACCGTGGAGCCGCACCTGCGACTTTCCAAGGCCGTGCTCGCCACCCACGTCAGCGGTACCGGCTCGCTCGCCATGGCGGACATGGACCAGAAGCAGCTTTTCCAGATCGCCTGCGAAGCCTCCATCTCGCAGTTCGAGCAGTCGGGCATCGACTGGTCATAACCCGCGCGGAAGGGGCAACCCGATTTAACACCCGCTGGCCCGTGGACCGATGCAAGTTGAAGTGACCGCACCCTCGACGCAAGGACTGTGCCATGACCAACACCCAATCGACGTTCTGGACCTTCGCCGTGGCGATCGCTTTGATATCGCCGGTGGTCTCAGCCGACGAGGGCGACACCCTCACGGTGGATGCGGAGAGCAAGCCCGCCGCAGCGGTTCAGGACGACCCGGAAACCACGCCGGAGACGAACCCCGAGGACGCGGCCGACCCGGCGGGTGATGCCTCTGCCCGCGATGTCATGGACCAGCTCCTCAAGCAGCGGCGAGAGGCACCAACCATTGAGCCAACCCGACAACCCCACGTGCAGGCCCAGCCTTCCCGCATCGGTGCCCCAGCCGCGACGGTGGACCTCGACCCGGCCGTCGTCGGCATCGCGCCGGGCGCGGGCAATCGTGCATCAGCGGGCGGCGGCGCGGACCACGCGCACCTGCTCCCCGAGGGCACGTTTGTGGTGAACCGACGCGGGCGGGTGATCCGCACGCAGGACGGGGCGCACGTCATGTTCGTCTTTGAAGCCGATGGCAGGGACACGCCCGAAACCCCGATGATCCTCCAGCCCTGCCGCAAGCTCCAGGACATGGAAGACTACGTCGAGAAGCACGGCGACCAGACCATCTTCCGCCTCTCGGGTCAGGTCCACACCTACCGCAACGCCAACTACCTCATGCCCACCATGATGGTCATCGACATCAACCGCGGCAATCTGGACTCCTAAGCGCCCGAACCAATCCCCGCGTCGTGCTTCATCAGCGCGCCCAGCGCAGCCTGGCCGTGCAAAGCGGTGAGGGTGAGGTCGTATGACGCCGACTGCCCCGGCCGCAGCTTTGACTTCGTGCCGGGGTGCGTGTCGTTGCCGTCCCATTGCAGCGACCCGGCGAAGGGTTCAATGCCCGTCACGTAACACCCGCCCGGCCCAAACTTCTGCCAGTTCGCCAGCCGGGGCAACTGCTTTGCGGGGTAGCGGAGCATCAGGCCAAGGTCGGCCGCGCGGTTGACCAGCCCGCAGGTCACCACACCGCGCGTGGCTTTAGGCACCACGACCACACCCCGCTGCCCGTCGGCCGCGTGCGTCGCCATCGGCGCTGGCACCGTCTTGTATGCCGCGAATGTCCGGGCGCTGGGGCGCGGGCTCGGTGGCTCGGCCGTGTCCCAGTGCCAGTCATAGCTCCCACCGTAAATCAGCCGCGCACCCTCATCGAGCAGCGGGTAGCCGAGGTTGACGTGGTACAGCCAATGGTGGGGGACTGGCGCATCGCTGAGGTTGGTCACGCGGTCGCTGATCTGGATGCTCGGCTCACCCAGCGTGCAGGCGATCGCTCGGCGGACCTCCACATTGGGGCCAAACATCGTGGTGCAACGGACGACCAGGTCCAGCCGTATGTCGTAGCGCTTGCGCGATGGGTCGGGGTTGATGATCGATTCGATAGCGGCGGGGGTGTTCGCGTAGTGGCCGTGCAGGGAGTTGTAGCGGTCGGGCACGCCGCTGCCCCTTGGTGCGCCGATGTGTACCGGCCCGCACGTCGTCACCAGCCCGCCGGGCCAGGACGTCAGCCACTCCACCCCGTGGTGGTACGCGTGGCTGGGCGGCTTGTAGCCGTTGGGCGAGAGGTAGGCCAGGCTCTTGCCGAGGTAGCTGGCGTCCACGATGTCGCCGCCGCGATCCAGTGCGACCGTGAAACTCAGGCCCGCCCCGGTGTTGACCCACGCCACCCTGCACGATTGGCCGCCCGCAGGCTGGGGGTGGTCGATCGCCCCGGTGCGGATGCCGCCGATCTGGTGGATGCACTCGAAGCGGTTGGTTGCAGGGGTTTGGGTGGGGGGAGTGGGCATGGCGGTTTTGGGTTGGGGTGGTGGGAGATGCGGTGTTGGGCGGCGTGGGAGCGCGGGCTGACCCCCGCGGCTAAACAATTGGGATAACATAACGCATTCGTTGCACCCGATCCTCCATCGTGGAACTGCCATGCCTGTTTACGAATACACCTGCGCCAAGTGTCAGCATACGACCGAAGCCATCCGCCGCATCGCGGATGCCGACCAGCCGCAATCCTGCGAGAAGTGTGGCCACGCGCAGACCAAACGGGTGTTCAGCCTGTTCAACGCCGCCCCCGGCAGCGCAGGCGCAGCGGATGCCGGAGCCTGCGGCCTACCCATGACCGGCGGCGGGGGAGGCTGCTGCGGCGGTGTCTGCGGCGGCCACTAACCCCGTTTAGCCGTCGCCCACCGGGCGATGCGTCAGGTCGGCTAATGCAGGCCCCAATTCCGTATAGGCGAACTCGAATTTCGTTTCCGAAAGCAACCGAGTTGGTACGCAACGCCGCCCTAGCAACGCAAGCTCTGGATCCGTGTCAAGCAAGAATCGTGCAGCCAACCGAACGGCAAACGCCATCGCGGGTGGGGACCAGGGCCGTGCGTATGCCTTACGCATCGCACGCATGAACTCGCGGTTGGTGACAGGGTGTGGAGCGGTGACCATGTACACGCCTTCGTATGCGGCATCGTCGATCGCCGCGATCATCAGCCGAGCCAGGTCGTCCTCGTGGATCCACGACATCCACTGATCCCCCCGGCCGACCGTCCCGCCCAGCCCCCAGCGCGTCAGCGTGCTTAGGCGTTGCATCGCTCCGCCGTCCCGCCCGAGCACGAAGCTGATGCGCATCACGATGCCGCGTTGCAGGGGCAACTTCGCTTCATGGAATGCCGCCTCCCACGCCACGCCCACACGTGGGGCCATCTCGTGCATCGGACCCGCCGGGGTCGATTCGTCGCAGATCGTGTCGCGGGGAACGGGGTCACCAATGATGTGGGCTGTTGCGGATTGCACCCAGACCAGCGGTGGCTTGTGGACCGCACGCACAGCCTCACCGAGAACCCGGCAGGAATCAACGCGCGATTCGAGGATGACACGCTGGTTCTCGACTGTCTTTTGGCAATCGACGCTGCGTCCGACGAGATTCACGATGGCGTCCGCACCATCCAGCACAGCCGACCAGTCGCCGAGCATCTTCGCATCCCAACGCTGCCAGTGAGTACCCCGCGGGAGGTTGCTCGGAGGTGTCCCATCTCGGCCTAGCACGGTGACGCGGTCGCCGCGCGCGAGCAGCTCCCGCGCCAAGCGACGCCCGAGGAACCCGCTGCCGCCGGCGATGACGATGTGTTTCATGCAAAGATCGCTAAATGACGACTGCCGCACCGCGAGGCGGGCTCAAATCTGTTCCAGTTCGTTCATCAGTTCCGTGACGATCTTCTTCGCGTCGCCGAAGATCATGCCGCAGTTGGGGGTGAAGTAGAGCTGGTTCTGGATGCCTGCGAAGCCGGGGCTCATCGAGCGTTTGATGACGAACACCTGCCGGGCCTTGTCCACATCGAGGATGGGCATGCCGTAGATCGGTGATCCGGTGTCGTATCGGGCGGCTGGGTTGGTTACGTCATTGGCCCCGATAACCAGCGCGACGTCGGCCATCGCGAGTTGCGGGTTGGCGTGCTCGAGGTCCAGCAGCGTGTCATACGCCACACCGGCCTCGGCCAGCAACACGTTCATGTGCCCTGGCATCCGACCCGCGACGGGGTGGATCGCGTACTGCACGACCTTGCCACGCTTGTGCAGTTCGTCGGCCAGTTCCTTGACCGCGTGCTGCGCCTGCGCCACCGCCATGCCGTAGCCGGGCACGATGATGATGCTCTGCGACGCTTCCATGACCAGGGCCGCGTCTTCTGCTGAGAAGGCGCGGTGCGTGCCGCCACTGCCTGCCGTGCCGCTGGTGTGCCCGCCGCCCGATGGGGCCGCGCCCACGCCGCCGAAGAGCACGTTGGCCAGCGAGCGGTTCATCGCCTTGCACATGATGGAGGTGAGGATGAGCCCCGAGGCGCCCACCAGCGCGCCGGTGATGATGAGGGCAAAGTTCCCCAGCGCGAAGCCCGCCATCGACGCGGCAAGGCCCGAGTACGCATTGAGCAGGGCGATGACCACCGGCATGTCCCCGCCACCAATCCCCACCACCAGCAGCACACCCAGCACCAGCGCCAGCAGCGCGATGAGCAGCAACGCCCACCCCGCGCCAGGCCAGACCATCAGCACCAGCGTCAACAGCAGCGACAAGGCCAGCAACGCCGCGATGACCGCCTTCTGCCCCGGGAACTGCACGGCATGGTCCGGCGCCCAGCGTGTGCCCTGCAACTTTCCAAACGCCATGATCGACCCGGTGAATGTGACCCCGCCGATGAGCGTCGCGAGGCCCACCGCAGCCTGGCCGTCCCATGAAAACAGGTGGTCGATGGCATGTGCGACCAGCAGATGGCTCTCCTCGATCAACCAGATCTTCCGCCAGGAGTTGGCGTAGTCCCCGGTCGCCACGAGCAGCGACGCGAGACCGCCGAACCCGTTGAGCAGGCCCACCATCTGCGGCATGCCCGTCATCTTTACCTTGACCGCCATGACGGTGCCGATCGCAGCACCCAGCAGCAGCGCGGGGATCACCCACAACAGGCTGATCGCGGTACCCCCCGTGAGATGAAAAAACGTGGCGACCGCGGCCACGAGCATGCCCAGCGCAGACAACGCGTTGCCCCGGCGGGCGGTCTTCACCTTGCCCAGCCCTTTGAGCCCGAGGATGAACAGCACCGCCGCGATCAGGTACGCGACGTTGAGCAGGTCGATCCCGAGTTGAGAAGTCACGGCAAACATGGGCATGACACGGTCTCCGTCCAGCGGCGGGCGTCCCACCGGCTAAACAGGGGTTAGTCCTTCTTCTCCTTGAACATCTGCAACATGCGGTTGGTCACCAGGTATCCGCCCACCACGTTGACCGTCGCCGCCACGATCGCGAAGAACCCCAGCACCGCACCGAAGGCAAAGAGTGATTCCTGAAAGCTGCACATCAACGCCCCGACCAGCGTGATACCCGAGATCGCGTTGGACCCGGACATCAGCGGTGTGTGCAGCGTCGCGGGAACCTTGGTAATCAGCTCGCGGCCAAGGAACATGGCCAGCACAAACACCACCAGACTGATGACAAACAGCGAAGCCATGACTACGCTCCTTCGATGGACTGCCTGACCAGTTCGTTGACAATATGCCCGGCATGGATGATGACCGCGCCCTTCTGTATCTCGTCCTCAAGGTTGATCCGCAGCACCGGGGCTTTGGCCTCGCCTTGGCTCTCTTGTGTGATGAGCGCGTTGAGCAGGCTGAGGATGTTGTTGGCGTATGCCTGCGATGCGTGGATAGGGACCGCGCCGGGGAGGTTCAGCGTGCCGACGAGGGTGACGCCGCGCTCGGTCGTGTAAACCTCGCCCGGTCGTGTCAGTTCGCAGTTGCCCCGGCCGTGCTCCGGGGACGCGGCGATATCCACGAGCACAGCGCCCGGCGACATCTGCGCCACGACGCCAGCGGGGATCAGCATCGGCGGGGCCTTGCCGAAGAGTGCCGCGGTCGTGACCACGACATCGGCGCTGATGACGTGCTTGGCCATCAGGTCGGTCTGCTGCTGGCGTTCTGCGTCCGTGAGTTCTCTGGCGTAGCCGCCGGTGGCGGCGTCGTCCTGTTTCGAGGTGGGCAATTCGATGAAGCGGGCGCCCAGCGACTGGACCTGCTCCTTTGTCGCGGCACGGACGTCGAACGCCTCGACAATCGCGCCCAGCCGCTTCGCGGTGGCGATCGCCTGCAAGCCCGCGACCCCCGCGCCGATCACAAAGCACTTGGCGGGGGCGAGCGTCCCCGCGGCTGTGATCATCATGGGAAACATCTTCGCGCAGTAGTTCGCGCCGAGCAGCACCGCTTTGTAACCCGCCATGTTCGCCTGGCTGGACAGAACATCCATCGCCTGCGCGCGGGTGATGCGCGGCAGGAACTCCAGCGAGATCGCGGTGACCTGACGCTCGACCAGCACGCGCACAAGGTCCGGCTGCGACAACGGCGAGAGCATGCCAACCAGCACCGTGCCCTTGCCCAGCGCTCCGGCCTGTGTGGGCGTCGGCGGCGCGAGCGTCACGATCACATCCGCCCCGGTTGCTTCACCCCACGCGTCTTCACCGCTGCTGATGAGCGTGGCCCCCGCATCGACATACGACTGGTCAGCTAGATGCGCACCGAGGCCGACACCCGGCTCGACCGCAACCGTCGCACCCAGCGCGCAGAGCTTCTTCACCGCATCGGGGGTGATCGGAGCACGCGGCTCATCGCCTTGCTGTCTGGGGATCACGATCTTCATGTCGCGCGTCCAAGATGATCTACGTAGAGCCGAGGCTAGTTTAGCAGTTTGCGCGTGCGTTTAACTACCCCATACCCCACGGTTGCGCAGTCCCGGCCGGCTGTGGACCCTCGAATGGGGTGGGGTTGCGAGGCGGTGGGGTAGCACAAAAAACCCCGCTGCCGCCGAAGCGACAACGGGGCGGAGGGGAGAAAGCGGTGTGAAGTAGAGGGGCCCCTGATCAACTGGTTGGTCAAGCCATGTGTGTTGTACGTCAAAACGGTTGCGAATTCAAGACAAATGTTCCGCAGGGCCATGTTTATGGGTCGATTCGCTGACCGCACCGGATGAGCGATTTGTAAAGCCTATGATGGAAAGGCTCAACTGTCCAGCAGGTCACGAGCCAACCATGCCGCACCGATAACCCCTGCGGTGTCCCCCAGGATGCTGGCGACGATGGGGCACTGGGCTAATTCAGACGGGAAGACGTGCTTGCGGTACGACTGTTCGATCATCTGCACGAAGGGCTTGCCCAGCGCCTCGGTGACCCCGCCGCCCACCACCGCCGCCTCCAGGCTGAGCATCGTCACGGTGTTGGCGATGGCGACGCCGATGTAGTGTGCCGCGTCCGCGATGACCTGGCGTGTGAGCTCGTCGTTCTGTTCGAACGCCTTGGCGAGCACCTTGGAGCGGATCTTCGTGAGGTCGCCCCCGGTGATCTCCGTGATGTCGCTTGGATGGCTGGCCTGGATCAGGGCGGTGAGCAGGTTGGCGATGTTGGTGCGGCTGGCGAGGTTCTCCAGCGTACACCTGCCGAGCCGGGCATCGGCGTTGATGACGGTGTGGCCGATCTCCCCCGCGGTCATGTGGTAGCCGTGGAAGAGCTTGCCCTCGAGCACCAGCCCGCCGCCGATGCCCGTGCCCACAAAGACGCCCAGCACGTTGTTGAACTTCTGTGCCGCGCCCGCGCGATACGCGCCCCACGTGCCGACGTTGACATCGTTGTCCACCAGCACGGGGATGTTGAGCATCTGCTTGAGCGTCTTGGCCAGGGGGAAATCCTTCCAGCCGAGGTTGACCGCCTTGATGACCACGCCGGTTTTTACATTGATGGCACCGGGTGCCCCGATGCCCAGCCCCGCGATGTCCTTGCGAGTCAGGCCCGCAGACTCGGTGATTTTGTTGACCACCTTCTCGATCCGGCCGAGCACGGCTTCGGAGCCCTCGTTAGCCTTGGTTTTCACGCTGTCGCTGGCAAGCAGCTTGCCGTTGCCGACCATCACGCCAGCCTGGATGTTTGTCCCCCCAAGGTCGATGCCGATGTAGTGTTGGTCTTGTTTGCCCATAGTTTTATTCTCGCGGGTTTGTCGTGCCTGACGATCTGGGTTCCGGGTTGTTGTGGTTGCCGTCGCTCCGGTTGGTTCGCGTAGGTGGTGAATTCGTGTAGGTGGTGAACTGGTCGGGTGTGATTCAAGCGGAGCGGGCTATGCGGGCAGCGGGGGGCGCTGGTTCCAGTGGTCGGTCCCACGTTCGTAGATGCGGGCGATGCGGAGGAGGCGTTGCTCATCGAAAGCCGGTCCGATGAGTTGCACCCCGACAGGCAGGCGTTTGCCATCGACCTGTGCGAAGCCCCCGGGCAGCGAGATGCCGGGGATCCCCGCGAGGTTGGCGTTGACGGTGTAGATGTCGTTGAGGTACATGCTCAGCGGGTCGGCCGCCTTCTCGCCGATCTTGAATGCCGGCCCGGTGGTGGTGGGGCAGAGTATCGCATCGCAGCTCTTGAACGCCTCATCGAAGTCGTTCTTGATCAATCGGCGGACCTTGAGCGCCTGAAGGTAGTACGCGTCGTAGTAGCCCGATGACAGGGCATACGTCCCGAGCATGATCCGCCGCTGCACCTCGTCGCCGAAGCCCTCGGCCCGGCTGCGGGCGTAGAGGTCAAACAGGTCCTCCGCCTCTTTGGTTCGGTGGCCGAAGTGAACCCCATCAAACCGCGCGAGGTTCGATGAGGCCTCCGCGGTCGCGACGATGTAATACACCGGGATGCCGTACTCCGTGTGCGGCAGATCGACCTGGACAACCTCAGCCCCCGCGTCGCGGTAGATGGCGATGGCTTCATCGGTCGCCTGTGTGGTGGCGGCATCGTTTGCACCCTCGAGCAGGTACTGCCGGGCGATCCCGATGCGCAGCGGCCGGCCGTTGCTGTGTGGCGGGGTGTCCACGTCCGCCAGGTCGCTGGGCACGTGGATCGCGGCACAGGTGGAGTCCAATGGGTCGTGGCCCATCATCACCGAAAGCAGCAGGGCGGTGTCGGCGACGGTGCGGGTGAATGGCCCGACCTGATCGAGCGACGACGCGAACGCGACCAGCCCCCACCGGGAGATGCGGCCATAGGTGGGCTTCATGCCCACAATCCCGCACAATGCCGCGGGCTGGCGGATCGACCCACCGGTGTCGGTGCCCAGCGACGCCGCGGCAAAGTCCGCCGCCATCGCCGCCGCAGA
>JBGTLW010000189.1:0-3604 GCA_041743835.1 Phycisphaeraceae bacterium | reverse complement strand
CATCGAGTCCATGCGCGGCAAGCTCACGCGCGAGGTCATCCACACCGCCATCAAACTCCTCCGCGACGACCCGTCGCTGGGCGAGGCCAAGCTCATCAGCCGGAGCCTCAAGGAGCTGCGCTACGCGCTCAAGGTCTTCCGCCCGTTTGACGCCAATCACAAGATCAGCATCTTCGGCTCGGCCCGCACACCCGAGGACCACCCGACGTACCAGACCTGCGTCGCGTTCTCCCGCCTGATGGCGGAGGCGGGGTGGATGGTCATCACCGGCGCGGGCGATGGCATCATGCGCGCGGGCATGGGCGGCGCGGGCACGGATAAATCCTTCGGCGTCTCGATCCGCCTGCCGTTTGAAACCAACGCGAACGACTACATCGTCGGCGACCCCAAGCTCATCACCTTCCGCTACTTCTTCACGCGCAAGCTGGTGTTCATGTGGATGAGCCACGCGGTGGCGTTGTTCGCGGGGGGCTTTGGCACGCAGGATGAGGGGTTCGAGGCGTTGACGCTGATCCAGACGGGTAAGGCCCCGATCGTGCCGATCGTGTTGGTCGATGCGCCCGGGGCCGGGCCGGGGCACGACTACTGGGCCAAGTGGGACGCGTACATCCGCGATGCGCTCTTGGGTGGCGGGTTCATCAGCCCCGAGGACCTTAACCTGTATTACCTCACCGACGACCCCGCCGATGCCGCGGCCCACATCGCGCAGTTCTACCGCAATTACCACTCGATGCGTTTTGTGCGTGACGAGTTGGTGATCCGGATGCACCACCCGCTAGGCCGGGCCGAACTGGCGGACCTCAACGACCGCTTTGGCAGGCTCCTGGTGACCACCGGCGAGATCACGCAGCAGCCCGAGCCGCTCCAGGAAGAGCGCGGCCAACTCCCCGCGCTCCACCGCCTCCGCTTCAACTCCACGAAGGCAGGCTATGGCCACCTGCGCGCGCTGATCGACCGCATCAACCAACTCTCGCCTTAGGATGGCCGCCAAGGCGCCGAGAGCGCCAAGTCAAGGCATGCTTTGATTGTTGAAGCAGGTTTTTCTTGGCGTCCTCCGCGCCTCGGCGGTTCAACCTCGGGCCGGGTGCCACACTTCGGCGCAGCCGACGTGTGTTTCGACGCGGCACACATCAGCCTACGGCTGAGGTGTGGCACCCGACCCAACCAACCCGAAACAGCAGGCTATCCACCAAGTCAAGCCATGCCTTGTTTGTAGAAGCATGTCTTTCTTGGCGTCCTCCGCGTCTTGGCGGCCACTCAATAGCTCGTTTGTATCAGTTGCCCGCGCCGAAGTCGTTGTTCATGCGGGTGATGACCGCATCGGTGATGTCGATGGCCGTGTTGGACCACAGTACTTTGCGGAGGGTGAGCTGGGCGTTGATCTGTTGCATGTTGGCGCCCTCGAAGGTGGGGGCGGGGTCTTTGAAGAGGACCAGGTCGTAGCCGGACTGCGTGGCGATCTTGCCGATGGTGTCCATCGCCTTTTTGTAGAGGCTTTCCACGCGCAGGGCACGCTCACGGGCCATCTTCTGCTGCTGGAACTGGGCCCAGACCTGGAGCTCGAGCACCTTCATCTGAAGCTCTTCCTGCTTCTTGTTGTACGCGTCGGAGCCGGGGGGCAGCAGATCGAGCCCGCCCTGGAGGTCGGCGATCTTGGTCTTGCGCTCCCTTTCCTCGGCCTGCAGCGCATCGCCCTGGGTGCGGAGGTCGGCTTCGATCGACTGCCGCTGCTTGAGCTGGTTAAACACAAGGTCGATATCCACCACCGCGACGGCGGTGGCCTTGGCGGGGGCTTGGTTCTGGGCGAAGGCACCCGCCCAGACAAGCAGGACGGCGGCGGCGAAGGCGGTCACGATGAGGGTCGAGCGTCGGTGCATCAATAAACTCCAAAGAAGTAAGTGCGAGGGGGGATGTCAGGATACTAACGCCAAAACGGCGTCAGTGGTTCGTTTTTTCAGCTTGGACGCCGGCCCGCGGTGCGCTCGAGGTCTTCGATGTACGCCTCGGTCCGGTCCAGCTCGCGCGTGAGGTGACGCACACGCAGGAGGCTCTTGACGCGGGTGATGAGCTCCAGCCGATTCACCGGCTTGGAGAGAAAGTCGTCCGTGCCCGACTCGACGCCACGCTCGATGTCGCCAAGCTCATTGAGCGCGGTCACCATCATGATGGGGATGCCCCGCGTCTTGGGGTCGTCCTTGAGCTTGCGGCAGACCTCGAAGCCGGACATCCGCGGCATCATCACATCCAGCAGCACCAGGTCGGGTGTCGGCTGGTTCTCGTCGCGGATCATCTCGATGGCCTGAGCGCCGTCGTACGCCACCGCGATCCGGCACGGCAGGGACTCGAGGTAAGCCTGAAGCAGCTCGACGTTCTGCTGGTTGTCATCGACGATCAGCAGGAGCGACTGGGCCAGGTCCGGCTCGGCGTCCTGGCCGGCGAGCGACACAGTGGGGGTCGGTGGTTGGTGCATCGTGAGCATCAGCGTTGGGGTTCGGGGTCACAGGCCGCAGCCAGTTCGTGCGCCAGCCGGGCGAGGTGTGGGTCGGCGGTTTCTCGCAGCCTCAGCCGCAGCGCCTGGAGGTCCTCGGGGCTGTCCACATCGTGCCAGGCGGGGAGTTCCGCCAGCGTCAGGCCCGCTCGGTGGGCGGCGGCCTGTGTCTGATGGTACACGTTGGCGGTGCCCCAGTCGATCCCCCGCAGCAGTTGCGGCCGATAACTCCGGGCTGCGAGGCACCAGTAACCCCCGTCCGACACCGGGCCCACCGCGGCATCCGCCCCGTCCACCGCCCCGGCCATGGCTTCCAGGGCTGACATAGGCACATCCGGGCTGTCGGTCCCCAGAAACGCCAAGGGCCCATCGCCCATCGACCGCCAGAGGTGGTCCAGCCGTTGCCCCAGACCCCCAGCCCCTTGATCGGTGACCCGCCAACCCGCCGGAGCAGCCAGCGGCAGGGCACCGGGGCTATCCAGTCGGCCGCCATCGACCGCCAAAATCGCCTCATGATGACCGATATTGAGCAGCCGGCGCGTGATGCAGACCAGCATCGCGGCATGGACCCTGGCCGCGCCGATAGCTGACAGGCCCCCGGGTTGGCCGGTGATAAGGCGGGTCTTGACCCTGCCTGGGACCGGCGGCTTGGTCAGCACGACCAGCCGGAGCAGCGGTTTGGCGCGGGGGGTGGTCATGGCTGCGGCGGAGCGGTGTGGGTTGCTGCAAGGCGGGGGCACCGGGCCTTGGGCTGTGGTTTTTGCCTAAAAATGCCGTTTTGCTATAATGCCCGATTCGACGCAGTTTAACCGGGGGTAACCGGGGGTGCCCCCCCACGTTCGCCAGCGTCGGCTTGCCTGATCCCCCCGCGATGCTGGCCCGAGGAACACCGCACTCATGTCTGCCAAGCTCACCCCGCTCTCGCCCTGGGAAGACCGCTGGTCCGCACCCACCCTCGAGCAGTTGCTCAAGCCTGTGGATGAGAACCGCCACAAGCAGATCACCGCACTCATCGAGCGAATCAGCGCCTACGAAGGCATCGCTCACGAACTGGTCTGGCACGGCAACTCCTGGCGGTGGACCCTACAAATCACCCTCGAAACCGAGCTCAATAAG
>JBGTLW010000188.1:0-34969 GCA_041743835.1 Phycisphaeraceae bacterium | reverse complement strand
CGGGACCAACGAAAACACCAACGGCCTGCTCCGCGACTACTTCCCCAAAGGCACCGACTTCCGCAAGGTCACCCCCGCCCGAGTTGCCCGCGTCGAGCGGATGTTGAATAATCGCCCCCGCAAGTGCCTCAACTACCGCACACCCGCAGAGGTCCTCAACGCCTTACCCGGTGTTGCGCTTCGGAATTGAATCCGCCACTTAACATGAAATGGCCAGACATCCCCCTCCCTTGCATTCCTGAAGGACATTTTGCCGTCGATGATCATGGCGGTGTGGGCGACGGAACCACGGTCAATACCAAAGCTTTCGACGCGGTGATCGACAACTGCCACGCTGCGGGGGGCGGCACAGTCCGGATTCCGCCCGGTCGCTGGCTCACCGGTCCAATTCGATTAAAAAGCCGCGTCAATTTGCACCTGGAGGAAGGCGCGGCCGTGGCATTTGTCACCGAACCCGCGGCGTATCTTCCCGTTGTTCACACCCGCTGGGAGGGAGTAGAAATATACAATTACACCCCTCTGATTCACGCACGGGACTGCGAGGACATCGCCATCACCGGCAAGGGAACACTGTCGGGAAATGGCGGGGCTTGGTGGCATTGGAAGAAGACCAACGGCAATACCGGTGAACTCTACAATCTTGAGGCTGCGGGGATTGACCTGTCCAAGCGGGTGTACGGTGTTGAAAACCTTTTGCGCCCCTCCTTTATCCAGCCGTTCAATTGCCAGAGGGTACTCATCGAAGGCATTACGGTGACAGACAGCCCGATGTGGACATTGCACCCGGTATATTGCCGGGACGTCACCGTGCGCGGGGTCGAGGTCAACACCCTTGGCCCGAACACCGACGGGCTCAACCCCGACTCCTGCGACGGCGTGCTGATCGAGGATTGTGTGTTCGCCACCGGGGACGACTGCATCGCCATTAACGCGGGCATGAACGAGGACGGCTGGAGGGTGGGCAAACCCTGCCGCAACATCTTCATCCAGCGCTGCACCGGCACACGGGGCCACGGCGGCGTGGTGATCGGCAGCGCCATGTCAGGCGGGGTGGAGAACGTCTGGGCACGCGACTGCTCCTTCGAGGGAGTGAAGATGGGCATCCGGCTCAAGGCCAAGCGCGGCCGCGGTGGCTACGTCCGCAATGTGTTGTTCGAGAATTTCAAACTCAAGGACATCCGTGAACATGCGGTGCATGTGAATATGTACTACGAGTGCGGCCCAAAACCGCCGACCGAGACACCTCCCGATTTTTCCGACATCACCGTGCGAAATGTGAGCGGCAACAGCCTTAAAATCGCGGTAGGACTTTATGGCCTACCCGAACACCGCCTCCGCAACCTGCGTCTGGAAAACATCGACCTGCGGGCGGAGAAAGGTTTCGAGGCCAATGACGTTGAAGGCCTGAACCTCCACAACGTCTCTTGTATCGCAAAAGATGAATCGGCTATGGTTCTTCGCCGTTGCGGAAACGTAAATATGAATTCCGTAAATCTCCCGGAAGAGTCACCTTAGAACGTGTACGAGAAGCCCACGTCTTGCCGATGTATAGGGCATCCGCCACGAGTTGACCCATGTCGCCGTGTGCTTCGGATTTGCATCCGCCACTACCGGCACACATTGACGGCATGGTGGGGTCATCTAACCATCTGCTATTGCAGTTTCAGTTGGCTTATCATGGCTTGCTTGAGTAGTCCCTGGTCGGCGCCCAACGCAAGTAGTCGGCAATCCAAGTCCTGCATCGCTCTGGTGTGGTCAGGGCCGATGCCAATGGTGCCGAACACTTTGCCGGCGCGGTGGGCGGCCTGAGCGACGCGTTTCGCGGCAGCGTGCACTTCCGGGTGCAGGAACTCACCAGGATGGCCGGTCAGACACGAAAAATCACCCGGCCCGAAGAAGACCACATCTACGCCGTCAACGTCAGCGATCTCCTCGGCGCAAGCCAAGGCCGAGGGAGATTCGATCTGCGCTGCCAGCCACGTCTGCTCGTTCGCCTGTTTCACATAGTCGCCAGCCGGGTATGAACCGTAGTGGTTATCATGGTTGCCGCCGTCGAAACCACGCTCGCCACGCGGGGCGAACTTCATCCAGCGCACTACCTCGCGCGCCTCTGCCACCGACTCGCAACGGGGGTACAAGATGCCATGCGCCCCGGCTTCGAGCAGCCGGCCCATCCGCATCATCTCGCCCTTGCCCGGCCGGGCCATGACATCCGGCCGGTGCATACCACTTTCGCTGGCCCCGGCCCGGACAGCCCGGCACATCCCTTCAAGCTCGCGCGTGGTCCGCGGGCTGTGCTCCAGGTCGATCCACAGAGCGTCCCAGCCCACGCCGGCGGCAAGTTCACAAACGCGTGGATCACTCAAGTGCAACAGCAGCATACGGACGACGCCACCTTTGGCCCAGACTTCACGACAGTGCGATGCGTTCATATAAAAGTCCTCTAACGTGTGAGTGCCAATTGATGCGAATTAGTTGGTAACGGGATTGAGAATTAGAGCTTTGTATTCCAGCAGATCGGAAGTTGTGGAGCAAGCCAGCGACTGTACGAGTCGCGGGCAGCGAACATCCCGACCGCGTCAAACGGGCACCACCCTGCGCGTGCCGGGGTCGTACTTGAAGTATTCCTTTCCTGTCGGCGCTGGCGGGGCACATTGGGAAGGCAGGTGATTCGCCAGGCTTGCGATGACCGGTGCCGCCGCAGGTTCTGCCGCCCGATCGTGCCGTTCGTCAGGATCGGCTTGCCGGTCGTAGAGATAGTGGCTGCCATCGGCGTAGCGGATGTAGCGCCAGTGCTCGTCCACCACCGCGTGATGGCCCGGCCCGAGAGTGACCAGAACGGGGGCGGGAGGATTGTGTTGCGGATCAAGAACCCGCGGCAGGAGACTGCGGCTGTCAACATCCTCCGGCGGCAGCAATCCGCAACAATCGCATAGCGTGGCATAGGTATCTACGGTGCTGACCGGCGCATCGTATACCCTGCCGGCGGGGAGGAGCCCCGGTGCCACCACGATGTAGGGCACCCCGGTGGCGCGCTGCCACAGGGTCACTTTGCTGATGCGCCCTTTCTCGCCGAAGTGGAAGCCATGGTCGGAGAAGAAAACGATCGCGGTATCCCCGGCATGTCCGCTCGCATCCAACGCGTCCAACAGACGCCCCACCTGCGCATCCATAAAACTCACGCGGGCCAGATAGGCGTGAATCATATCCCGCTGGAGTCCCTGCCCGCTGACAGCCCGCCAGAGATTGGCTCCGTTGGCTGACAATGCGTCGTGCCCGGACGGGGGACGACAGAGTTCCGCATCCGGCAGTGGAATTGCCGCAGGATCGTACAGATCGAAATAGTGCTGCGGCACGTAGTAGGGCAGGTGAGGGGAAAACATCCCGGCGGCGTAGAAAAATGGCTTGTCACCGATGTTGCTTAGAAACGCGACCGCATGGTCTATGGCCAGCACGTCGCCGTACTCCGCCTCATCGCGATCCGGGAGCGCGCCCCAGTCGCCTTCATGGTTCGGCAGCGGATGGCCCCCATGAAGGTGGACCCAGGGTGGCGTTGGGGTCGGTGGAATATGCGGGTAAAGGCGAGCCCATACGCCTGCACGAACCCATGGGTCATCGAAGACGACATCCTGGAAAGCGTGCCATAGTTCGGGAGGGTTGTATCCGGCAGTATGGTGCAACACTTTCCCGGCACCCTCAACCCGATGGCCAGCCGCTTTAAAACACTCGGGCAGGGTGACGGCATCGGGCAACGCGGGCCGCCACCAGGTCTTGTTGTCGTAGACCCCGGTGTGGTGGGGAAGCCGTCCGGTGATCATGGCAGCTCGGGCCGGTCCGCAGAGCGGAAACGATGTCTGCGCCGAGCGGAACAGCACGCCGCGCGCGGCCAGGCGATCTAAATTCGGCGTCTTGGCGATGGGGTGTCCCAAGCAACCAACCCAGTCGTTCAAGTCATCAACTGTGATCAGCAATGCGTTGCGCAGTTTGCGGTTCATGACGCAGCCTCCGTCAGCAGGAAGTCCATCAGCCCGAGCGAGTAGCCGCGGATATGGGCCAGCGGGTGGTGGTCATCCACGATGTAGTTGCCGATGTAGATCTCGCCGTCGTCGATCTGCACCCAGCCGCTGTAGCCGGTGTCGCTTTTCGGCGAGCGGTCGTAGTCGATGGGCATGATGCGGGCGTGGGCCAGATTCCGCTCGGTCGCGAGGCAGGACTCGGCATCGGTAAGCCCCGCGAAGAAGTTCTGTGCGCCCCCGCTCCAACTCTTCCCGCCCTGCCGCATGCGGTGGGTGATGAGCACGCGCCCATCAAGGAGCATCCCGCTCACGGGGCGCAAGCACCCAGGCAGCGGAAACTTCATCGGCTCGGACCAAGACTCCCCGCCATCTGTGCTGATCGTCTTGAACGCGTCGTAACCCATCCCCGAGTTTTCGCGGAGGAAGCAAACGAGCGTGCCATCGGGCAGTTCCATCGTGCTGCCCTCGCAGAACCAATATTCGCTGGACTGCGCGATCGTCGCGGGGCCCTGCCACGACCTGCCCTGATCGTCGGACCACCACGTGCGCTGGGCGCACTTGACACCGGGCTCGAGCCGGACGCGGGAATGGGCCGAGAGTAGCCACCGACCGACATGCGGGCCTCGCTGCAGTTCGACGAGTTGGTCGGGGACGATGCCGAACACGGGCGTGTGATGTGGGCCATCCCACGTCGCACCGTCATCTGAGCTGAGCCAATACACATTGGTCTGCTTGTCCACGTCACTGTGATCGGCCCCCTTGCCGAACAGCTTGTCGCAGACCGCGACGAGTCGGCCGTCGCGCAACCGCGAGATGCGCGGGCAGTTCCAGTGCCAGCCCCCTCGGCTTTGGATCAGTTGTTCGCTCAGCGGCGTCGGATCGCTCCACGTCCGCCCCCGGTCGGCGGAGGTGACCTGCATGATCTGAGTCACCTCACGGTTGTGGTGGTGCGTACACTGGCTATAGATGCAGATAAGCTTGCCAGAGACAGTCATCGCCACATCGGGAAATGCCAGGTACCACTTGTCGTCAATCGCAATCGTATACTTCTCGATCATGTGTGTAGCCTCTCGCGGTAGCGGATGTATATGAGTCGGTATGGGGTTCGGCGGTACAGTCGTGATTAACGCGGTCATCCGGCGGCCGCCAGGCGATTCGCATCGCTGTGATATATCACAGGCCGCCGGTATACTACCGCCGTGAAAGCGACTGAGCAACCCCTGACTCAGCAGGTCTACCAGCAGCTGCTCCATCAGATGACCGATGGCCGGCTTCGGTTCGGGCAGATCATCACACGCCGGGGCATGGCGGCGAGCCTGGGGGTCAGCATGGCTCCGGTCGCAGAGGCGTTCCTTGCGATGGAGCGCGACGGCCTTCTGGAGACGCTGCCACGCAAAGGCACCCGTGTCCGAACCTTTACTGAGAAGCACGCCCGGGAGCAGGCTGTGGTTCGGTTGGCACTCGAAACCCAGGTCGCCCGCATGGTTTGCGGGCCCAAGCTTGCCACACCACCAAAGTCGCTGGCCAGGATCGCACGATCCCTTGACGCATGGACCAGCGGAGGGCCTAAGCGGTGGCGGGCCGAGATCGACTTCCACCTGGGACTGGCCCAGCTCACCGACCAACAACTGCTTATTCAATCCCTCAGTGATGTGTTGCGGCTCGGCTTCTTCATCGCGCTGCAGACCACGGTCGGGATCGAAGACTGCCGACGCGCCTCCTCCCGACACGGCTGGCTCCTGAAGCGATTGGCCAAAAGCGACCCCGACGCAGCCGCGCAGTCGATGCGAAAGCACCTGATGCAGGGCGCGATCGGGCGGGTGATTGAGGGGACGACGGTTTAGGTTAGGGCAGCATCCTTTCTGTGCGTCGCCAGCTTGATCGCTGGCACCGCGCCAGCCGAGCCGTTGCACTCGCGGCAGAATGGGCTGCCGGTTGCCTGGGCAGTGGTTCGATTGACGCGAGCGTTGACGGAATCAATAACCCCGGGCCGCGAGCCCTGTGCGTGACACAACACTATAATTGGGATATATTGCATTTCTGGATACTCCCCATTATGATGCCAGCCAAACGCCCCCTGTTTGACAGGTATCCAGCTCATGCATGGCCATCAATTGCCACCCATTTCTATCAAGAGGGTTTGCTCCATTGAATAACATAAGAGCTTCAACCCCGCCACCCGATTCCATTCACGCTGATCTGAGCATGGCTGTTGGTGTGATGGTATCCACCCGTCCAGATCGCGGGCAGGTACACGCGACAGACTTTCAGACCGACGATCAGGCTGTGCAGTTCGCCTACGACCTGGCGATGACGGACCCGAAGTATCCACGCACCCTGATCCTCGACGCACCAGATCGCCCGTTTGCGTTCGCCGGCCCGCTGGATATCTGGCAGTCGCACTGCCGGGTCACCTCCACCGGAGGCGTGACCATCACCCCGGCCGAGGGCTACACCGGGCCGCTGATCACCTCCGGCCGGCGCGATGAGACGGAACTCGGCGAAGACAAGCTCATCTGCAACGTCGTGCTCGATAACCTGTGGCTCAACGGCCACAACCAATCGCTGGGCATCAAACTCCGCCACCTGCAACTGGCCACGATCCACGATATCCACGTGAGAAGAACCAATGGCCCGGGCCTGTGGTTGTGCGACTACGTCATCGAGTGCCTGTTTAACAACATTATCCTGTCCGACGAATGCGGCAGCGTCGATCAGCCGGCCCTGCTGTTGCAGCCGGAATCCAGCGACCCGCTGCCGGGCATGCGAAGCAACGGCAACGTCACTGTCAATAGCGCCTGCTTCGTCGGGCTGATGATCCATTTCCCGACAAACGCGGCGGTCGGCATGAACGCCGGCCCGGCCGAGGTTCGTCCGGCGATGCGGCACCGCAAAGTGCAATTCTCCAACTGCTTCTTCCACGGCCATCACAGGCAGACCCTGCCGTTGGTCACCATCTCCGACGCACTGGAGTGCGCGATTATCGGCTCCGAGATGCTCAACTGGAACGATGACGGGCCGGTCATCCGCCTGGGCAACCCGGGCGATCGCTACCCCGTCGAGTGCATCGCGATCAGTCACTGCGCGATCAGCAGCAAGCCCGACTCGCGCTGCGTTGGGATCAGCATCGCTCAGAGCGTGCCGGACCGCGTTAGTCTGCTGGCGTTCGGGAACACCTTTGGGAGTTTCCTCCGCCCGCTGATGCACGCGGTGGACTGGGGCGAGCAACCGGATCAGCGCGCGGCGTGGGGCACCAACGCCGTACACGTCTACCGTGAACCGCACATCGGGCGGATGCCGCGATCGGCCGATCAATCGCCGTTCCAAGCATGAGGATGCCGGGCTCGCCCGATCATGCTATTCAGTTCCTCACAGTAAACGAGGCCGACCCCCATGCCCTTCATCAACGTTCGCGACTACGGCGCTGCTGGAAACGGTGAGCAGGACGACACGCTGGCGATCCGTGCCGCGATTGACGCCTGCCGCAAGGCCGGCGGGGGCACGGTGTACCTCCCCGCGGGGACGTACCTCTCGGGGACAATCCAACTCTACGACTACATCACCCTGCACCTGGAGAGCGGTGCCACACTGCATGAATCATTCCGAGACAACCTCGAGTCGGCTGTCGTGGGGTTTGGCAAGCAGGGGCCAAGCGCCCGCCCCCACCTCATCTATGCACACGAGGCCCATCACATCGCCATCACCGGGCAAGGCACCATCCTCGGCCGCGGCGAAGGCGACAACACCGGCCGCGATCTCGAACAGCGCGGCTTCCGCTGCGGAACAATCTTCCTCCACAGTTGCCACCACGTCCAGCTGACCGGCTTCACCGTCCGCAACAGCGACGCCTGGACGCTGCACCTGCACTCCTGCGAGAACGTCCTTGTCGATGGCGTGTCCATCCTCAACAACATGTTCCGACGCGGTGCCAACGATGGGCTGGACCTCAACTGCTGCCGCAACGTCCGGGTGAGCAACTGCACCATCGCCGCGTGGGACGACTGCATCGTGCTCAAAACCCGCGATGCCTCCGGCCCAGACGACGCTGCGGACAAAGCCTGTGAACGCATCGTCGTGACCAACTGCGTGCTGTCCTCCGGCTGCACGGCCTTGAAAATTGGCAGCGAAACCAAGGGGGCGTTCCGCGACATCCACTTCACAAACTGTGTGATCCACGACTCGTCGGTGGGCGTGGGCATCTATCTGCTCGATGGGGCAACAGTCGAACGCGTGACCTACTCGAACCTGAGCATGACCATCATCGACGACAACCGCTACCGCACAATAGACGAGCCGTACTTCCTGCACACCTGGCCGATCTGCTTCTTTGTCTCCCGCCGTCATGCCGACTCCCGGCTGGGGACGATCCGGGACATCATCCTGCGGGATATTCAGATCAGCTCCAATCGCGGCGCGGTCGTCGTGGGTCACCGTGAGAGCCCGATCGAGAACCTGACCTTGCAGAACCTGACGCTGCGGGTGGATCGCGACATGCCGTATGTGCCGCAACTGCTGCCGTGCCACCCAAGGCAGATGGATAATGGCGATCACATCGAGCGGTCGGACCGGTGGTGGGCCGAGCCAGAGGTGAAGGCGGTTGTGACCCCCGCCCGCTCGGCCGACGCCCCGCCCTACCGCCCGGCCTACCTGCACCTGAGCCACGTGGCGGGTCTGCATCTGGACAACGTCAAGGTGTGGCTGCCCACGCAGCAGACCGCCGACGCGGCCCGGGCCGGCATCGTCCTGCAGCACGTCCGCGACGCCACCGCCGACCACTGCGGGACCCACCACGCTGGACAGGGGTTCATCCCCCTGGAACTGAGCCGAGGGTACGAGCGAAGCACTCAGCAAGGAGCGATATGAGACCGGACGAGCCATGGCCGCAATTCCCGCTGCCCGAAGTGCCGGAATCCACGGTCAGCGTCAGCGACTTCGGAGCCGTCGGCGACGGCTCGACTCTCAATACAGAGTTTTTCAAGGCTGCAATTGAGAAGGTCCACGATTCAGGAGGCGGCACCATTCAGGTCCCTCCAGGACGCTGGCATACCGGGCCGATACACCTGAAAAGCCGTATCCGCATCCACATGGAGGAAAAGGCGGAGATCGTTTTCACCGACGATTTCAACGCCTATCTGCCCGTGGTCTTCACCCGCTTTGAGGGGGTGGAATGCTACAACTACTCTCCGCTGATCTATGCGAAAGATTGCACCGATATCGCCATCACCGGAGCGGGCAAACTGATCGGCAATGGCCAGGCTTGGTGGGGCTGGAAGAAGGCATTCGGTAACTCGACAGGAGACCTTTACAACATGGAGGGCAAAGGAATCCCCCTCTCTGAGCGGGTATTCGGAATCGAAAACGTCTATCGCCCGTCTTTCATCCAACCGCTCAACTGCCAGAGAGTCTTGATAGAAGGAATCTCAGTCGAAAGCAGCCCGATGTGGACCATTCATCCGGTTTACTGCCGGGATGTGACCGTGCGCGGAGTGAATGTCCACACAGCAGGGCCGAACACCGATGGACTCAACCCCGATTCCTGCGAACGCGTGTTGATCGAGAACTGCTCTTTCCACACCGGCGACGACTGCATCGCCGTGAATGCTGGCATGAATGAAGATGGCTGGAGGGTCGGCAAACCCTGCCGTGATATCTATATCCAGAACTGCACAGGCAGCCGCGGCCACGGCGGCGTGGTGATTGGCAGTGCGATGTCAGGCGGTATCGAGAATGTATACGCCCGCAATTGCTCCTTCACCGGCCTCAAAATGGGGATCCGCCTCAAGGCCAAACGCGGACGCGGAGGCTATGTGCGCAATATTCATTTCGAGAACTTCACCCTCACGGATATCAAACAGACTGCAGTCATCGTCGACATGTACTATCCCTCAGGACTCAAGCCACTTACAGAGACTCCGCCGGACTTCAGCGCGATTTCCATACGAAAGGTTTCGGGCAATTGTCTTCAGACAGCGGTATCCCTCCAGGGATTGCCAGAGCAACGCCTGCGCGACGTCCACCTGGAAGACATCGGCCTCAGCGGTGAGCAGGGGCTCGTCTGTCAGGATGTAGATGGTTTAACTCTGAATCATGTGCGCATTCGCGCCGCCACCGACCCGGGAATCAGACTGGTGCGATGCCGCGGCATAAGAACGATCAACGTTGACACGGATCTCCCGCTGCCAGCGTCTCCAGGGGGAGTGATGACTGATTGAAATACCCTGATGATCTATCGCGACCAAAGTGCGTTCAGCATCTTGTGATTCTTCAGTCCACCCGGTTCCAACGTTCCATTTAGAATGATCGTGCGAATGACGCCCCAGACCTCGGCACCGAACATTGTCTTCATCACGACAGATACGCAGGGTGGCGATGTGCTGTCCTGCTACAACGAAGAGCCTCGAGTCGGCATCGAGTCGCCGGAACTCGCCGCCTTACGCGGCGGGGAGGGGGGAGGGAGGGGGGGGGCGACGGCAGCAACCTCCCCAACCAGTCCAGTGTGGCCCCTGTTCCCGCAGGAAAAATTGCGGGCGTATCGATAATTTTTGGCTTGACAAGCCCACATCGTGTGATAAACTGCAATAGTTCCCAATGTTGGCTGGCAGGCCCGAGGCACACGTGAACGCCCCACAGTCCCTGACATCCCGGAAGACCCTCGAAGAGATCGCCCGGCGGGCCCGCGTCTCCACCAGCACCGTCTCACGCGTGCTCAACGGCGAAACCAAAGGCGCGTACCCAAAGATCGCCAGCCGCAACGAGCGCATCCTCGCCATCGCAGATCAACTCAATTACCGCCCCAGCTTCCGTGGCCGCATCTTCCAGGGGGGCAAAACCTTGCAGGTCGCGCTGCTCTACAGCCACAGCCACCCCATGATCGACGGGGTCTATGGCGAAATGATCGCCTCGGCGGTCGAAACCCTCCGCAGCCACGATTACCACCTCACCCTCTGGGGTCTCGCGGGCAACGAAGAAACCGACATGTTCCTCGATCGGCGGTTCGATGGCTTCCTCGTCCATCACACCTTGACCGACGACGTCCGCACCGCCATCCAGCGGGCCGACCGACCGATCGGGCTAATCAACGCCGAAGCCCCCGGCTACGACCACGTCCGCCCGGACGACGAAGCCGGTGCCCAAATACTCACCCGTCACCTGCTCGACCTTGGCCATCGCCGCATCCTTTACGTCCGCCTGCCAATCGATCACACCAGTGCCGAGCGTCGCCTGGCCGGCTTCCGGGCGGCCATGCAGCAAGCCGGGCTTGAAGCGCCTGAACTGGTCGCCGATTACGACGACATCGGCGTCACATGGGACCGCATCCGAGCGGCCAGTTCCGGGGGCGAAGCGCCCACCGCCGTGCTTTTCTACACCGACGTGCTCGCCGCCGACTCAATGGGCCTGTGGCGTGAGGCGGGCATCGACGTGCCTAGCCAGGTCAGTATCGCGGCGTTCAACAACAGCCCCGCGTCGCATTACGCCTACCCCGGCATCACGGTGATGGACATCCCCTTCCGCGAGATGGGCCGTGTGGCCGCGGAACGGCTGTTCGATCGCATCACCTCCGGCGGTGTCGATGCCGACACCATCGAGCCGCAGGTCACCATCCTGCCCGAGACCCTGATCACCCGTTCATCCACCGCCCGGCCGACGTTCGGCCGGGGAAATGTTTCTGCCTGACTCGCGTGACGAGTACTTTTTCACTGGAGGTTCCACCATGAATCGCTTCAAACAATTGTTCGCACTGACCATCGCCACCACAACCCTCTGCATGATGCTGTCAAGCGGCGCGAGCGCGGACATCATTTACAGCAATGTAGCGGATGGTATGGTGCGCAATGATGCAACAACCACAACCTCAGGTGCCACTGCCGATGTCGGGAAGAACTCAGGGTCGGGAAGCACGCTGCGACAGAACGCGGTGTTTGTCTTTGACCTGACTGGCGTTGCCGAAATCACGGCTGCGGAGTTCGGTGCGTATCTGACGATCAACAACGTCGATATTTCCGGCATGACCGCAAGTTTGCAGGGCGTCGGATACGGCAGCACCGCCGATGGCTGGACGTCGACCGTTGCCTACAACAACTCAAGCACGCCGGAAAGCGGCAACTCGCTCATCATGAGCACATTCGTGGGTAGGAACAACAGTACCGCCTTCGAAGCAGGGAAATATATGACCACATCGTCCGGTGCGGTCGAAACCAGTCTGATCGACTTCCTAAACAATCGCACCCACAACTTCGTTTACCTGCGTGTAAACAACAACGCTGAGTCAAGCAACAACGGTAAGTACTGGCGTTTCGCCACTTCCGAGACTGCCATTGTGAACGCGCAGCCGTATCTGAATCTGACGGTTATCCCCGAGCCGGCGTCGCTGGCGTTGCTGGGGCTTGGGGGGCTGTGTTTGCTCGGCGGCCGGTCCCGCCGGGCCTGATGCTTTGGCTCCCCTGGAACAAGGGCCAACATGACACGCCATCTCACCCAACCACAGACCACAAATCCGGGGGATGGCACCACAAAGCCGAGGGATCGCTATCCCTCGGCTTTCCCACTTCACCGTGCCGGGCTCCCGCGAGCCTTTACCCTGATCGAGCTCCTGGTGGTCATCAGCATCATCGCGGTCCTGATCGCGCTCTTGTTGCCGGCCCTGAGCAAAGCGCGGGCGGCAACGCGGGACCTCTCGTGTCTGAGCAATCTCCGCCAGATCGCGATCTGGGGAACGATGTACGCCACCGAGAGCAGGGGCATCCTGCCCGTCAACGGGGGCAGCGATCTGGGGGGGCTGCACCGCTACTACAACCATAACAGCCCGTTCAACGTCGGCGGCGGGTACTGGTTTGAGAAGTACCAGAAAGATATTTCCCCGGACGGCAGCCAGTGGAAGTTTCTGCGCTGCCCGCAGGCCCGTCACGCCAACGTCACCAAGGTCGGCGGCGGGTTTCATCGAGACCTTGACTACAGCCTAGCAGAACGCATCGGGGGACTAGAACGCATCTCCAACGCCAGCGCCAGCATCCCTGTTCCCACATTGGAAAAAGTTCGGCTCGGCGCGATCTGGTTCGGCGACTACGGAACCAGCGGCGACTTTTTGCCCAGCGCACGCGGCTGGCCGGAGTTCCGCTTCGGCAACAACACCACCAGTTCCACTTCTCACGCGTGGAATTGGGTCTTCGGCCCCGGCGGCAGCGGCGAAGGGTTGGCCGACACCCACTCCAACGGCACGCACAACTTCTCCTACATCGATGGAAGTGCCGCGGGCATGACCTTCGCCCAATGGAACGCCTTGTCCACGTCAGAGAAGCAGCGCCTGCGGAACGATCAATAACAGGAGCCGCAGAAACCCGGCCCGGGCGTTGCACCCAACCCGAGCGTATCTGGGGGGCAGGGTTGAGACCATCGATATGACCGTTGAATTGCTGCGCAAACGATATGACGCCCGCGGCCAGCGGCATGACGGCGAATGCTATCACGCGGTGGTTGCGTCAGATGGACAGGCCCACGCGTGGTTGCGTGTCCACGGCAAACGCGAGAGCCTGATCTACCGCGGGTCACCCGACGGAGTTGAGCGGGTCGCGGTGGAGAACACCTACATCTTCAGCCCGCTGCTGCTCGGTGGTCACCTGCTGTGGGTCCAGTCTTCGGATGGGGGGTGGTCGATCCATGCGATGGATACAAGCGACCCGCAGCACGTGCGACAGCCCTTTGATCTGCCCGGTCGGCCGCTGTCGCTGGGGGGTTGCGAGTTTGACGGCTCGGCGGCTTTGGTGTGGGAGCAGCGCGAGGGTTGCCGCACACGCGTTTACATCGCCACCCAGCGTGAAGGTGATTTCGGGCAGGCTCACGCCGTGAGCGACGGCACGGCCAACGCCTACGACCCCGACGTGGCAATCTGCCCCGATGGAAGTGTGTTCGTGGCCTACAGCACATTTGCGGGCGGTCACTACCGCGTCGTGTTGCAGAAGATGGCCGCCGACGGCACGAGGGCGGGAGCGCCTCAGCGGTTGAGCAATCGCGCGGAGGCGTGCCTGTACCCTTCGATCTCGGCGGCGACCGGCGGCGGGGTATGGTTCTCGTACACCTCGCTGTCTGAGCCGGTGCACGTGACGGACCTGCCATTAGTTCAGCACCATCGATTTCAAGCACAAAAAGATATCTTCCGCAAGCGCGGCATCGTGCAGGTCGGCTGGACCGACGGCGAACACCTCCGCGCGGTCGCAGCCCCACGAGGCAAGCCACTTTACACCGCCGCGATGCTGGTGGACGGATCAGGAGGCGCGAGTCGCACCCGCGTTTTTGAAGATGCACGCGGGCGGGTGCGTCTCCTGCTGCGTCAATACGCCCCGTGGAGCGAGGCCAGGTACGCTCACGAGGACGAGCCGCTCCGCCGCAATGCTGTGCCCAATGCCGACCTTCCATCGTGCATGTACGCCAACCTCTCGCTCATGACGCTGTGTGACGATAACTGGACACAGCCCGTCACACTGATCAATCGGGCGCACATCGAGTTGCCCATCTCGTGCGCGATGCGGGGTGACACGCTGACCGTGGCGTTCACCGAGGACGCCCGGCGTGTCGGGTGGGATCGGGCCGGAGAATGGTTCGATTCACAAGGTCAACTAGGCGTGGGCGGTGCGGAGTTACGGCTAAGTGACCTGGGCACCCCTGACTACGACTTCCGGGACTTCACCTTGTCGCCGGTCATCGGCCCATCGGTGGAGAACCCACGCGTCGATGCACGGTCCGGCCCATTCCTACACGCGCTTGGGCAGACCCACAAGCACTCGACGCTTTCGATCTGTTGCCGCGAGTTGGATCGCGATATGCACATGAATTTTCGCGTGATGCAGGATGTGCAGCACTGCCTGTTCGGTGCGCTGACAGACCACGACTACAACATGTGGCACACCGAGATGTTGCTGATGCGCAAGCACGCCGACTATTACTATTTCCCAAGCGAGTTTGTCGCGCTGCAGGCATACGAATGGACGGGGTCAGACCCAGCGGCCTGCTCGCACGAAGGCGGGCCCTTCGGCCACATGAACCCACTGTGCTTTGATGAGCACGGCGACCTTGAGGTTTATGCCGCAGGTGATCCGAAGTCGCCCGGAGGCAGCCCGCAGAGGCTCTGGAACAGCTACGAGGGCCAGCCGATCATCACACCGCCCCACCACATGGTCGATTCGGTGCATCGTTACTATTGGCAGTTCATGGACCCCGACATGGCGACGGTTGTGGAGCTGTTTCAGGATGGCCGCGGCTCCACGGAACAACCCGGCGCGCCCGGCGTGACCAACTCACTGCACCATCGCCAGGCGCAGTGGGTTGTGGATGCACTCAAGAGCGGCAAGCGTTTCGGCTTCATAGCCGGGGGCGAGCACGTGGGCCTGGCGCTGGCGGGTGTATTGACCAGGGAACTGACGCGGACCGGGCTATACGAAGCCATGCGCGCGAGGCGTACTTTCGCGACGACGGGGCTTAGCATCCGCGTGCGACTGGTCTGCAATGACACGGAGCTGGGCGGGGCTCTCAAAGCGGATGTCGGCAACTTTTCGTTGGAGGTCGCCTCGCCCGAGCCAGCGCGGGCGATCCACGTGATGCGCAACGGCGATGTGTGGCAGACCTATGTGCCCGGCAATGAATCGTCCGTTCGCCATGCGTGGACCGCACACCGCGAAGAGCGCGAGGAGTTCTGGTATTGCCGCGTCATCTTCGGCAATGGGGACATGGCTTGGACATCACCGATCTGGTTGTCGGAAGCATGAATGGGATGCCTAGCCCCGCGTCGCGGCCGTCCTGACGCTTTGGAACACCGCTCGGCCCTCTGTGAGCAGCAGGCCTAGGCCACCAGTGGAAAGCGTGGTGTCTCGGGCTACAAGGGTGGGGCCGCCGATCACTTTGCCGCAGAGCTCATCGCCGTGACTCTCCAACTCAAGCCGATAGGTCTGCCCGCGTTGCCACGACCACTGGGCCTTGGCCAGGGTGGTTTCCTCATGGTTCATGCAGATCAACGCGAGTTCATGCTTTCGCATGATGACAGCGTAATAGCGTGTCAAGCCACTAACGCGGATGGCCACACCGCACTCGTCGGCTAACCACGGAGTCACCTGCGCATGGATCGCATAGTTACGCCAGTCGGCACCGCCGGTGTGGAGGATGCCGCGGCCCATGTTGTGGACCAGATCGAACGGGCCCTTGGCCTGAAAATCGCCGCGATGGTAGAACTGATGCATCGAGCCGACCCACGCACGCTCCCACGCGGCCGCCCATGCGCCAGTCCGCTCGGTCGGCGGGGCAAAGTCCATCGATGCCTCACCGGACCAGTGCATGCGATCCAGCACACAGTGTTCACCTGCCCGACCCCGCACCGCCAACCCCACCGCATGAATGGGCCAGTTTCCCATCTCCGGAACAATCCACTGGATTGACCGCGACTCCCCGGGCTTGAGGTGTGTAGTCGGCGACACGGCGTGTTGCATCTGGCCCGCCGCACCATACGCGCGGACACGCAGGGCGACTTCAAGCGGATCGGTGTTATCCGTAGCAGCGTACAGCGTTGCACCAAGCGTCTGGCCTGGATACAGGCGTGGCGTGGCGACGTGTGCATACGATGACTTGCCCATCGAGTCGGGTGGCAGAAAAACGGGGGTTTCGATCACGCCGCAACCGTCCTGAAGCAGCCGGATGCGCAGCCCATCGCGATCCTCCTCGGCCGCTTCAGCCTGCACGCATGCTTGGCAGTCCGTATCAGGCGCAAAGCCCTGGGTGCTACCGGGCAAAGTAAAGTGAAACACAGCCCCGTCTTTGGGTTTGAGCGGTTCAACGCCAGCTAGGGCGAGGCCCATATTCACCAGTTCTATCGTGATCGCCGCCGCATCGGTCACCCCACGGTGCCCGTCTGCCGCAGCGATGTAGGCGCGGTCGTTGACAGGCGTGCGCCAGTCGTAGGCCTGCTGAAAACACCCTAGGCCGTTGCGGATTCCCAGCAGACAACCGACGTTGCCCGCGTTGCAGTCGGTGTCCCAGCCGCTGGTGTTCACGATCATCATGGAGCGATCGAAATCTCCGCCGCCGTGGAGCAGAGCCAGGATGATCAGGGCGTGGTTCGACATCACGGGGCAATTGGTGCCGTAACGCTCGTAGCCAAAGTCTTCCTGGACGCGCTTCAGCGTCGTTTGCCAGTCGGAGTCTTGACGGCACCACGCACGGAGTTGCGTGACCATACTGGCAAGTTCGCTGTTGGCGGGAATGTATCGCAGACCGGCGTCGAGTAGTTGATCGATATCGGATTTGATGAACGCCAAGGACTCCATCACCGCGAGGAGCACCGCAGCATGAACCGCGACACCGTCGTGGCTGACACGCGCGGCTTGCTCGGCCAGGTGAGCCGCAAGATCAGGCTGACCCGGGGCGATCATCGCCCAACTATCAATGAAGATCTGAGCACCGATCTCGTGGGCAACAGCCGGGCCGTTGAGCTCAATCGAGCCGCTGCGAGGCGCTTCAACGCCCCGCTTGAGCCTCAGGTACGCGGTGTGTTCGGTGGAAAGTCCCATGCCCCCCCACCACAGGATGTGTCGGCCCTCGGCGATGTAGTTGAGCCAGGTCTGGCCAATGTGTGCTGCGGTCAGATCGAGGCCGACACGGTGATCGGCCATGGCACGCACGAAGGTGAATGTGCCGGAGATGTCGTCGTCGGTCACGATCAGTTGCTTGCCAAGCTTCTCGTGCTGGTAGCCGGTGATCGTGCCCAGCTCCCGCATAATGCGGTCGTGGCTCCATTGCTCGAACGGGCGTCCCACGTACACGCCGATCAACTTGCCAAGCACACCGGCGTACACACGGTCGCGGTAGTCATCGGGCAGGGCGATCATCGTTGCCCCCTTGCGGGTGAGGCGGCGTCAGACGCGGAGGTGTGGAGCGCAAAGGCGACAGGTACTCGCCTACGGTAGAGACGCAGATTTCGACACGCATGGTCGGCCAACTCGCCGGCGGTTGCGTAGCCTTGCCCAACCTGATCCGCGGCATGGGCGTCGGACCCGAGGGTGTAGTGCAGCGGGTATTCGCGTGCCCATTGAAGGAACATCGGGTCGGGGTGGAGCGATTTCAAGCCAGGCTTGAATAGGCCGCTGGTGTTGATCTCCAACGAAACATCCAACCGGGCCAGCGTCTGCAATATCTCACGCACTGCTGCTTCATGAGACGCGGGGTCGAAGTGTTCCACCGTGCCGTAGCAGCGGACGATGTCTAGGTGAGCCATGGTGTCATACCGGCGACTCTCGGCGGCGGCGAGCACATGCTCGAAGTACACGCGCGCTTTGTCGTGATCCGTGACGATCCCGTGCCGGGCAAACCATGCCTTGTAAATGCGCAGGTGCGGGTGGATGGACCCGATGACAAAATCAAAGGGCCAAGCGGCTAGGAGCTCGTCCATCGCTGTGAGCATGTGCTCTTCGGGAAACCACTCCGCTTCGATACCAAACAGCACCTCGACGTTGAGCGTGCGGCCGAGCTCCGCTGCTTCCTGCACGAGACTCCGGTACTGCGGCATCTGAGACGAGTCCATACGGATCCGTGGCCCACCGAAACCATCGTCGGCCATGGGGATGTGACAGGTAAACGTGAGGTGTCGAATGCCGCGCGCTGCGGCGGCATGGACATAGTCGCATGGCGTGCCCGTGGCGTGCCCGCACAGCGGTGTGTGGACGTGGCTGTCCAGAGCAAGTCCGCCGCGATTTGTTGCTTCTCCTGGTTTGTCCATACGGCAATGTTAACTCACTGGAGGCGGAACACTCGCCTGATGACGGGGATAAAGGCGATCACGATGATCAGATAGCCAACGAGCCAGGCCGGCAGCGCTAACGCGGGGATACCCGGCACCACACCCAGCAAGCGACGCTCTTCAAGGACCAACCGGGTGATGATGGTGCCCGCATCATCGTGGTTGCGCGCGATCAGTGGCAGGCGTGTGGGGCTGGGTTCAAAGGGATGGTCGAACCGGCCCATGGGCGACACGCACTGGATGATGGACGGGCCGTCGTGGGGCGCGGGCGACAACTGCCGCGTGAGTTGCCACGTGGCGATGCCGTAACGCTGCGACGGCAAGTCCTCAGCGAGGATCGGCTGCAACAAGCGGTCCACTGGCTCCAGGAAGCTAGGCAGCACGACATGCGCCAGGTCACCGTGCGCTGACACGGGGTGCAAAAGTTCGATCGTGAAAGTCGATCCGGGCTTGGGCGGTAGGTATGGCAGGCGTTCATAGCACCACGTGGCCAGCAAAGCGATGGGCACGATCGCCCACAGCAGAGGCTTGACTTCTGCTTTAAGCCGCATCATCCCGATGCGCGCTTGCAACGCTTTGAGGCTGGCCATCGCGGCCCGATCCGCCTTGGCCTTGGCATCGCGTCGCAACCGCTTGAGTGTGCGTCGGTCTGCTTTGGCCCGCCGCAGCTGGTCCTGATTGGTCGCCCATCGCCGCACAACCACCAAAATGACGGCCGTGAGTACCGCCAACACGAACAGCGGGACATCGCGCGGCAACCACATCAGCCAGCCCAGCAGGAAGTCGCCAATACTCAGGATCGTCATTGAGACAGGATCGTTCATGGAGCGGCGGCCTCCCGAAGGGTGATGCGGCCGTTGGTGCCATCGATCTGAAGTGCCCTACCGTCGGCGATGAGGCGGGTGGCGTCGGGGCAGACAACGGCGGGCAGGCCGAAATCACGCGCGACGATCGCGCCGTGCGACAACACGCCACCCCGCTCCATCACGAGGCCGCGCGCGTGTGCAAACAGCGGCGTCCAGGCCGGGTCGGTTGAAGGGCAGACAAGAATGGGCGCATCACCCAGTTCACCGACCTCGGCTGGGTCCAGCACGATACGCGCCACACCCTCGGCCACGCCGGGCGAGATCGCTTCACCCTGCAGCGTGTCGTTAGTGGTGATCGCAGACGGATGCCCCAGCGTGTTGAGATCATTGCTGTCGATCACCGTGGGCATTGCCAATCGCCGCTGCGCTTCGCGACGGGTCCGACGGGCGGCGATTGCCTCACGCAACGCGTCGGCTTCTGACGAGAAGCGAGCGAGCTCGCTGTAATGCAAACAAAAGACGTCGGCACCGATGTCCCATCGTCGGCCCAGTTCTGCCAACACCTGACGGATCAAGGCATAGCCCTGCATGAGATAGAACTTGGCGTTCTCGCGCCACGGCAGAAGGGTCTGGGCCTCGTGCATGAGGGCTTCCACGCGCTCCCACTGCGAGGAAGCGCCCTGAGCGGCGAGCATGTCTGGCAGCCTGCCCTGTAACTGGGTGCGGCGGTCGGCGTTGACCTGGTGATGCGCGCGTGGATCAATGGATGCGCGGGATTGCCGCTGCGCGATGAGCCGCTCAACATAGCTGGCGTCCTCGCTCCATCGTTGCTCTGCAAGTTCCATCTCGTTAAGGCATCGGTGGCCGAAGCGATCAAGGAACGCAGCAAGCGTCATTGTGCCCGCAGCCACGTCCGCCAATGCAACGCTTTGTTGCATGGTCACGTCTCCATCCAGCCCGGTGATGAGTTCAAGTGCCAGTTCGCGGCCCTGTTGCGGGCCGAAGATGAGTTCGAGTTCCGCGGTGAGCCTGGCGTGCGCCAACCCACCGAAGAAGCCCGGCAACAACGACTCCGCCCCGAACACATCGAGCGTCTGTTTACGTCGCTCCTCCAGCAACGAGAGCAGAGCCGGCACATCCATCGAACCAAGTTCGCGGACTCGCTCGGTCTCAACCCACGCCAACCACTCGGGTAACAACCGGTCGCGGAAGCGCGGCAATGCTGATCGACGCAATCGGCGTGTCCTCCGGGCGGCACGGACCATCGCCCACAGGTTTGCAGGTAGTTTCAGCAGGAACGTCGCGTCTGATTCCTCGGGTACAAACCTGGTGGGCGGTTGCTCAATGCGTCGCGGATCAAGCCGCAGCAGGTCCAGGTCGTAGGTCAGCGGCAGGCCGTCCCAGAACAGACCCGCGGCCCGCTGCGGATCGGCGTAGATTCGCCCACCCAGACAATCGAGAAACCCCTCGCGCCGGAACGTCGCGCTTGAGCGGTAACCCAACGCGGCGTAGAGGCGTCCGAAGCCACCTCCACCGCTCATGAAACCCCGGATGATGTCCCACGTCATCGGTGTGGGGTATTGCAGTGTTTCATCAAGGTTGTGACGAACCCACAATCGCCGCTGACGACCGCTGCGGGCACGCAAGGTGTCAATCAACTCGGCGCGAAGTGGCTCAACGGCACGAGTGACATCCAGTCCGCGGATCGGCCTGGACTGCAGCAGCGCAAATCGCCCGTCGGCGTAGCCAAACTCCACATCTACCGCGTCGCCCCGCATCGCCTCGACCTCGATGCAGATACGCGCTAGTTCCGCAAGTTGCGATTCGTTAAGGCAGGCTTCGTCGTGGGCATGCGTAGCCGTGTCGCCCAGCGCACGGACGATCACACCCTTGTGGCCGATCGCGCGGTGGCGTATCTCGCCCCCGTCACGGCTGAGCCGATAGTGGTCCGGCGTCACGTCGCCCGACACAACTGATTCGCCTAGGCCGAACGCGGCTTCGACTATCATCTCATCGTCGTCAGGTGCCTGTGGATCGCGGGTGAAGACAACGCCTGAAACCTGCGACGGGAACATAGCTTGCACGTTGACAGCCGTGCCATGCAAACCGGTGATCTGATGCCGCTGCCGATAGCTGTGCGCCCGCGGGCTGTCCCATGAACGCCAGACGGTTTCGATGCAGCTTCGCAGTTGCTGGCGGGGCGAGGCGACACCCTCGTCCGCACCGGGCAATGCCAGCGCGTGACAACGGCGATTGAACTCGGTCCACACTTCTTCAAAGCGGGGGTCCGCGGCGTGCGGCTGGCTCGGGTCCAGACCCACGTTGAGGATCGTATCCATCATGCCCGGCATCGAGCGGGCCGCACCAGAGCGCACGGACACGAGCAGCGGCTGAGCACCCAAACCAAATCCACGACCCGTGACCGACTCAAGCCAGGTGAGCGCGGCGTCGAGCTCTGAGTCGAGGCCCGGCGGCCATACCTTGTGCCGCAGGAACTCCGCGCAGCAGTCCGTGATGATCGTGAAGCCCGGCGGGATGGGTAGCCCGGCCTTGCCCATGGTAGCCAGACCCGCGCCTTTGCCGCCCAGCAACTGTGCATCGGCGGGTCCATCGTCAATCCCCACACCAAAACGCTGGATATACTGCCACAGCTGACTCAAGGCTCGCTCCTGATCTCTGCCGCGAGCAAGCCGCGCTCTGTCACAAACAGCACGAAGTACCCAGCCGCAAGCGGGCGAGCCGTGGCCAAGCCCCAGTCGTCTTCCTCCCAACGCATCCACCCGGCCGGCCGCGCACCATCCAGCGGCACACGCTGGAAACCACGCCGCCCCATCACATACACCGCCGACTCATCAGCCAAGACCGGCAACGAAACCTGCGGAACTTCAAGCAGCAGCCGGCCGTCCTGCAGGCTCAGTGCCGACAGATGCTCATCCCGATCGCGCACAACGACCACGCGATCATCTACCAGCACAATCGAGTCCACCAGTGGTGTAGCCAGTGGTGCCTCCCACACCGTCGCGCCATCCAACTCGGACAAGGCCAGAATCCGCGTGTCCGTAGCGATCACGATGAGTCCCCGGCCAGCAAACACGGGCGTGTGCCCCGCAGTCAGGTTGGCCTCCTCCAAACGCTGCGACCACAACACCGAACCGCTTGCTTCGTCCAGCAGGTAAACAGAATCCTTAGAGGTAACAACCACACGGCCATGACGCACCGCACCGGCCGACGCGGGCTGCGCTTGGTCCCAGCGCCACTGCGGTTGGCCGCTCGCGGGGTCGAGCGATAGCAGCGCTTCATCGGCAACCACCAACGCATGATGCGTCAGGTGCAAGAACCCGGGCGCTGTCGCGTGCAGAGGACGCTCCCATCGCAGCGAGCCGGTGCTGGCGTCGAGTGCCAGGACACGTCGGTTCGTGTCGCCGGGCCGACCCGTACTCAGGAATACCGTGTGCCCATCGGTCGCGGGGCTGTGGACAACCGGCAGGCCAGTGGGCGTAAACCAAACGGGCTGCGTGGGGGCATCTGGTCCAAGCGGCAAGCGGGCCAAGCCGAACTGACCGTCTTGTTGGAGAGGCACGAATGCGGCATCCGCATGCAAGGCGACTGAGCCGGTGACTGGGCAGTCGGCCATGTCAGGCTTGTGCTGCCAGGGCAAGAACCACAGGGGCTCCACCTGCTGGGGTAGTGTTGATGTGCCTAGGCGTCCATCACCACCCGGCCCGCCATGCTCACCGGCCCAGATCAAGGGCAAGGGTGGCGTCGGCTTGCCGACAGCCAGCAGCCCCGAGCGCGGCGTGCCCACATAGACGCGGCCGTGCGCCACCACGGGGGAACTGATGAAAAGGTCCCCCGCGGCCAAGGGCTGGCGCTGTAGCGGCATCTCCCATACCACGCGAAGCGAGCGGGCGTCAAGGCAATACAGCACCCCGCTGGCGGACACCACATACACGTGGTCTTCCGCAACAGCTGGCGAAGCAATAATGGGCGAACGCGCATTCCATCGCGCTGTCTCGCGGCCCTGATAGTCCACGCGATACAGGTGCCCGTCTCGCGAGCCGAAATAAACCGCATCGGGGCCGGCGGCCACTTGACCGAGCACGGTGCGCTGCGATGCGAATCGCCACCGCAAATCGCCGGTGGTCAGGTCGATCGCCCAGACTTCCCCAGCCGGGCCCAGCAGCTCACGCGCTTCTTCCAATTCCTGATCTGTCGCACCCTTCGCACGAAGGTAATCCAACTGGCTGGGCATCGCCTGCTCAGCGGTCTGCACGAAATTGCCGTTGCCCATGCCGATGAGCACGAGATTGCGCTCCGCGACGATCGTCGGGCCGGAGAACACAGGGTAAGGCGTCGTCACACGCCAGCGCTCTTCCCCGCTGTCCGCATCAAGACAAGCCATGCCCAAGCCGCCCCATCTGCCCATCGGCACGAACACGTGGTCACCGTACACGTTGGGCGACCCCGACGCATCCATGTACCGTGCGCCGGGCGCGTGCCAGTGCAGCTTCGGTTTGCCATTGGCGTCGGGCTCCAGGTCAAACGCCCGGTAGCCGTCACGCCCGGCCCCGGCGAAGACGCGGCCGCCGGCGATTGCTGGTGTGGACTCGGCGTGGCTTTGCGTGCGGTAGCTCCACCGCAGCGCACCGGTGCGGCTGTTGAACACACTCACTCGGGAATCACGGGTCAGGTGCAGACCCTCGCCGATGGCGACGTAATCGCCTTGGACCACCGGCGAGGAAAAGGTCGCACGCAAATCGCTAAGCCCTCCCCGCCAGACCAACTCGCCCGTGTGAGCGTTGAGGCACAGCAACTCCCCCGAGCCGGTCGGGTCGAACGGTGTCACGCGAGCCGTCGCAAAGATTACGTAATCGCCTGCGATAGCCGGCGAAGCGTAAATCGCTGCGTCATTGGCGGTTCGGTAGGTCCACTGCACCCCCGGGGCTGTGGGGTCTGGTGTGCCGGGGTGGTAGCCCCGCCGCTGAAGCCCGCCGCGGAAGTTAAACCAGTTCACATCACCGACCAGCACCGCATCGCCACCGCCCGCACGCGCGGGGAGCAGGCCCACCCCCATCCACACTCCCACACCCAAGCCAACCAGCACCACAACCGCAAGCTTCTGACGCCACAGCAGCTTCACAAGCACCCACGCATTGCGCGGCTTGAAAAACGCTACAGCCATGCTGCCAAGCGCCAGCAGAATCACCGGCAGCAGCGCGAGCAATGCCTGCAAGGGCCCGATCAGGATCGGGACAACACCCACCGTGATGTGTGGCACTAGCTCCATACGCAAAAACTGTTTCGTGTGATATAGGCTGCGGTGGTATCTGCACGGAACGCTGCGGCGGTCTGGTAGCGACTATTCATGCGTGAGCACCACCGGGGTGGTCATGACCGCTTCGGGTACGACACGCTGGCGACGTTCCTTGTTTGCCGCGTTTCGCCAGGCGACGATAACTGGCTCGGAGCCGCGCAGTGTGATGTGCGCACCTGGCCCGGCTCCGGGGACGTGAAACACCCCGATCAGCCGTCCATCATCGCCGTCTTCGTACACACGCACTGAGGCCGGTGCGTCATACGCCCCATCGCCCATCATCACCCGAAGTGCCGGCACATCGTACAGGTCGTTGAAGAAGCACAGCACCCGCCCATCATTCACAGCCACGACCAGGTCAGCCGAGCCATCGCGATTGAAATCACTCACCGCTGCGGCAACCGGATGCGTGCCCTCCGGCAACTTGTCGAGTCGCACTTCGCCCTCTTCAGCAAACGTGCGGAAACCGCGATTAAAGTGATACTGCGTCGGGTCGGTCTGATAGAGCAAACCGATATCCGGCAGTTGATTGTGGTTGAGGTCTTCGGCGAAGACGGCCACCGCATTGGGCACCGCCTTGCTGCCGAACCATCCCGCCAGCGCGGTCACCTCGCGGAATCCGCCTCGGCCATCGTTCTCCCACATGCCGTGGATGCCGGGGCCGTTGAGATACAGATCGAGCCACCCATCGCCATCGAAGTCTGCCACTGCGATGTGAGTGCCCGCCCCGCCACGCACTTGCAAGCGGACCGCATCGGCAAACCCGTCTGCGGTGCCGCGCCACCAACGCGAACCTTGCGTGCCCGTCTGAAGGATGTCCACGCGCCCATCCTGATCCAGGTCGGCTACGAGCACCGAGCCAGCCTCACCCGCCACATCTAAGTCGCCGGGCAACGCCTGCTCCGTCCATTGGTCCCCGTCTCGCATCAGCAGCAGCGGCTTCTGGGGTCGGTTGACCACAACACCCGGCTTACCGGCGCGGGTGATCGCCGCCAGCCCCAGACAATCCGTGATTTGCAGGATCGGCGGCAAACTCTCGAACCGCTTGCCGTCAAACGCATGAAGCCGCACCACCTCGCCGTCCCAACTCACCACGTCATCGTGGCCGTTGCCGGTCGCGTCGAGGATCACCGCGTAGCGGGATCGCGCTTGCAGCCCAAGCCCGGCGGTTTCGTCAGCAAAGCGGCGCCGGCCGGAGATCGACACAATGCGATCGCCACCCGTCGCCGCGACATAGGCGTGCGGCCGCGACTCCTCACCGGCTCGGATCAAGTGTATCTGCCGCACGTCCTGGGTCTGGGCCACCTCCACGACGGCGTGCCAGCGAACCCCCGCAGTAGACGGAACCGTTCGCTTCGGATCGCGGACCAAGGCCTCAGCCATCCTGCGGAGCATCTCCGCGTCGCCCGAGAATGTGCCAAGCAGGTTCTGGTTGTACGCCACGATATGCCACACGCCGTCGCCCGGCCGACACGTAAACCACGACCCGCCGACAAAACAAAGCGCTGTGGCACGACCACCCTCATCGCGCCCTTGCAACAACACCGCAGCGGCACTCTCACCCACCGTCTGCGAGAAGCGCAATTCGTCGTCATCAGCGGACTTGGCCAGCGCGAGCCGGCTCACCTGGGCCTTGTCGCCCTTGATGGCGTGCGGCTGGTCCAGCTTCCACCCGCCCCCCCCCGCATCGGGTGTAAGCTGTCCACTCACAATAAGCGTGGACCCGCTGACCAGGTTGGCGGGGGTGAAGCCGGGGTTGATGAACGCGCCGGCCCCGCGCGGTGACAGCACAACGATCATGACCGCCAAGGCTGTTGCAAGTCTTCGCATATAAGTAATCCAAGGGAGCGAAGGAAAACGCACTCACTGTTCTGCAGCACGATCCTCGGACACGCTATGTCGCCCGCGCCGACGCCCGGGCACTTGCGCTCTGCCGCTGCGGCGTCTGCGGGAGCTTCGACGTTGCTGCGGTGTTATCAGCAATGTGGATCGCGTCGCAGGTCGGGTGCATGACAATCGGGTCGGCGGCGTGCAAGCGGTTGCCGATGATCGAACTATTGCGGGTGTTATTCAATTGTACATCCCATGCTTCACCGAACATGTCATTGTCCTCAATACGAATGTGGGAGATGTGGGCCGGACCGATGCGGCGTCGGCCGCCCGGGTACTCGCAGTTAGCGCTGATCGGGAAGCGTGTGTTGAGCCGGTTGCCTGTGATCAGCACATCGTGCGGGGCGTAGCCCTCCTGCCAGACCAGCCTCATGCATAGGTCGATCGCGGCCCAGGCGTGTCGGCTAAAGTCGCAGCCGGTGATGATGCCGTTCGACGCCTTGAGCTTGATGCCCGCGACCGCGTTGCCGTGGAAATGGCTGTCTACGATCGCGAAGCCGTCCGACTTGGTGTTGAGGTTGACCACGAATGTTTCGAGCGGATGATCCGGCCCGACGCGGAGGAACTCGCTTGATCGGTTGATGGTCCCCTTCTGGTCGATGTCGCGGCGGCTGATGACACCCACGACTTCGCGGTCCAGCTCGATCGCGACCAATCGCTCGTCATCGTTCGAGTGTTCGGTAATCACCGTGACGGCCGCGACGCCGAGCACCAGCCCAGTATGGGTCTCGATGAAGGCCAGCTTGTCGCCCACCTCAATAGCATGGCGATCCGGCCGCCAGCCCCACGACGCAGGCCCATCGTTCGCGTCCCACCTCGCATCAACGACAAACCCGCGCGGTCCGAGTCTCTCGCACACCGACATCATGCGGCTGTAAAAGTTGTTGCAGTCATCCGGCACAGCGGATACTTCGCACGATTCGACGTATGGGCCTTGGCGGTTGCTCTTCACGTGGAAGCCGTCGGCATTCACACTGCTGAGCCGGCCCGTGTTCGGGCGTGGGATGACACGGGAGCGGTAGAGCGCTGTACCCGTGCAGTCTGTGATGAGCACGGCAAAGTGATACGCGGCATACACGTTCACCGATTCGCAGTGGGTAAACCGGCTGTGCTTAAGCCACAGGCCGCATCGCGCGCCGGGCACACCCCGGGAGTGGATGACCAGCGGCTGGCCGGGCACCAGAGGAGATGGGTCGTCCGCCTTGCACACGCCCTTGAATCGGAACACGTCATCGCGCTCGTGCGTCACCTCGTGGATCGTGAAGCCGCCGGGCAGATACTCACCGCTGGCAGCGTCACGGATTGTGCCAGACACCTTCTCGCAGAGGGTAAAGGGAGGCTCCTGCGGCGAGCCGTAGCCCACATCCCGCCGCCAGTGCAACTCGCCCGTGTCGGCGTCGAACCTGACGATGCGCCCTTGCGTGAAGGGCAGCGGGTCGAAGTCGATGCCGATGTTCTCAAGGCGGACGTGCTCACAGTCCTCGACAAGCAACGCGCCGCCGACCTGCTCACAACAGAGCACCGCCTCGCCTTGTTCACACACCAGCGCGACGTGACAAAGCCCCCGGAGGATCAGGTGGTAGCGGGTGGACGGCTCGTCAAAATCTCGCAGCCGATAGGTGCGGGGTTCGAGCACGATGACCACGTTGCCATTGACCTCAGCGGCAGCCTTAACCGCCGCCCGCAGCGCGGGCCCGTCGTCGCCCGGAGCGTCGCCCCCACGGGCAAACTCAGAGACACGCAATCGCGTGGGCTCCGCAGGGTTCTGCGACCCCGCCAGCGCGTGCTCGACATGCCCGCGAAGCACCGACTTGAGCGCACGCAGTTCGCTCTCGTACACCTCGTGTGCCGCGTCGCCGAGGGGATCGCCGGGATAGCCCTCGTCTGCGCCACGCAGGACCTTTGTTTCGAGCCGCTCGATGATCCCGATCTGATAGCTAAACTGCCGCTGTAGCGGGTGGCCAAGACGCTCCAGCCGAGCGACGGATGCGATGAGGTCATTCATAGCGGCTATCGCGCGGGGGTTGGTTCATCGCCGCCGATCGCGGCCTGGACGGCGTCGGCAAGGGCGTACAACTCTGCGCTGCGCTGCTGCCACCGCTGCGGATGGTCGTAGTGCTTGGCGCTATTGAGCATGTAGAAGTACGCGGGTACATAGCCGGTCTCGCCAACGCGGGCACGGAGGGTTTCAACGATCCGGTCGGACAACTCGGCGGGCAGCTTGCCGGTTTTTTGCTTGGTGCTGAGCCAGTGGCACACCTCGGCCTCCTGAATCGCTTCGCGGAGCACCTCGAACCGCTGCGAGCTATAAACCCGGCCGTCCCCGGGCCACAGCAGACTCTTGACGCCGAAGTCGGGCACACCGCCGCGGATGTTGTTGCCCTTACCCCATGCGCCCCAGTAGTCGGCTCCCATCCGGCCTATCCCCGTGTACCCAGCCTGCTGTGCGCGCTCGGGCAGGATGCGGAAGGCAAGCGGTAGCGCGTGGCCTTCGACCAGGTGTATCGGGGAGTGACGCCTGGGGTTGTGGACATGCATCGCGCCTTCAGGTCGGTCACGCCAGCTTGGGAATACCTCGGACTGTGCGCGGACACGCGGGTGGATGCCCCCCGCGATGTGGCCAGCACGGGCCCAGTACACGTCCGGGGCGTGTACCGCCATCGCGTCGAGCAGGTTGTCCTGTGGCGGGTGGTCCCAGTACAGGCCCCAGTGCAGCGACTTCTCCCAGCCCCGCGCCTTCATGCTCTGGATGACCTCGCGTGCAAGCACGGCATAAAGGTGCGGGTGCTCGGTAATGTCAACCACTCGGCCGTCGGTGAAGCACAGCGTGTTGACCTCATCCATCGTGCTCTTGCCGCCGCCGAGCCGACGGTCAATCCCGCCACCCTGCATGATGTTGACACTGACGACCCGCGGTTGACCGAGGGTTTCCGCAACGAGATCAAGGTAGCGGTTCATGATGGACAGATCGACCTTCACAGCGTCCGATGTGGGGTCGCCCGACCAACGGATCATCGCATCGTCACCGTTGCCGAACTCCGACCGCTGCAACACGGGGATGTGGACCAAGTCCGTGCCGATCCGCGCCAGGTGTTCGAGGCTGGCTCGGATCAGTGCCCAGTGCTGTTCGGACCACAGCTCGACGCCCATCGCGTGTGCAACGCCGTAGGGCGACTGCTCGATCCATACGTCGGTGATGTAGTCAGCCGGGTCGGGTAGCTTCCAGCCGAACACCTCCACCTGAATCGGCAACTCAACCGCGGGCACACCTTGGGCCGAGACAGCGACGCGGCCGGCATACACGCCGGGGCGGGCGTCGGCGGGGATGTCCAACGTGACCCACACCGGCTGGGTTTGCCCGGCGGGGACCGCTTGAGGAATCTCATGGCCGATCACGTCGAACATCAGCGCGGGGGCTTGCACATAATCGACGTACTTCCACCCTGCGTAATTGTGCATGCCGCGGAGGCTCACCCCCTCGCGATGCCCCCCGGTGTGCGCAAACTGCTCGGGCTCGGGTGACTTGCCGATCATCCCCGCCAGACGCAGCCGCGAAGCGGGAATCGTCGCGCCACCTTGGCTGGTGAGATCGGTCGGCTCAAGGCGAAGGCCCTTCAAGACCTGATCGGTGCCGACCAGCACGACCGCGGAGTATGAGCCGTTGGGCAACCCCACCACCCTCAGCGCGCCGGGCTTGGCGCCGGGTTCGAGGAAGTCAACGTCGTGATGCCGATGATGCACGTCCCCCGCCCAGACCTGCACACCACCGGGCCGTGATAACTTCGGCGGGTCACCCTCGTGAGCCGCAGGTGCGAGGCGGAAGGAGTTGATCCCCGTGTGCGCATAGGCAATGTTGAATTCACGGGTCCGGCTGCCCCCGGGCCCAGCACTGCCGTAGTTCCGCACATGTTTCATCGCGGAGATGTGGACATCCGAGGCAAGATTCTCGATGCATATGACGTTGAGCCCCGCTTTGAGCATCTGGGCGTCGATCAGGACCTTGCCGCTACGATTTAGCCGGCGTTCAGCCTGCAACAAGGCCCCTGTGGCGCCCCACCGAAAGGCTGTGGAACTGGGCGCGGCCCCATACCCCGTGGCCCGCGTGTCCCGATCGATCTCGCCTTCCGGCAGGTGTCCGCGGAACACCTCCTGCCCGTTGACAAAGACCCTCACCCCACCCCGATAGGTGATGTCCAGTGTCATCGGCTGGGGTTCATCCAACACCAGGTTCGCGCGATGGTACGCGGCTCGCACCATCATCAACGACTTGAGCGGCCCATTCCCGCCCGTGTAATTGCCCATCTGCAAGGGTTCCGATCGTCTCACCCAACCGGCGGCTTGCGGGTCAAAATCGGTTGCCATCCAGTCGTGCGCAACCGCAGGGGGCGACGCGATCATCGGGCTGCTGATGTGCGGCTCCCACCGGAAATAGATGTGCTCGCGCCAGTCGAAGCCTGCGGCATCGACATCCAGCTTCAACTCCTCGGCCGCCGCGAGAACCTCGTCTTCCAACCGCTCCAGGCCACGGTCGCTTAGAAGGTCATCGAGGCCCGATTTGGCGGCCACCGGGTCGATGCGATCCGGCGCAAAATCAATCCATGTGTACCAGTACCCGCTTTGGTCCAGGTACCCCAAGTGCTGCTGCGCCTGAATCAGCGGGGATACCACGAATACCGCCACGGCACACGCGATCAAGATGACTCGATGCATTGAGGTCATTCCGCACGCCTTTTCAGGCGTGATTTTGATACTGGGTCAATATCGCCGGGGGGCCGCTTGGCCCCCCGGCGGCACAATAGCTTACTGATGCTCGAGGGGGGTTTCCTCATCAGGTGCCACCGACGGAGGCGGTACGGTCGGCAACTGCTTCTCAGGCTTGACCCATGTGGCATCGACATCTTGCTTGACGACCGACTGCCACGCGGCGAAATCCCCCGACTCTCCGGGCTTGCCGTGCAGGCCCGCGACGTCGAACGGCTGTTCACTCGCGGAGTGCCAGTACCGGTTGGACTTGCCGGTCAGTTCCTGGGTCAGCCAACGCTCGTACTCCACCTGCGTCCCACCCCAGTACTGGCCCGCATACAGCTTGGAGTCGGTCAACGATGTGTCCGTCACCGCCACGACCGTGTTCTCGATATGCGTCTCCTCCACGCCGATGATGCCGAGCGTTCCGTTGGTGGGCCGGGGCTCACCATCGAGCCAGACCGCCGGCCCGCTGTACAGCGGCGCGTCCTGACGGATGCGAACGCCGCGGTTATCCATCGGGTAGATGTTGACCTGCGCCTGGAGGTTGTTGGCGATCACGCTGTCCTTCACGGTGACCCCGTGGAAGCACAGAATATGAAGCCCCTGGCCTCGGTTCCCGATGATCTCGACGTTTCGGAACAGCGCCGGGCCGTAGGCAATCTCGAGGAACACACCGCCGTTGGCGGTGTTCTGGTTGAACTGTGTGTCTTCGATGACCAGGTGTCCGCCGTAGACGTCGTGACGGAATCCGAAGCCGTGATTGTGATTGAACTTGCTCCGGACGACGCGGATATGGCCGGCATAGAGCGACACGCCGCCCACGGCGTGCATCACGTGCCCGCTGAGCCCGCCGCGCCAGTTGTTGTGCGACACGTCGGTGTCTTCCAGCAGCATGTACTTGCCGAACAGGTGCAGCCCGTAGGGGCCGTTATGGACGATCTTCGTGTCGCGGAGCGTGGCATCCTCGACGCGCATCAGCCGCACGGTGGTTGCGCCGTCACCGCCGTCGTTCCACCGGGCCGTAACATGATCGAGCAGGATGTTGCGAGAATCGAACACGCGGATGGCTGCGACGCCGTAGTGCTCGAACGTCAAGTTGCGTAGAACCACGTTGTTCTTTTCGTCGAATCGGATTCCGCCTGAACCCGTCCGAGTCAGCTCAACCGTCGCGCCGGCGATGTCGGTCACGCCTTCAGGCAGACGGACAAAGAGGCTGTTGGGGCTGGGATGTTTAGCCGCGTCGAAGTCGGCGTCGCCTGGCCCAAGCTCCGCCACGCCGAACTGCCCGGGCTGCAAAGCCTTGAGTGGGTCAATAAAGCCGACGTAAGTATCTGTCACGTTACGGATGCGGTCCACGCCACCCTCGGGACGCGCCCGAGTGGTCGATTTCGTCTCATGGGTGTACTTCTCGAGTACCACCGGCGCAAGCCACTGCCCATCGACGAAGACCATGACACGTCGGCGGGAGATCGTGGGGATCGCTGGGTTGTATGACTTGGGATCGATCGGGTGGAAGGTCTTGTGCGGCCAGTCGCGGCGGTAGATCCGCTTCTCCGCGTCCACAAGCTCCCAGCCACCGGTGATCTTCTCCGAGCCGCGGAAGACAACCGTGTCGGGCTTCTCCGCTTCCACCACGAGCACGGTATCCGCAGCCTTCTCGTTGAGCGCACTGGCGTCGAGGGACAATTCCCGTTCGCGGTACACGCCGGGTGCGATCAGAATCTTGACCGAATGCCCCTCACGCATCGCGGCCGCAGCCCTCTGCATCGCGGCTGCTACGGTCTTCATGGGCTTGTTGCTGTCCAGCCCGTCGCTGGAGTCGGTTGCACCCGGAGAATCGACGCCCACGTGGATCACGCGGTCGATCTTGGACTCGTCGATCGACGCGCCCCACTTCTCCATAGGGCGGTGCAAGGCGACATCCGGCACGCCGTGACCCCTGGGGCCACCGGGCCGACGGTTGGCCCGCGGGTCCACTTCCGCAGCGACCGGTGCCGTCGCGACAGCCGCTCGCGCAGGGGCGGGACGCGTCTCAAGCACCCGGATGGACGGGGCGGCAAAGCGAGCGGTCCCCGATTTCACACGGGACTCGAACATTACTTCGATGGCGTAGGCTTCAGTGGGCACATCCATGTCGAACGCCACGTCGGACCAATCGGTGTGCGCACGCAGGAACCGCTGATTCGGCGAGCCGATGGCTTTGCCCTTGTCATCAAGCACACGCACGGTCAACACCGGCACGCCCCACTGCCCATCGGGCACGATGTCGGTCAGTTTCGCCTGTGTGCTGAACCTGACGCGGGCAATCGACCCGTCGGACGCGACCGTCTGATTCAGCACGACAGGCGACTTCATCAGTTGGATGCCCTTGCGGTCGCCATCCTCGAAACTGTCCCAGGAGCCGCCCCTGTTCATCCAATCCTGCCGTGGCTTCCAGCCGGCGTCTGTGATAAGTTCCTCGCCCTTGACCGCTTTGCCTGCACCACCAGCCGCAGCAGGGGCAACTGCCTGATCTCCCGCCTGAGCCACGACTTGACGGGCCTCAATCACGACCAGCTTCAAGTTGGAGAAATCGGCTGTACCACGCTTCGCACGTGTACCCAGCGTCACCCGCATCGACTTCGCCTGCTCGGGCACATCCAGTTCACGGCTGATCTCGCCCCAGTCCCGGTCTTCGCGGTAGAAGGCGACCCAACCCGTATCTTTGATCGACTTGCCCCCAGCATCAAGAAAACTCACCTCGACGTGCGGCGCGCCCCACTGGCCATCGGTTTCCACGTCCGTCAGCCGCATGTCCGCCGATAGCTTCATCCGCGCCTGGCTCCCGTCGAGTGACGCGGTGTGATCCAGCACTGTGGGGCTTTTCATGAGGCGGACGATGGTCCGCTCACCCTCTTTGAGAACCTTCCAGTGATTGTCCTTTGCCTGCCACGCTGCGCGAGGTTTCCAGCCAGCGTCGGTCAGCAGATTGGTCTCAGCCTTGACCACAGCCGACGAAAACATCAATCCAAAAAAGAACAGGCCCGCGACGAGGTATCGGGTTGGAGTCATGGCAGGTGGTACCTTTGTTGTAGGTTGAGAAAACAGTGACATCTATAAGGATTCAGGACGGCGGCACGCGGTCTGGGCAACTACACTAAAAACCAGCTTTCAAGCCATCTGAGCCGGATTCCTATCAATTTGCAATATTTCCCAAGTGGTATTGTTTGCAGTGTACCGCTCACGCGCCGTCGTGTCAATCAAAACTAATACGTCGTCCCTGAAAAACCCGCGTCCCCACGCCTTGACAAACCCGGCTTCATAGGAGCGTGGCCATGCCCATGATCGGGGATGAAGCGGTCGGCGAGCACCGAGTTCGGTCCACGGCGTCGGGGGTCGATACGGTGCTGGCCGAGCCTGGAGCAGCCAGCGGCGCAGCGCGCAC
>JBGTLW010000187.1:0-7944 GCA_041743835.1 Phycisphaeraceae bacterium | reverse complement strand
CGCGAAAGACTGGCGCGTGCGCGGGGCGACGGTTGGCCTGCTCCGCCGCGTGGCTGAGGGCGACACGCTGACAGATACCGATGCGGATGCCGCCGCCATCGCCCGCGCCAACCGCCTGCTGTGTGCCTATGCAAGGACGCTGCTGGACCGCGACCTTAGCGCGATGCGTCTGGTGATGGGGGTGTAGGCGCGTCGCGGCCGAGGGTCACACATTGAGCAGGGGATGGCGTGTGGTGCGGCCAGCTCGGGGCGATGGGGTGTAGGTTTCCGCGTTGCCCGCCATCAGCCGGGTGAGGTGGGTGCAGCGGTTGATGAATGCGGCAAGGTCTGCGGGCTGGACGCGTTCGTCGTGGAGGTAGAACGCGAGCAGGTCGCCGCGCGACTCGATGACCAGCTCGCGGTTGTCCGCCAGCGCGTCGCGCACGTCCTGGCCGAGGATGTGGGCGATGTGCCATTTGTCTTCGCCGAGCACCAGGTTGCGTCGGCCAAAGGTTCCCGTGTGGTGGAAGACCGTGTCCTTCTGCACCGTGGCAAAGAGGAAGTGGTTGGGCAGCAGCGAGAACTCGGGCAGGGGCGGGCCCGGCAGGTGGATAAGCAGGACTAACTTGGAGAGCGTGTTGATGTTGGCGTTGGACGCATCGAGCCCGAGGCGGACCTGGGCCGCGTCGATCGTCAGCCCGTCCTGCTCCACGCTCCGCAGCACGCCAGCGAGCCGGAGCTGCCGGGCGTAGATCGCCTGCTCGCCGAAGAGTTCGCCGATGCGTTCGCTGATGCGTTGGAGCGCTTCCTGCCCGTGTACCGGCTCAAAGCCGAGCGATTCGCACAGGTCCATGAAGCCCTCGCGGTCGCCCGCCTCGCGCACCCGGCAGCGCACCAGCCACACAGCCGTGCCCACGATCACCACCAGCAGCACGCCGAGCAGCGCCGACAGCGCCCCGCGCGAGGTGCGTGTCTCTTCCATCGTCTGCGCCAGCAGGGTCAGCCACATCGTTGCCATACCGTGATTGTATCCGTGGGTATGGCGGCGGAAAGAGGCGGCGGTGTGGCTGGGGCTTGGATTTGATGAGAACAGGGTGAATTGGCCGGGATGTTTCGCCGGGTTGGGCGCGGCTACTCTACCAGTTCGTCTTCCTGGTCTGGTCCGGCCTGCGCTTCGATGCGGATCACCGGGCAGACAAAGCGGTGGCCGACCCAGGGCGAATCTGCCGCATCATGCTCACCATCGAGGCCATCGGGCGCGTAGGTGAATCCAAGCCCGTAGACGCCGGGCTCTGTGGCCGCATCGAGGTGTACCGCTTCCCGCGTCACATCCACGTGTGCGGGGCCTTGCTCCATCAGCTCGGCCTGCCCCGTCGTCATGCGGATGATCAGCACATGGATGCCCCCCGGCTCAAGGGTGACCGATTCGGTTTTATCCGCGATGGGTTCAAGCCCGCCGTGTCTCTGCTCGGCCCGGGCCTTGGCGGGCTCGGCCGTGAGTTGGGCGTTGAAGCCTTGGCCCAGCACCGGGTCCAGCCGTTCGGCTTCTCCTGCCTGCGGCGGGTCCGGGGCGCGGGTTTGTGGTGTGACCCTCGGCTCGGGGATGGTCAGTCGGCGATCGGTCGTGTTTTGCATCATCACGAACAGCACCAGTTCGTCGCCGATGTCGAACTCAAGGTCACTGACAACCGCCTTGAGCCGCAGGCCGCGGAACGCATCGGTCCAGCCGTTGTTCTTGGGCGCGTCGTGCTGTGCTTCCCGCATCTTGTCCGCCCGCTCGGCTTGGAGTTCCAACGCTTCAGGTTCGCCTTCGCGTGCAGTCACGATGATCGGCGGGGTCTGAAGGCGCACGGCCGGGCCCTGCCTTTCCAACTTGTCCCGATCTTCGTCTTTCGCCAGACCGCTGGTGTCGAACAGGAAGCTCAATTCGTATTGACCGGGACCCACGGCGGCGGAGAAGCTCACATCTTCACGGATGACGCCGTCATCCTCATGGAGTGCCTCCATCATAACCTCCGCATTGACACCGGTCGTAAGCCGAATGACCGCTACTTGGATTTCTCCGGGATCAAGATGCGGCCTTGCCCACTCTGCTTTTTCCATTCCCGCCTGGAGTGCCCACAGGATGCACATACCCGCGTCCACCGGCCGACCGATCACCATCGCGTTATATGAATGCGACTTGCCATGGGGGTGCTCGTCCTCCGCAAGCCCAGCGGTGGGCATGATGTTCAACCAGGGCAGGTCGATCGGCTTATGGGTTGTGTTGTGGATCATCACCAGCAGCCGCAGGTCTTCGCCGAGGGTGAACGCCGGCTTATCGATGACCGCCTTGACCCGCAGCCCGCCGACCGTCTCCGACCAGCCGTGGCGGTTGGGTGCCAGCTCGCCCATCGCTGGTACAGCAAACGCCACCCCTGTCAGTGCCGTGTGCATGATCGCCGCCGCCATCAGTCCGAACGGTCGCCATCGCATGAGCCGCCCTTTTAAGCAGGATACTGGTCGTCCGTTGTTCGACGCCGCTGCATAGCCCATTGCGGGGATTGCATCGTGGGTTACGGGCGGGGGTTTCCCGCAAGCGTGAAACCGATATTACGCTTCAAACAGGGGCTCGCCGTTGTCGTTGGTGCGGACCTTGAATCCGAGGTGTTCCCCAGCCGCGCGGGTGAGTTGCCTGCCCTTGCGTGTGCGGGCCAGGAAGCCCAGTTGCAGGAGGTAAGGCTCGACCATCTCTTCCAGCGTGCCCGCGTCCTCGCCCAGCGTCGCGGCCACGGCTTCGAGCCCCACGGGCCCGCCCTCGTAGGTCGTGGCGATCACGGTGAGGTACTTGCGGTCGATCTCATCGAGCCCGAGCTGATCGACGCCTTCGAGCGCCAGCGCCGCGTCCACCGCCTCGGGTGTGAGTCGGCCATCATGGCGCACCTGTGCAAAGTCGCGCACCCGGCGGAGCAGCCGGTTGGCGATGCGTGGCGTGCCGCGCGAGCGTGCGGCGATGGTGGTGAGCGATGGGGTGATGGGCGAGCTGGTGTCCGTGTGGCCTGCTGCGCCGGCATCGGGGTGCAGGTGCAGCAGGCCCGCGCTTCGGTGGAGGATCTTGAGCAGGTCGGCCTGGCTGTAGAACTCCAGGTTGTGCGTGATGCCGAAGCGTGAGCGCATCGGCCCGGAGAGCAGGCCCGCGCGCGTCGTCGCGCCGATGAGGCTGAACGGCTGGAGCGGCAGGGTGATGGTCTTGGCGTGCATACCCGAATCGACGGTGACATCGATCTTGAAGTCCTCCATCGCGGGGTAGATGTATTCCTCGACGACGGGGGACAGGCGGTGGATCTCATCGATGAACAGCACGTCGCCGAGCTGGAGCTTGGTGAGTGTGCCGACCAGGTCGGTGGGTCGGGTGAGCGCCGGGCCGGAGGTGACGACGACGCGTGTGCCCATCTCGTGCGCGATGATGTGGGCGAGGGTGGTTTTGCCCAGGCCCGGCGGGCCGTGGAGCAGGACGTGTTCCATCGGCTCTTTGCGTTTGCGTACCGCTTCGAGTGTGATGCGGAGCTTCTCGATGAGCTTGGGTTGCCCGACGTACTCGTCGAGCCTGCTGGGGCGCAGCGAAAGGTTGAACGCCTCCTCCGCGGGGCTCTGCGATTCAGCGGTGACGATGCGTTGGGTGGTCATGGGCCTTTTTCGTCCTCGCCCGCACGAAGAATGTGTTGCAGGTCGGCGCGCAATTGCGGGATCGTCTTCACCGCTTCCCAGACCAGATCAAGTCGAATCTGCTCATACTGATGAACGATGACATTGCGGAGCGACCGCATCAACCGCCAGGGAAGGTGGGGGTGTCGCTCGCGGAGTTCTTCGGGGATCAACCGCACCGCCTCGCCGATGACCTGCAGATTCCAGAGCACGGCATCGACGCGCCTTCGGTCCCCCGCGAACTGCTTGAAAGTAATATCCGCCACGTCTTCCTCGATGCGACACATCGCATCAATGCGGTGATCCAAGCGTCGGGAGGCCTCGTCATGCGACACGCTGCGCCTCGCCATAAACCCGCCGACGCAGGGGAGGATAAACGCAGTCGCGCATAACCAGATCCACCTCGCGCCTGAAGTGGTCCTCAAGCAAAGCATGGACCCGAGCAAGGTCAAACAGGCTTAGCGCTCGGCCGTGCTCGCGGCGGTGGGCCTGCTCATCAAAGGTCACCAGCAAGTCGAGATCGCTCTGCTCGTCCGCGTGGCCGGTGACGTGCGAGCCAAACAGCTCCAACGTCCGCACGTGAAGCCGACGCAGCTCAGGCTCGAGCTTGCGGAGGTCATCGGTGATGGTCTGAGTGTCCAGCAGCATCGGGTCCATGATATCCCAAACAGAACGCGAGCATTCCGGTGAGGCAAAAGACTTCACGCGTGAAAGTCCCGCACTTCCCCTCGTTTCGCGGCTTGCTCCGCTTCTTCGATCAAAACATCCAACCGCCCGGCCTTCGCGTCGTCTGCCATCTGACGGTCCCAGTCGTCATCGTCCTCCGGCCGCAGCATGGCCATCAGCTGGCAATACGCCTGCGGGCTCAGGCCATCAATCATCTTTTTGATCTCTTACACGTTCATCCCTGCATTATATCGGCTGGCCTGCCCCTGGCAGTGCGCTTTTGCAGAAACCGCGCCCGGCAATCTGAATGTCACCCCTCCCGTGGCAGCACGATGTCGAACACCCCCGCACGGTAGATGCCGTGCGCGGTCTTGTGTTCGTTGAGCGGGATGACCAGCGAATCCTTGATGAAATGATCCGTTGCCTGATGTGGGTCGCCCTTGAAGTAGAGCTGGGTGATGAGCGTGCGGTAGCCCTTCACGCGGACGAGGTAGTGGATGTGTGGTGGCCGCCAGGTCTCGGGGCCGATCTTGTAGGGGCCGGGGTGGATGGTCTCGTATTCATACCGCCCCTGCTCATCGGTGAGGATGCGGGCGCGGTTGGTGAACACGTCCGGCTTCGGCGGGTTGCGCGGGTCGTCGTTGTCGTAGCGGCCGGCCTTATCCGCCTGCCAGATGTCGATCGTCGCTCCAGCCAACGGACTGCGTGTGTCCAGCGCCCAAAGCGTCCCGGTGATCAGCAGCACATCGCCGGGTTCGAGCGGCGGGGTGATCTTCCCGCGGTACGGAGCGCTTGGACGGTGGAATGGGCCGAGGATGTTGTCTTCGGTCGCGGCCCACTGCTCGCGCTGTGTGGTGGGGGCTTGTTGCGGGTTTTCGCCGTTGGCGGTGAGGTAGTCGCCATACGCCCCTAGGTCGCCGGAGGCAGGCGTCGCCTGCGCCCCGGCCCGCAGCGTGAGCGCGCCCGACCCCACAGCCGCGAGGCCGAGCGCGGCGTGTTTGAACAAGTCCCGCCGGGTGGTGGTTGGTTCCATGTAGCCTTTCGACGCGTCAGATGCTGTGCGGTTCACGAAAGTTCCAGCTCCGGCCCGATCAGGTCGTCGTAGGTTTCGCGGCGGCGGATGGTGGTGAAGGTGTTGCCATCGACCAGCACCTCGGCGGGGCGGGGCATGGCGTTGTAGTTGCTTGCCATCACCATGCCGTAGGCCCCTGCGGTGAAGATGCACAGGTTGTCGCCCCGCGTGACGGGGGGGATGGCTCTGGCCTTGGCCAGCACGTCGCCGCTCTCGCACAGCGGGCCGGCGATGTCCACCGTCTCCAGACCCGGCATCTGCATCTCGCGCTGCCGGCTGGGGGGCACGAACGTCGCGGGTACCTGCGTCGGCCAGATGAAGTGGAAGGCGTCATACATCGCCGGGCGTATCAGGTGATGGAAGCCGGTGTCGACGATGACATACTTCTTGTGCCCGCTGGTCTTGCGATAGAGCACGCGAGACAGCAGGACGCCGGCGTTGGCGGCGATGGTGCGGCCGGGCTCGAGGATGATGGTGCCGCCGGCCTGCTTGAAGGGGAGCAGCAGGGGGACGATGGCGTCGGCGTACTCGGTCCACGCGGGCGACTTGCCGGTCTCATAGTCCGCCGCGTAACCCCCGCCGATGTCCAGGGCGTTGATGGTGTAGCCGGCGGCGCGCAACTCCTCGATCAGCGCCAGCGCCTTGGTGATGGCGCGGACGTAAGGCTCGGCCGAGTAGATTGGCGAACCGATATGCAGGTGGATCGTATCGAGCGCGCAGTGCTCGTTGCGGCCGTAACGCTCGAAGAACGCGCGGGCGCGGTCGATGTCCACGCCGAACTTGTCGCCCTTCTTGCCCGTGGAGGTCTTGGCGTGGGTGTTGGGGTCTGCGACGTCGGGGTTCACGCGCAGCGCGCCGTGCGTGCGCTTACCCATCTTCTGGGCGATCGCGGCGATGTTCTCAAACTCCTCTTCCGATTCGATGTTGAACCAGCCGATGCCGGCGGTGATCGCCTCGGTGATCTCGTCATCGGTCTTGCCCACGCCGGCGTACACGATCTTTTTGTGGTCGGCACCAGCCATGAGGGCACGGTGCAACTCGCCCCCGCTGACCACATCCATCCCGCTGCCGCGTTCCACCATCAGCCGCAGCAGGTGGATGTTGCCGCAGCTCTTGATGGAGTAGCAGATGATGGGGTCGAGCTCGGCGAAGGCCGCGGCGATGTCGCGGTAATGCGACAGCAGCGTGGCCTTGGAATAGATGTACGCCGGCGTGCCGACCTGCTTGGCGATGTCATCGAGGGGCAGGTCTTCACAGTGCAGGGTTCCGTCACGGTAGTTGAAGTGGTCCATGGGTGGCTGGGGTCTAGGGGTTGGGGTTTCGGGTCTGGGTCTGGGGTGAAGGGGTGTATGATAGTGCGATGCACGCGATCGTCGATCCACCGCCAACGCTCAACCCGTCACCGGGCGGGTCCGCATGAAAGCATCTCCCCCGCGTAGCGGCTGCGGCGAAGCCGCCCGTGTTTTCCGCGCCATCGAAAGGCGCGACGCTGCGCGTCAGCCGCTACGCGGGGAGTCGCACACGCCGTGAATCAGTCAGCGCCGTTCGAATCGATGTCCTTGGGCGCATCGCGGCGCACGCCGCTTTGGCGTCGCCCGCTGACCCACTGGGTGGCGGACGCGGCGCTGCTATCGCTCCTGATCGTCCTGGCAAACGACGCGGCTTTCTATCTGAGCCACGGCGACCGGCGCTTTGATGCATGGTACGAGCGGGCCTTTAGCCCGGGGAGTCACATGTATCTGCTGCCGGTGCTCTGGGTGGTGCTGGGGCTGAGCGCTCGCTTGCGTCTGCCGCCGCCGGTGCCCCTGATCGTCGCGCTGGCGATTGGGTGGTTCCTGGTGCCGTGGCTGGGCCCTATGGAGCTGGCCCGCTGAACGATGCTAGTCTACCTTCTCGCCATCATGCCAGACGCCTCCCGCCATCACGATCGCGCGCGACCATGGCTGCTCATCGTTGATGCCGCCCTGTTGTCCCTCTTAGCGGTACTGCTCCTCGACGCGATTTGGTATCTGCGCTACGGGGATCATCAATGGGATCCGTGGTATGTGCTGGCGCTAGATCCGTGGCGACACGCGATCATTTTCCCGCTGATGCTCCTATCGCTGTATATAGCAGACCGCCGACGTCTTCCGCGGCTTGTGGTGGCACCCGTTGCGATGGCTTTCGCCTGTGCCTTGATCGAGCTTTTCATCCCTGAGTTAGCGATCAACTGACGGCGTGAATGACTATCACCGCACCCCAAATGTTGACGCATACACCCGCCCCCGGCCGACGCATCGCGGTGGTTGGGGTCTGCGGCTGCGGGAAGACCACCGTCGCGAAAGCCATCGCCGCGCGCACCGGCATCCCGTACTTCAGCAACGACCACATCATCCATCGGCCGAACTGGACACAGCCGACCGAGGCCGAGGAGATCGCCGGGTTCGAAGCCGCCACGGCCGGGGAAGCGTGGGTGACCGACGGCAACCAGAACCCCCGCAAAGCGCCCGACCGCGTCGTGATCGACAAACTCGACACGATCATCTGGCTCGACCTGCCCCAGC
>JBGTLW010000186.1:0-3108 GCA_041743835.1 Phycisphaeraceae bacterium | reverse complement strand
CACCAAAGCCTACCGTGCCCCCGGAGGTGCGCCCGGGACAGGCGATATCGAGCTCGCGGCCGTGGTCAGCCAGTCGCAGTACGACCCCCTGGGCCGACGCACCGTCAAGGCCGTCACCTACTCCGCCGACCTCGATGGCACTTACCATTACTATTACAGTGCGGGCGGCCACTCGCTGATCGAAGAGCGTGATGGCAGCGACAACGTGCTGCGTCAGAACGTGTGGGGCCTAATGTATATCGACGAACTGATCCAGACCAGCCTCAACGACGACCCCGAGGACCTGGCCGAGCAGGCGGTGGAGAGCCACTACTTGAAAAAAAGGGGAGCGTCCCCGTTTCGATACCCGTCTGGCGTCGAAGCGTGACCGGCCCTACGGCAGCGCGTCGTGGGTGACCCGCATGATCGCCCGCCACGGCCTACAATCCACCCTCCGGCCCCCCGGCCGACCAAGAAAGGACGGGGCGTAGAAAAAAAGGGGAGCGTCCCCGTTTCGATACCCGCAGATCATAGGCAAGGTAGTTTTGCAAATTTGTGGGTAGCGTACCCACAAATTCCAAACTTTGTCCGGTGAACGCTAAGTTTTTGTGAGGAATACATGCATTCCATCATAAAGCTGGGCCAAGCAGTTTTCATGTTCGTAGTCTTTGCGCAGATGAGTTGCCTCATGGGTTGTGAACGGTCCAGTTTAGACAACTATAAGAAGGCCGTTCAATCTGGTCGTAACCAGATTCACGTTGCGCAGGAGATGGAAGCAATATTTCCAGGGCAGGTGCAGAACTTCATTGGCCACAGCCCTGGGACACTACCGAAATGGAATAGTGAGATTCTATTGCATGAGCGTTATGTGCTGACGATGCAAGTAGACATTCAAGTCAACCGTGGGTTTTCCGTAGTTACCGAGGTGGTTGGCGAACCGAAATTTTATTTGTGGGAAGTACTTTCAGTAGATGATGGTCGGAGCAGCCGAATCGGTCAAAACTGGAGCTTTGGATTAGAGGAGTGGGCAAAGATTGTCGCTGCTAGCGGTGACTTCTCCGCTATTGGTATTCAACTGAGAGACGATCAACCAGTTGATGGTTTTCAAGAGATGTATAAATCCGTTCGCAATGAGCGCGAGCCACCATGAACCACGACGGAGGGAAGTACGGTGTCGGATACTGTTCATGGCCTAGTATCGCCCACGACGCGGCGGGCAACCTCACCTACGACGGCGTCCACGCCTTCACCTACGACGCGTGGAACCGCGTCCGCACCGTCACCAAAGCCTACCGCGCCCCCGGGGGTGCCCCCGGAACAGGCGACATCGAGCTCGCGGCGGTGGTCAGCCAGTCGCACTACGACGCCATGGGCAGGCGCATCGTCAAGGCGGTACAGAACTCCGCCGACCTCGATGGCACCTACCATTACTATTATGGCTCGGGGGGTGGTGCCGGGGGAGGTTCCGGGGGAAGCCACTCGCTGATTGAAGAACGCGATGGCAGCGACAACGTGCTGCGGCAGAACGTGTGGGGCCTGATGTATATCGACGAGTTGATCCAGACCAGCCTCAACGACGACCCCGAGGACGTGAGCGAGCAGGCGGTGGAGAGCCACTACTTCGCGCTGCCGGTATTGTTGGGATGAAATCTGCTTATGACATTCGTCATGGTGTATAATGCCATTTTGAGAAGGGCATCACCATGAATCGGCTCGGAATCACTCGGATATTCGTCTTCACATTGTTGCTCACAGCGCTCGGCGGGGCGGTTGGTGCGGTGGATGCGGAGGCCCCCAGCACGCAGCAGGACGCGTCGGTGACGGCGGCGATTGATGTGGCGGTGACCAATGGTATCGCCACGCTTTTTGCCCGGCAGGCCGCGGAAGCGAATGACACCGGGTTGATCGTCCCGCCGCGGGACGAGCGGCGGCGCACGGGTTTCGAGAAGATCGTCGTGCGTTATTCACGGAGGGTTGTCACGATCCCGGTCTATGAAACGCGTCATGCCGAGCAACTGGTTCCCGTGCGGGATGAGTACGGCACCGTCACCGGGTATGAGAAGCGTCGCGTCGTGGTCGAGCGCAAGCGGGTGGGTGAGCGGCAGGTGGAACGCGAGGTGCGCGATCCCGATGGTGACATCTACAAGGAAGGTCGCAAGCCGATCTACGACAAAGGCAATCGCGTGATGCCTCGCGGGTTCTTCGGGCTCAATGGGATGGCGCTGTATGTCCTTTGCCGTGCAGGCCTCGAAGACGATCGACGGACGACCACCCACGCCGAGGAGCTGGCGCGTCTGGTCCACCAGTACGGCTCGCCGGACCATACGTGGGATTTGGCGTGGCTGGTTGCCGGGTTCGCCGAGGCGGGCCTTGAGCCGGAACTGACGCAGACGATGGTCTCGAAGCTCATCGACGCCCAGTTGCGGCTGCGCGGCGACGAGGGCAACGGCCTGTGGGGGCCGGTCGCGATCCACTACCCGCTGCTCGCACGCTACCTCGACATTGAAATCCGCTTGCGGGCAGAGATTGACGAGGTCAAGAAGAAGCTGGAGGACCTGCCCGATAGCGCGCAAGGCGCGAGACGCGACGGGCAGCAGGCGCTGACCCGGTTGGAAAAAGCGCTCAACGAGGTGATTAATCAACTGGCGAAGCACACCCAGCAGGGCAAACGGCTTGGCAGCGTCACCAGCGTGTATCGCCCGGAAGAAAACGTGGTGTTGGCTGGCCTGCCGTATTACATCTACAACCGCATCGCTGTGGATACTGAATCATCTGCGGCTGTGGCCATGGCGCTCGCGGTCGCTGCGGAACACAAGTTGCTCCCCGCGCAGACGCAGCGCGATCAGGTCGCCGGGCGGCAACTGCTGGCGCCGGAGAACACGGCCGCGAGCATCAACGAAGCGCTTGGCGCGCTGTCGAAGCATCAGCTCCGCGGGGGCGGGTGGACCGAGCTGAACATGCTGCGGCCCAACCAGGCGTTCTCGAAGATGCAGCCGGGCTATCTCGTTGATGTGCCGTTCCGTGGCGAGTTGCCACAGCTATTGGTCCACGAGACGGTGCAGTCCCACATTGATGGCTTTGCCGCGATGACCTACCTCGCTCGCGTCGCACCGGCCGCGGCCGCACGCC
>JBGTLW010000185.1:0-2691 GCA_041743835.1 Phycisphaeraceae bacterium | reverse complement strand
CTCCCACTCGCCGCGGGTGAGATTCATGAACTCGCCCGTACTCGACCCGCCGCACATGCCATCGACCCCGCCGTCGATCATGAACTCGATGTGGTCGCGCAGGCCCTGCTCGTTGAGCGAGCCGTCGGCGTGGAAGGGGGTAATAAGCGGGGGGTACAAACCTCGGAACACGGCCATATCAAAAACTCCGCAAAGAAAGGGGCGGCCAACCACGCGACCGCCTTGGGGACAACAGGGACATCAACTTGCGAGCAGTCCGCAGCCAAAGCACACGACTACGCCGCGTTCGACACCGCCGACACAGCCCTGCACCTCGCGATCGTCAACCTCGCGGGGTGGACGGCCTGCCGGCAGTCTGGCAACTCGTCGCCTCGTACATGAAGCCGTTCCACACCGAAACGCTGCGCACCTGCTGGCCCGACCTGGATGTGCTCTTCGAGGCGCATCGGCCGATGGTCGATGCGGTCTGTGATGGCGATGCCGCCGCAGCCGAAGCAGCCGCCCGCGCCCACCTCGACGCGGTCTGGTTCCGCCTCGCCGAACACACCAACGACCCCTCGCTCCCGCACGACCCGCTTGACCGGGCCATGGCCTACCTCTCCCTCCACCTCGATGAGCAGGTCCGGCTCTCCTATGTCGCCGCGAAAGTCGCGCACGTCAGCCACGGCCACCTCGCCCGGCTGTTCCGCGAACGCTACGGCGTCAGCTTCGGCGAGCACCTCCGCGAGATGCGCCTCCAATCCGCAGCCGACCAATTGCGTCACTCCCGCTACGCCATCGGCAAGATCGCCAGCCGCGTGGGCTACCGCGATGCGTCGCGCTTCGCGCAGCACTTCGCCCGCCGATTCAAGATGACCCCCACCGCCTACCGCAAGCAGTTCACCACGCCGGAGACCCCACGATGACCACACCCCATGCCCCCGCCCCCGCCCCCGGGGCGAGCGCGGATTCCTTGCTATGGGCTGGCCCACCGTTGCCCGGCCCCGACGCGGCACACGAACTGCCAGTGCTGCCACAGTCTCTGCCCGGCCAAGCCGACGGCCGGGGCGCTTTTCACCGTGTCATCCACGAGGCGGACTACGCGTGGTCGTTTCTCATCGGCATCGGGCTGGCCATGCACCGCAACCGCCTCCACGCCGCGTGGGCGCAAGCCCCGGCTCACACGCCGGAGAACACCGTGAAGGAAGTCGTGCGCAGCCGAACCTCCGATGACGCCGGCCAGACCTGGCGACCCATCCGCGTGCTCGCGCCCGGCCGCGACGGCCGCAACAACAGCCACGGGGTGTTTCACGTGATGGACGGTGTGCTTTGGTACTTCGCCGCAGCCTACGAGGGCTTCGTCTGGGGCAAGAAGCTCAAGGGCCCGGCCGACCTCAACTGGGTGTTTCACAACCTGCGCACCGAAGCATTCCGCTACGACCCCGCGGCCGACGCGTGGTCCAGCCAGGGCGACATCGGCGAACTCTATCCGCTGCAAGCACCGCTGCGTTTGCCCGGCGGCGGCTGGCTCATGGCGGGGATGGATGGCTACGGCCGCGGCGCGGTCATGACAAGTCAGGGCGACGACATCCTCAAGCCCTGGCGCCTCACACCCATCCCAAAGTCCCTCGGCGGCCTCGCGGAAACCAATGTCCTGCGCCACGGCGATGAACTCCTCGCGCTGCTCCGACCCATCCCGAACCAGCCCCAGCGCATCCAGCTCTCCCGCAGCAGCGATGCCGGCCAAACCTGGAGCGACCCCCAACCCACCGCCTTGCCCTGCGCCACCTCCAAGATCGCAGCCACCACCCTCAGCACAGGCCAACACGTCCTGCTCTTCAACTACCACGCCACCAGCCAGACCGGCGAGCCCGGCCGACAACGCGACTACCCCGTCATCGCCGTGACCGCCCCCGGCGAGTCGGCGTTCCGCGCCCTGTGGCGCATCCGCCCCGACCTCCCACTCAGCGCCCGTTTCGCCGACCACAGCCAACACCACAACCCCCAGTGGGCCTACCCCTACCCCCTGGAGCACGATGGCACGCTCTACGTCGCCTACCACAGCGCCAAAGAAGACGCCTGCCTGACCACAATCCCCATCTCTGATCTGAGCGTCGAGTCAGTCGCCTAGCTATTGCCACGACTTGCGAGCGACGCAAGTGCGGTGACAACATAGCGGCCGGACGAATCGCCCACGAAGTCTATATGAGGGCGGGCGAATGCTGGTTTAAGTTATATCAAGATTGACTGGCATCATCGGCGCGCTCGCCGCGGCGTCGGTATGCTCGTGGGGTGCAGCCTTTGATGCGGCGGAAGATGCGGTTGAAGTGGGACAGCGTGTCGAAGCCGCTGGCCAGTGCGATGACGGTGATCGGCTCGTCGGTGTGTAGCAGCATGCGCGCGGCGTGCGCCACACGCATGTCGTGCAGGTAGGCCACATAGTTCCGGCCCATCATGCGCAGGAAGAACCGGCTGAACGCGGCCGGCGTGAGGTGCGCCAGTTTGGCTGCGTCCGTGAGCTGGATGCGCTGGGTGTAGTGCCCGCGGATGTGCGAGAGCACGCGGTCGATGCGCTGCTGGTCGTGCGGGCTTATGGAAAGCGTTTGGGGCACGCGCGACAGCGGCTGGGCAGAGCGGGACGCGGCCAGCAGGTCGAGCAGCGCGAGGAATGCGCCCATCTGCGCGGCCGGCCTCTGGTGCTCCATCGCGCGC
>JBGTLW010000184.1:0-2401 GCA_041743835.1 Phycisphaeraceae bacterium | reverse complement strand
TGCTGCTGGCGATGGGGGTGAGCATGGCGGTGGCGAATCTGGGGCTGCTGCTGGGCCACGTGCCCGACCCCGTGCAGCACGAGCTACTCAAGCAGTTGGTTGATGACCCCACCCCCGCCCACATCGCCCGTGTGGCGCTCTTGGCGGTGGTGGTCGCGCCGCTGCTGGAGGAGGCGGCCTACCGGGGGCTGATCCAGACGCTGCTGGGGGATCGGCTTGGGCGGAGGTTCCGCTGGGGGATCGTGCTGGGGGTGGCGGTATTCTTCGCGCTCGCGCACCAGTCGGTGGTGGGGTGGTCCGCCATGCCGGGGCTGCTTGTGCTGGGGGTGGTGTTCGGTGCGGCGTATGAGCGGACCGGCTCGCTGTGGACCCCCGTGGCCGCCCACGCGGTGTTCAACGCGGCTAACATCGCCATCGCGTTGACGCTGATCGAGCGTTAACCCGCTGCGGGGGGGGCGCGGCTTGCCCACGCAAGCCTCGGGCGGTACTTTGAGCCGGCTATTCCGGCTAGAAAAGGTCAAGGTGCGAATTATGAAGGTGATTTGTGATCGCGGTGCTCTGGTTGAATCGTTGAACCTCGTGGGCGGGGTGGTGATTGCACGCACCCCTAAGCCCATACTTAGTTGCGTGAAGCTCGAAGCCAAGGACGACACGCTGACCTTGAGCGCGACGGACATGGAGATCAGCGTCACGCTCTCGACGCCACGCGTCGAGGTGGGCAGCAAGGGTGCGGCCCTGGTCCCCGCGGACAAGATCACCCAGATCGTGCGCGAGTCCATCGACCCGACCTTGACGATCAACACCGAGGGCGATGTCGCCATCATCACCGGGGCAGACTCCACCTTCAAGATCTATGGCCACCCCGCGGCCGACTTCCCCATCATCCCGACGTTCACCGGCGACGCCGACTTCACCGTGTCCGCCGGCGAGCTGCACCGCCTCGTGGCGATGACGCTGTTCGCCACCGCGCGGGAGAACTCGCGTTACGCGATCAACGGCGTGCTCTTCGAGAGGCAGGGAAACAAGCTCGCGGTCGTCGCCACCGATGGCCACCGTTTGGCGCTTGCACGCGGCGCCTGCAAGGGCGGGAGCGATGCGAAGGTCAGCGCGATCGTCCCCAGCAAGGCCCTGCACCTGCTGCTGCGGCTGTTCGATGACGCGGAAGAAACCGTCAAGGTCAAGCTCACCGACAACCAGATTCTTTTTGGCACGGACAACGCGGTGCTCAGCTCCAACCTCGTCGAGGGCAACTTCCCGCCGTACCAGGATGTGATCCCCAAGGACGGCGACAAGAAGGCAACCCTGGCGACCGATGTGCTCATCAGCGCGGTGCGTCGCGCGGCCCTGCTCACCAACGAGGAGAGCAAGGGCGTCCGCATGGCGTTTGCCGCCGACGGGCTGACCCTCTCCAGCCGTGCCCCCGAGATGGGTGAGGCGGAGATCAGCGTCGAGATGGCGGAGTACACCGGCGAGCCGGTCGAGATCGGCTTCAACCCGACCTATGTGCTCGATGCCCTCAAGGTCATCGACGAGAGCCAGGTCCAACTCGACCTCAAGGCCCCGAACAAGCCCGGCGTGCTGCGCACAGGGCCCAACTTCCTGTACGTCGTGATGCCCGTGAACCTGCAATAACCCCGCGTTTGCATGAACACCATCAACGCGTGGGCTTACGCCCCGCGCTAAACAAAATAAACCCACACATCACCGCGGCGCATCGTTATGGACACGTTCGACTGGTCGGATATCGAGGACATCGCGATCGCCTTGTTCGAGGAGTACCCGGATGTGGACCCGACGGGCGTGCGGTTTGACCGCATGCGGGAGCTGGTGGAAGACCTGGAGGGCTTTGACCCCACGACCGGGCCGAACGTGAACGAGCAGATTCTGGAGGCGATCCAGGCCGCGTGGATCGAAGAGGTGGCAGACGCTGAGGCCGGGCTGCCCCTGCCCGGCGACGACGCGGAGGATGAAGAGGATGCGGATGAGGGCGGGTACAGCCCGAATCAACCCTTCCGCTGACGCCACAGCCAGCCCCGGTGTCCGCCCGGTCCCGCGTCGCACGCGTCAAAAAAGCCGCGGGATCGACATCCCGCGGTCCCCTCAACGATCAACTTGCGCCTGAGTATCCCTGCCGCACATTCATAGGCTAAACTTCCTTTACCGCGATGCCCGACACCCCGACCGTGAACCCGATCGCCGATGAAGCCGCCGCAGTGGTCGGCGAGCCGGCCGTCGCACCCTCACCCACGCGGGTGGCGCAGTCAGCCCGGCACACCCCGCCGCCGGAGCGCAACCCCTTCAAACGCCTCTGGCTCCGGGCCGAACGCAAGCTCTCGGAACTGTCCACCAAGTCCAACTTCTGGCACCGCCTCCTCGCGTTCATCTTCCTGCCCCTGGCTTA
>JBGTLW010000183.1:0-4500 GCA_041743835.1 Phycisphaeraceae bacterium | reverse complement strand
GCCCGCCGGGTGTCCCCGAAGCACACCGCGAACTGCCACGCGGCCTTGAGCCCCGCGTACACCGTCGCCACCGTGAACGCGTGGACCCCGAACCGCTCCTCCCACAGGTCGTAGCTGGGCAGCGGCAGGTGCGTGTCCGGGTCGCGGTAACGCACCATGAAGTCGGCCGCGGGCTGGATCAGCCGCAGCCACAGCGGGCGCACGAACTCGATATCCCGGTACCGCACGTAGTGCCGCCACAGCGCCCAGATCACCAGGGCCGTCTCATCTTCCTGGATGGGCAACTGCGGCTTGCCGCCCGCGACCCACGGGTGCCACGACGACGCGGGCGATCCATCGGGGTTGTACTTGTGCAGGAACATGCCGCGCTTGTTGAGGATCTTCGCGCAGAAGGTGAAGAAGCTCCGCGACACATCGGTGAACCCCGCCGCGTCCAGCGCGTCGGCCACAAAGGCCCCGTCGCGTGGCCAGAGGTAGGAGTACGTGTCACGGTTGAATTGCAGGTAGTCCGAATCGTTGGCGGCAATCACCGCGCCGTCGTTGTCGATCTGCGTGCGCACCACCAGCAGCGACCGCTTGAACAGGGATTGCACCTTGTCGCTGATCCCGCTGTCGGCCGCGTCGGGGAACACCGGCCGCGAGGCCGCCAGCCACAGCCGCCAGTACGCCACCGTGCGGTCGATCACGCCCTGCGGCCCTGTCGCATGGATGAAGCGGTGCAGGGCGTCGAGGTCGTCGTAACAGAAGCCGGCCCCGATCACCAGATACACCGTCTTGGTCCCTCCTGCGGGGAGTTGGAGCCGGGTCATCATCGTCGAGTCCACCGCGCCCTGTGCGATGGCGTTGTTGCCCAGGTGGCCGTCCTCCGCGTCGCGCCAGGTGCCTTCCGCGCCGTGGAAGCCGGAGGTGCCCGTGGCGTATTCGTCGATGCGCTGGTCGCCGTCGCCGTAGAAGAACGCCATGAGATACCGCTCTTTGCGGTAGTGGATGAGGCTCCGGAGTTGCGGGTCGAAGTAGGCGGTGTCTCCGACCTTGGTGCCGAGCATGTGGAAGTCGTGGTGGTGGAACAGCCGCACCTCGCGGTCCTCGTCCACGAGGTTGACCACCTCGATGCGGCGGACCATGACCGGGCGGTGGAAGTCCACCACATCCTGGCAGCGCAGCTCCACGCCAAGCTCCGCGTGACGCAGCGACACATCGGTCGCCAGCGTGTCTTCCTGATAGCCGAGGCGTATGTCCCAGCCATCGGGCGTCCAATAAGTCCGGGTCTTGCGGCGGTCCATGCCCTTGCGTGCCCCGTTGGGGAGTTCGCCCCATACCCCGAAGCGACAAGGCCCACCCCCCGCGTGGTTCTCCTGCCCGACGTGCGGGAAATACAAGTCGCGGACCTGATAGTGATGGTCGTAGGTGACCAGCATCTGGCCGTTGCCAACGGGGATATCTCTAGGCATGGTTGAACTTCATTTGACTCGGGCGCTGCCCAAGAGGGTTATCGGGGTTCGCAGACCAGCGGGTTCTGGTTGTGTATCGGCCAGATGACCGGTTTTGTTGGATGGTAGCTCACGCGGGCAATCGTGCCCCCCGTTTAGCGCGGGCTGTCAGGCCCCGCGTCCCCCGCATTCAACCACATCCCCATCGCTCCCCCCCGCGCCCCGGACCACGCGTTTTTGCCCCCATCGCTGGCTCGGCATACGATTTGCGAAAGCCACACGCCCGACCTCCGATCCCCGACACCCGATCCACCGAAATCCCCATGCCCACCCTCACCATCGACGGCAAGCCCTGCGACTTTGACGGCAAGAAGAGCATTCTTCAGGTCGCGCTCGACAACAAGATCGAGATCCCCCATTACTGCTACCACCCCGGCATGTCCGTCGTCGCGTCCTGTCGGATATGCCTGGCGGAGATCTCCCAGCCCAACCCGCGCTCCGGTGAGCTTGAGCTGGTCCCCAAGCTCGTGCCTACCTGTCAGACGCCAGCGGTCGATGGCATGCAGGTCCATCTCTCGTCGCCTAAGAGCGTGCAGAACCAGAAGTCGGTCATGGAGTACCTGCTCATCAACCACCCGCTGGACTGCCCGGTGTGCGACCAGGCGGGTGAGTGCTCGTTGCAGGATTACAGCTACAAGTACGGCCGGGGAAGCTCGCGCTTCGAGGAAAACAAGATCAAGCAGCCCAAGAAAGACCTTGGCCCCAACGTGCTGCTGTATTCCGACCGCTGCATCATGTGCTCGCGCTGCGTCCGCTTTACCCGCGAAGTCACAGGCACCCACGAGATCGGCATCTTCGGGCGCGGCTCGGCTGAGCAGATCGACGTGTTCCCCGGCAAGCCGCTGGACAACGAGCTGTCCGCCAACGTCGTGGATATCTGCCCGGTTGGTGCGCTGCTGGATAAAGACTTCCTCATGACCATGCGCGTGTGGAACCTCAAGCGCACAGCGAGCATCGACGGCATCACCGCGTCGGGCGACAACATTTCCATCGAGACCAACGAGGGCAGGATTTATCGCGTCAAGCCGCGCACGAACATGGAAGTGAACCAGTGGTGGACCAGCGACGAGATCCGTTACGGGTGGAAGTTTGTCCACGATGAGAACCGCCTGCGCTCGCCGATGAAGCCCGCTGCGAACAACGCCGGGCTTGAGGAGTGCGACTGGAATGAGGCCTACGCCGCGGTCAAGGCCGGGTTAGAGGCGGTGGTGACGAGGCAGGGCCACGGCTCGATCGGGCTGATGGTCAGCCCCATGCTGCCGTGCGAGGAGGCGTACCTGCTCGCGAAGCTGGCGGTGGCGATCGACCCGGACGCGGCGTTGGCCGTGGGCCCGATCCCGATGAAGGGCCAGGACAAGACGTTCCCGGGCGGCTACACGATCTACGCGGAGAAGTGCCCCAACAGCCGCGGTGTCCGACGGGCCTTGGGCCAGCTCACGGAGAACGTGCTGAGCTTCGAGGAACTGCTCGCCAAGCAACGCTCGCTGCAAGGGCTGATCCTCACGGGCAACTACCCGACGCAGTGGGTCACCCCGGATGTGGCGTCGCTGGCATCGGGCAGGTTCACGGTGCTGATCGACACGCTGCCCAGCGACCTGATGCCGGCGGTGGATGTGCTGCTCCCCGGCGCGACGTGGGCCGAGAAGTCCGGGACCTTTGAGAACGCTCGCGGCCTGCTTCAGGCCTTCGACGCGGCCATCCCGGTGATCGAACTTGCCAAGAACGAGGGGCAGATCGCCTTGGACCTTCTGGCGGTGATGGGCAAGGCCGACCGCAGGGCGTACAACGCCCCCGTGGTCCGGCAGGAGCTTGGGGACGCTTTTGTGACCGACCTCCAACTGCCCGACGCGGTGGACGCCCGGTACTCGGATGTGCAATACATCGAACTCTGAGCGGCGATTGTGCCGATAACACCTGTGATGGGTTCCCCGTTTGGCGGGTGATGTGGCACGTTGCCCCCCGCCGGACCTATTGACTTGGTGTTGCCATGCGGCTGAGTCTGGTTTTGATCCTGATGTGCGTCCTGGCCGGTTGCGGCGGGAAGCCCCCCGGCGTGCAGCGCAACGAAGCGCTGCGGGCGGCCGAGCAGGCGCTCCTGGCGGGGGACATCGAGCAGGCGCTGGTCCACATCGACGCGGCCATTGCGATCGAGCCGAGCGGGGCGCACCTGCACCAGATGAAGGGCAACATCCTCTTTCACGCCTCGCGGTACAGCGATGCGGTGGAGTCTTACAACAAGGCATCGCGTCTGGAGCCTCGCAACGCCGAGGCCAGCATCGGTGCGGCTTTCGCGCTGAAAATGATGAACCGCGACGATGAGGCGGCGGGTCGGCTAGACCTTGCGGAGCAGCTCTTCACCGAACGGCTTGCCAACCCCAAGGACAGCGAGCGGTTTTCCAAGGAATATCTTGAGAACGCCGCGATCCACGCCAAGCTCCACCTCGCACTGATCGCGGCCATGCGGGGCGAGCGTGCGTCGGCGGTGTCGCAGGTCGATCGCATCGCGGGCAGCCACCCCGGCTGGGAAAGCGCCGCCTACTGGCAGCACGCCATCCGCAACGACGCCATCGATCAGTTGATCACCGGGCAGATCGAGTAGCCCCGAGGCGACACACCGGTGACATGCGGGCTTTGCCACCGCCGCGCAAATGCAGCCGGGCCGACGTTATCTTATGGCCATGCCCCAGACCCTCTCGCAACTGGCCAAGACCCTCGGCGTGACCCTGCGTGGCGATGGCGGGACCACCGTTACCGGCTGCAACACCCTCGCCGACGCGACCGCCGAGCAGGTGAGCTTCCTTGCCAACCCGAGGTACGCGCCGCAGGCCGCCACGACCGCCGCCGCCGCGATTATCGTGTCAGCCAAGGATGCGCCGACGATCGAGGGCAAGTCGCTCCTGATCGCCGACCACCCTTACTTCGCGTTCCGCCAGGCGGTGGTCGCGTTGCATGGCTTTGCACCGCGGCCGGAACCGGGCATCAGCCCGCTCGCGCACATCGACCCGGCCGC
>JBGTLW010000182.1:0-8288 GCA_041743835.1 Phycisphaeraceae bacterium | reverse complement strand
GGCGGGCGGGGGTGCGGGCGGGGGTTATGGGGAGACGGCGGGCGGACGCCCGCCGCTAAACGGGGGGGGGGTGTTTGGCGCTCCGCGGGGCGGGGCGGGTGGTCGCTATACTGGCCGCCCTGCGATGGCTTGACACATTCCTCTGACACCGAATGCGAGATCACACGATGGAAACCACGCTTTTGTTCATCAAACCCGACGCGGTTCAGCGCGGGCTCGTTGGCCCGATCGTCAGCCGGTTTGAGGCCAAGGGGCTGCGGCTGGTCGGTGCGAAGCTCATGGCCGTCACCCCCGACCTTGCGAAGAAACACTACGCCGAGCACGAGGGCAAGCCGTTCTACGACGGGTTGATCCAATTTGTCACCAGCTCGCCTGTGTTTGTCATGGCCTGGCGTGGCGTCGATGCGGTGACGGTTTGCCGTGCGCTGATCGGCGCGACCAATGGCCGCAAAGCCGCACCCGGGACCATCCGTGGCGACTTCGGGATGTCCGGCGGATACAACATGATCCACGGCTCGGACAGCATCGAGTCCGCCCAACGCGAGCTCAAGCTCTGGTTCGCCGACGCCGAGCTCCTGGACTACACCCCGACCCGTGAGCAGTGGGCGTACGACCCGTCCGATCTGTAAGCACGGCCCGCGCAACGCCGCAGGATCGCTCAACCCAAACCCGCGACCGCCTTGGTGTCCCCGAGCGACTTCCCGCCCGTGTTGCCCCCAAGCGCGGTCACACAGCACGCGGCCGCGGCACACCCGAGCCTGCCCGCATCCACCAGCGGCAGGCCATGGAGCAGCCCGGTCAGCAGCCCAGCATAGAAGCTATCCCCCGCGCCGGTGGTGTCGATGACCTCGCCCGGCGGCTTGCAACTCGGGGCGTGGACATACTCACCCCGTCGGCCGGACAGGAGCACCCCAGCCGTGCCCCCCAGTTTCACCCCCACCACGCCGGGCGCGCCGCAGTCGCGGTAGGCATCGATGATCTTCCGCTCGTCCGTCAGCCCGGTCTGGTGCTCCGCCTCGGCACGCGAGGGCACCCACACATCCAGGTGAGGCAGAAGCTTGTCGAGCGGGTCCATCGTGCCCCCGTCGCCCGCGGCATCCATCGCCGTCATGCAGCCGACACCCCGCAGCTTCGCAAAGACCTCCGGGAGCTGCGTCTCAAGCTGCGGCATGAGCGAGTAATACCCCAGCAACATGCACCGCGTGTCTTGCCACAAATCCATGCGGGCCAGCAGCGCCGCCGCATCCAGCTTTCGTGGCGCCCCAACGCAGTGGAAGAACGAGCGTTCGCCATCCGCCGCGATCGCCACCACGGTGGTGCTGGTTGCTTCGGTGGGGTGCTCCATGAGGTGCGTGGTGTCCACGCCTTGGTCCGCGAAGATGCCGCGCACCACGGGCTGCCAGGCGTCCTTGCCGACGTATGAGAAGACGCCTGTGCGCACACCCATCCGGGCCATGGTGATGCCCGCGTTCGCGGTGATCCCACCCGCGACGACCTCCAACGGCTGGGTGCGGTGCAGGACACCCGCGCCGATGGGTTGGCGCAGGTCGATCGGCCGACACAGCAGGTCCACCACGCAAGACCCGACGACGACACAATCCATTGACCGTTGTGTTTCAGGCATAACCGCGAAGCATAACGCACAGAAATCCGACACGCATGGATCAACCCGCTGCCGAGCGGGGGCACCGTGAACCACCGGCCCGGCCGCCGCCCAAGGCAACCTGCACGTGATGCTCGGAGCGCGGCCACCGGCTCCATGAATTGGGTTTTGTGCCCGCCCCCAGCTAAGATACGCCCGCCATGACGCCGCAAACAGCCACAGCCGTGACCGCCGACACCACCCACGATATCCCCGCGTACTGTAAGGCCCTTGCCGATGATGCGCTACGGGTCTCCCGGTCGCTGGCATCGGTGTCTGGCGCGCGTCGGGATGCGGCCCTCCGCGCGATCGCAGACGCTTTGGACGCCTCATCCACCACGCTCCAAACAGAGAACGCCAAGGACCTGGCTGCGGGAAGGCAGGCTGGCCTATCGTCGGCCATGCTCGATCGGCTGTCCCTGACCGATGCACGCATTGCCGCAATGGCGACGAGCGTGCGGCAGATCGCTGCCCAGCCGGACCCGGTCGGAAGGGTGATCGACGGCCGTGTCCTGGCCAGCGGCATCCGGCTGCAGAAGGTCCGCGTGCCCATCGGCGTGGTGCTCATCATCTTCGAGAGCCGGCCCAACGTCACCTCAGACGCCGCGGCACTCTGCCTCAAGAGCGGCAACGCCGTGATCCTCCGCGGCGGCAAAGAGGCCATGCACTCCAACGCCGCCATTGCCGCGTGCGTCGCTGCCGGCCTGCGGGAGGCGGGCATCGACCCCAAGGCGGTGCAGCTTGTCGGCACAACGGACCGCGCGGCTGTGGGCGAGCTACTCAAGATGGACGACCGCATCGATGTGTGCATCCCCCGCGGGGGCGAATCGCTCATCCGGGCGGTGGTCGAGCAGGCACGCATCCCGGTCATCAAGCACTACACGGGCAACTGCCACACCTACGTCGATGCCAGCGCAGACCCCGACATGGCCGTGAAGCTGTGCCTCAACGCCAAGACCCAGCGCACCGGCGTCTGCAACGCCACCGAGACCATCCTCGTCCACCGCGACGCGGCCGAGTTGGGCCTGCTCGGACGCATCTGCAAAGCGTTGGGCGACAAAGGCGTCGAAATCCGTGGCGACACCCGGACCTGCGCCGCCTTCGGCCCGGCGAAGCCCGCGAGCGATGAGGACTGGGCCACCGAATACCTGGACATGATCGTCGCCGTGCGCGTCGTTGATACGCTCGATGCGGCCATCGACCACATCAACCGTTACGGCTCTCGCCACACCGACGCGATCATCACACGCGACCTGGTCGCGGCCGAAAGCTTCGTGCAGCGCGTGGATACCGCCAACGCCTTTGTGAACTGCTCGACACGCTGGTCCGATGGCTCACGCTATGGCCTGGGCGCGGAGATCGGCATCTCCACCGACAAACTCCACGCCCGTGGCCCGATGGGGGCCGACGACCTGACCACCTACAAATGGGTCGCCTACGGCGACGGGCAGATCGTCGAGTAAATCCCCCACCCCGCCCCCGGAATCGCCCCCGGAACCGCCCCGGAACCGCCCCCGGAACCGCCCCCGGAACCGCCCCCGGAACCGCCCCCGTCCCCACCACCCCTGTACCCCCGCGACGCCCCACCCCCCACGTGACCTCCTCACATGTCCAGCGACCCCACCATCCGGCCCTTCACGCACGACGTGTACACCATCCGTCGCAAGGTACTCTCCTTCATGGGGGCCAAGTTCCACATCTACGATGATGCCGAGAATATGGTGATGTATTCCAAGCTCAAGGCATTCAAGCTGAAGGAGGATATCCGCCTCTACACCGATGAAAGCATGGCCACGGAACTGATCACAATCAAGGCAACCAAGATTTTGGATATCTCCTCAGCCTACAACGTGATCGACGCTATCAGTGGCGAGAAGGTCGGCGCGATGTGACGCAAGGGCCTCAAGTCGATCCTCAAAGATGAGTGGCTCATCCTCGACGCGCAGAACAACGAAATCGGCAAGGTGCTGGAAGACTCGACCGTCAAGGCATTGGCCCGGCGGTTTGTAGATGTCGTGGCGCTGCTGCTCCCGCAGGCGTACACCATGACGCTTGGCGGGCAGACGGTCGGACTGATGCGACAGAACTTCAACCCCTTCCTCACGAAAATCCACGTGGACTTCACCCCCGACACCCAGAACCTGCTGGACCGAAGACTCGGGCTCGCGGCCGCGGTGCTCATGTGCGCGATCGAGGGCAAGCAGCGCTAAGCAGGCATGACACACACACCGAAAATAGAATTGGTGATCTTCGATCTGGGCGGCGTGATGGTCCGGCTGGCGCGGCGGTGGAAATTCGCCTGCCAGATGATCGGCATCGAAACGCCGCCCGTGCTGGACGATCCCGCGACGCTGGCTGCAATCGAACAGATCGTCGATCCATCCGAGCGGGGCCACATCAGCAACGAGGAGTTCGACCAACGCGTCGCCAAGCTCGTCGGCCTGACACCCGATCAGGTCCACCAGCTTTGCATCGCCTGGCTGGTCGGGCCATACCCCGGCATCGCGGAGCTTGTCGATCGCCTGGCCGTCAACGGCCTGCAACTGGGCTGCCTTTCAAACACCAACGACCGCCACTGGTCGCTGATGCACGCGCCCGGCAACCCCGCCAGCCTCCCGATGCACCGGCTGCACCACCACTTCGCCAGCCACATCATCGGGCTCCGCAAACCCGAGCCGGGCATCTACGCCCACGTCGAGCAGCACACCGGCGTAGCGCCCGAACGCATCGTGTTCTTCGACGACAACGCGCCCAACATCGACGCGGCCAAGGCCCGTGGGTGGCGGGGCATCCGGGTCGATCCCGATCGGCCCGTCGAGCAGATGACCGAGCACCTCACCGCGCTAAGATGTCTGTCATGACCACGCCCGACCAGCCAATCCCCGCAGACTCGCACACTGATCACGCGACCGAGAGGCCCGGCGGTGTGCGTGGCTGGCACGTCCTGGTGATGACGTTTGCGATCATCGTCGCCGTGCCGTTGATCACGATTGCCTCGCTCCACTTTGCGGACCGCCACATCGGCGAGCCCGAACCGCTTAGTTGGGCCAACCGCGCGTCGTGGCAGGTCAACATGGTTCAGGGCACGTCGCTCGAACGTGGGCCGATGTCCTCAGCCCGCAACAACCAGACCTATTTCGAGCTGGACTCACCCATCACCCCGGAGCAGGAGCAGGCGGTATGGCGCTGCGGCCAATTGCTGCTTCAACCGCCTGAATTGTTTGCGGATGCCCGGACCGGCGAGGCGCTGCGTGAAGCCGTGGCTGAGCACCCCGAGTTGTTCTACACCCACTATGCGCTGGCGATGTGGGCGCGCCAGACCCAGGCCGGGGACGTGTGGGAGCAGCACATGGCCGAGGCGATGCGGCTGGCCCCGCGTTGTCTGGTTGTCCCGTTGGTCGGGGCCGGGGGCGAGCCTGTCGCCAACCGTCAGGCGGGTTCCATCCGAGTCTCAATCACCAAGGTGATCGACGATGAGATCGATGAATCGCTGGCGTTGCCCTTCCTGCTGTGGTCCGACGACCTTGGCCTTGCATACCTCCCGCTGTATGCGGGCAAATACCGGGTCCAGGGGTTCGACCTCAACGCGCCGGGAACCAAGCCCATCCGCAAGATCGATGGCTGGTTCGCCATCCCCGGCCAGGTGAGCCGACTGCCCGGCGTGCGGATCGTTGAGTAGTTCCCACCACGGACCGGCGTCGCCACACGTTCACGCACACCCGCCCAACCCCCAGCGCTCCGCCCGGCTCCGCGGGATTCCGTATCATCTGCGATCACTCCCCCTCACCCCCCGCGTCAGGAGGACGCATGACCGCCGCCCCGCCAGCAGAGCCCATCACGCAAACACCCACCGAGCCCCCGCTGCGCGTCACCCGGATCGAGGTCCGCCTCGTCGTCGGCCAGGCCGACCCGCACGCCGCAGCAGCCGCAGCAGCCGCAGCAGCCGCGGCCCAAGACCTCCCAGCCGTGGCCTCGGTCCAAACCACGCGGGTGTACCTGATCGAAGCCGCGCTTAGCGACGCCCAAGCCCACGACGTCGCGGCACAACTGCTGGCAGACCCCGTCAACCAGCAAGCCCACGTCGGCACCGAATCGCCCGCGCCTACGGCGGCCGTGGTCGAGGTCCACTACCTGCCCGGCGTCATGGACCCGGTCGCGCAGTCCACCCGCGATGCCATCGTCGAGATGCTGCCCACGCTCAGCGCCGACGCGGTCGAGGTCCGCACCGCCCTGCGCTACGACCTGACGTTCCACGCGGAGCGCCCGAGCGATGTGGCCCTCGTCACATTTGCGCAGGACCACCTCGCGAACACCGTCGTGCAGTCGATCCACCTGACGCCCTACCACCCCGCCGCGTTTGAGCATGGCCACGCCCAGCCGTTCACCCTCACACACGTCCCCATCCGCGATCTGGATGAGGCTGCGCTGATGAAGATGTCGCGCGAGGCGCACCTGTTCCTTTCGTTGGCGGAGATGCAGGCGATCCAGTCCTACTACCGCGAGTCGCAGCGTGAGCCGACCGACATCGAGCTGGAAACGCTGGCGCAGACCTGGTCCGAGCACTGCGTCCACAAAACCCTCAAGTCCACCATCCACTACACCGAGGGCAGCGGCAACGGCCACACGGCTTCAGCGATCGACTGGTCGGATCGGCCGGGGCACGAGGTCCACGGCGATGGCAGCGTGACCATCCACAACCTGCTCAAGTCCACCGTGGCGGCGGCGACGTTCAAGCTGCGCGAGCAGCCGCACTACGCCGACTGGCTGGTGTCTGTGTTCGATGACAACGCCGGGATCGTGAAGCTCGACGACACGCACGGCATCGCCATCAAGGTGGAGACCCACAACCACCCCTCCGCCATCGAGCCCTACGGCGGCGCGGCCACGGGCATCGGCGGGTGCATCCGCGACATCATGGGCACAGGCCTCGCGGCGCTACCCATCGCCAACACGGACACGTTCTGCGTCGCCCCGCCGGACACCGATCCCGCGTCGCTGCCCGCGGGCGTGATCCACCCCAAGCGTGTGCTCCAACGCGTCGTCGATGGCGTGCGCGACTACGGCAACCGCATGGGCATCCCCACCGTCAACGGGGCGGTGTACTTCCACGATGACTATCTGGGCAACCCGCTGGTCTATGCCGGCTGTGTCGGGCTGATCCCGCTGGATAAATGCTTCGGCACGCCGAGCCCCGGCGACAAGGTCGTCATCCTCGGCGGCCGGACCGGGCGGGACGGGATCCACGGCGCGACCTTTAGCTCAGCCGAGTTGACCGACACGCACGCCGATGAGTTCTCCCACGCGGTGCAGATCGGCAACGCCATCACGCAGAAGAAGACCCTCGATGTCATCCTCCAGGCGCGTGACCACGCCAACGGCTGCCTCTACAGCGCCATCAGCGATTGCGGGGCGGGCGGCTTCAGCTCGGCCGTGGGTGAGATGGGCGAGAAGGTCGGCGCGCACATCGAGCTATCCAACGCGCCGCTGAAGTACGCGGGTCTGACCTACACGGAGATCTGGATCAGCGAGGCGCAGGAGCGCATGCCGCTGGCTGTGCCGCCAGAGAATCTGGACACGCTCAAGGCCTTGGCTGCGGCGGAGGACGTGGAGTTGTGCGTGCTGGGGACATTCGGCTACGAGGAGCAAGGCGTGCCGACGCTCAAGCTCGACTATCTGGGGCAGGAGGTCGGCAAGCTGGCCATGCCCTTCATGCACGACGGCATCCCCACACCGACGCGCTCAGCCACGTGGTCGCCGAACCTCTTCACAACACACAAGCCATCGCCGCGTGGCTCCGAGGGTCAGGCCCCGCTCGGAGATCAGCTTGTGCGTTTGCTTGCGCACCCCAACATCGCTTCCAAGCACTGGATCATTCGGCAGTACGACCACGAGGTGCAGGCCGGGTCGGCGGTGAAGCCATTGGTCGGCCCGCAGCAGGACGGCGCGTCCGATGCCGCGGTCATCCGCCCAAAGTTCGATTCGCCGCGCGGCGTGGCGCTGTCGGTGGGCATGGCCCCCCACCTCGCCGAGAAAGCCAACGCCGACGGCACGGCCATCGACGGCGACTCCTACCAGGCGGTGCTCAGCGCGATCGACGAGGCGGTGCGCAACGTGATCTGTGTCGGAGCCGACCCCACGCGCATCGCCATCCTCGACAACTTCTGCTGGCCCAACTGCGACGACCCCAAGATGCTCGGCAGCCTCGTGCGTGCCGCGGTGGCGTGCTACGACGGGGCGATGGCGTACCACACGCCGTTCGTCTCGGGCAAGGACTCGCTCTCGAACCAGTTCACCACCGAGGACGGCCGGCTCATCACCATCCCGCAGACCATGCTCATCACCGCCATGGGCATCACCGTGGACCTGACCCGCTGCGTCACCATGGACGCCAAAGCCCCCGGCAACCTGCTGCTCATCGTCGGCAACACCACGCCAAACCTCGGCGGGTCACACCTCGTCAGCACCGGCCTCGCGACAGCATCCGCCAGCCGACTTGTGCCGCGCGTCGATCTGCAGCGCGGCCCCGCCACGGCCCACACGATCGCGCAACTCATCGCGGACCGGCTGATCGCCTCGGCGCACGACTGCTCCGATGGTGGCATGCTGGTCGCCGCGGCGGAGATGGCGTTTGCCGGGCGCGTCGGCC
>JBGTLW010000181.1:0-8037 GCA_041743835.1 Phycisphaeraceae bacterium | reverse complement strand
CCGCGCAAGCACCGTGGCGGACGCTGCGCCCGCTCAATGGCCGGGAACTGCGGCCGGGCGACCGTGTGCTGCTGCGTGCGGGCACGGCTTATCAAGGCCCGCTGTACCTCACGGGCTCGGGGCGTGCGGACAGCCCGATCTTTGTCGGGGCGTATGGCGACGGCCCTAAACCCGCCATTCATGGCGACGGCCGATCCCAAGCCGCGGTGCATCTGCGCAACGTGAGGCACTTTGTCCTTGATGGACTCGAAGTAACCCACAACGGGGCCACACGCGTGCCCCATCGTCGCGGTGTGCTGGTGGACATCGAAGACTTCGGGCCGGCGCCGGGTGTCGTGCTCCGCAATCTCCACGTACACGATGTAAACGGCAGTCTGGTCAAGGACGAGGGCGGCGGCGCGGGCATCCACATACACAATGGCGGAGATGTCGTGCCTTCCCGGTTCGAGGGGCTGCTGATCGAGGGCTGCCGTGTCGAACGGACGGACCGCTCGGGCATCACCACATCGGGGTACAGCCGCCGCGATCGTTGGCATCCGAATCTGCGGGTCGTGGTCCGCGGCAACACGCTTGAGGACATCGGCGGCGACGGCATCGTGGTGACGTGCAGCGACGGGGTGCTGGTCGAGCACAACACGCTGCGCGGGGGGCGGACGCGGTGCGACGACTATGCCGCGGGCATGTGGCCCTGGAGCTGCGACAACGCCTTGTTCCAGTTCAACGAGGTCTCGGGCATGGTGGGCGTCAAGGATGGCCAGGCCTACGACTCGGACTTTAACTGCCGCAACATCGTGTTCCAATACAACTACAGCCACGACAACGACGGCGGCTTCATGCTGGTGTGCGACAAGGGAGAGACGCCGATGCCCGGCAACATCGGCAATCACAACACCATCGTACGCTACAACCTCAGCATCAACGATGGCAGCCTCACCCACGACAAGCACGGCGCGGTAATCCACATCGGCGGGCCCGTGCAAAATGCCCACTTCTACAACAACACGATCTATCTGGACCGCTCGCACGACGCGCTGATTCATCTAGGCTACTGGGGTGGCTGGAGCGTCGGCACCCGGTTCACGAACAATCTGTTTGTCGCTAAAGGTCGGCTACGATACGATCCGGGCAGCAGCCGCGACACGCTGTTTCACAACAATCTTTTCTGCGGGGATTGCCATTGTGCCCCTCTGGATGCAGCGGCCATCACCGCAGACCCCGGCTTGGAAGGCTTTGCGGGCGCTTTGTCGCCCCAACTGGATGATTTTCGCCTCCGCCCGGACTCGCCCTGCATTGGTCGCGGTGTTGTGATACCCGACGCGGGTGTGCGCGATTTGTGGGGTCATCCCCTGTCAAAGCACGGCCCCATCGACATAGGATGTCATCAGCGAGGCCGCGACGACAACAACCGACCGTCCTAAACCATGGCGCAAAACACTCCCCCATCTGGAACCGAACCCAAGCCCCGCAGCGCGAAGCGGGTCAGTACGCGTGTTGCCGCTGTCAAGCTCGGCGAAGCCGTGGTGGTGTCCCCCGAGGCCGTCTACCGCTGGCAGCAATCCGTGAGTAAGCCGGGCGGGAGGCAGTCTGCAAAACGCGTCACGATCAACGACGTGGCCAAGCACGCTGAAGTCGATGGCTCCACCGTTTCGCTTGCGTTGCGGGGCGATCCGCGGATCACCGAAGCGACCCGCGCACGCGTGCTTCAGGCGGCCAAGATGCTGGGGTATGTCCCCAATGAGCTTGCCAAATCGATGCGCGGCGGGCGGACACGCGTGCTGGGCGTCATGCTGACCGACCTCAACAACCGCTACTTCGCCCGTCCGCTCGAGGAATTCCAGACACTCGCCGACGAAAAGAAATTCACGCTGTCGGTCAAGTTTTCATCGTGGGACACCGACCGCGAGGAGCGTGGATTAGGCAGTTTCTGCGAGTCGCGTGCCGACGGCATCATCTGGGCAACCACGTCCGATGAGACCGAAGGCTTTGGGCGGATGCTGCGGACACTTGCTGCGGCGCACATGCCAGTTGTGTTGCTCGCGGCGACCGCGCAGAAACCGCCACTGTGTCATCAGGTCGGGGTGACCGGTGAAATGGATATCGCATTGCAATACCTAGTGGATCTGGGGCACCGGCGCATTGGCTTCGCATGCGCAAGCCGGATGGAGGGCTGGCGGAGCAAACAGCAGATCAAGCGACGCGACCAGTTTATCCAGCGGTGCACAGAGCTCGGCTTGACGCTGGCACCGCAAGACGTGCTCGAGACCACCGACAATGAGTATGGCGGAGTTCAGTTGGCGATGCAGCTTGTGGGTCGGCCGCGCGAGCAGTGGCCCACCGCGCTACTCGCGGCCGATGACATGATTGGCCGGGCCATGGTCGCGGGGCTGCATGCGCTGGGCGTGAAGATTCCCGACGAGATCAGCGTGATGGGTATCGATGATGCGCCGGGCGATGAAGACAGCATCCTGCCGCTGACTTCGGTGGACATGCGGGCCGCTGAAACCGGGCGCGAAGCGATGAACCTGCTGATCGGGATTGTGGAGGGTGACATCCCGGCACAACCGTTCCAGACCAAGAAATTGCAACCCCGTGTCGCGGTCCGAAGCACGTGCGCGCCACCATCGGGCAAGTGAGCAGACCCCCGTTACGCCATCAGGTTCTCTCCAAACGTTGTATCAAAGGAGCTTTCGCATGTTTCGATCTGGCTCGGCGTCGGTAATGCGTGTGACAATTCTGGTTGCGTTGTGCTGCCTTGTGCCGCTGACCGCACTGGGCGACGACACGCAGGTGTTCGTGGACAGCTTCGACCTGCCCCGGGAGGGAAGAAAGGCGGGCGATGCTCTGGCGGGCAAGAAGCTCGAAGAGGGTGACGCCACGTGGGCGGCGGGGCCCCTCGCAATGATCGAGGGCGGCGGCGTCTCCGGGAGCAACTGGAACGGCGGCGAGGCGCATCACCGCTTGCCCCGAGTCGCGGGGCAGATCACTTGCCAGGCAGACTTTCGGATCACCGGCGTTGATAGCTGTGTCGGAGTCGCCATCGGCGGCAACATCGGGGGCAACTTCTTCCGTGATGTCGAACTCAATCTCATCATCGGCCCCACCGGCGGCTGGGAACTCAACGCGCCACGCTCCCGCCAACGACTGGCCACCGGTGATAAGGCCACGTTCCCAGACTTCGATGCCGATGGTCTGACCACACTCGTGCTGGAAGTGGACACCAGAGGCCCGAAGGTCACAGCGAAAATCAACGGCAAGACCGTCGTCGATGCCATGGACATCTCCGACAAGAATGTCGAGGTACTCGGGGGGTCCGCGGGGTTTCGCATTAACGGCCCCGCGAAGCCGGGCGATCCGCTGGTCCGCAATTACCGCGCGACCGCGCAAGGCATCGCCACCGCGGGCCTGCGGAGCCCCGGCCCCGACCACTTCATCCTTGAGCCGGGCGTAGCGCACACGCTCACCTGGCAAGCCCAATCCATCGGCCGCGAGCCTTCAGCCCCGTTTGAAGTGGTGGATTACTGGGGGCGTAGTGTCACGGCGGGAAAGGCTGCGGTAGCGGCTGACGGCAAGGTGACGACCGAGGTGTCGCTCGATCACGGCTACTACGAGGTCCGCTTCCCCGAGGCAGGCGAAACATTCGGTTTGATGGCACTGCCCAAACCAGATCAAGAGGCCGATCAGTTCTTCGGCATGGACGCGGCCTTGAGCGAACTTGAGCGGCGGCCGGCGATGCGCAAGAGCCTCGCAATAGCGATGAAGCGATCAGGCATCGCCATGGCTCGCGAGCGATACAACGTCGGCATGTCCAATCACAACGTTGACGTGTGGCAGTGGGATGCGGGCACACGGCAGGACGAGATGCGGAAAATCTATGCCGAAGCCGGCCTGGACATTCTGGAGATCGTCCGCCATGGCGTGGGCCACCCGCATCTTGGAAGAAACCAAACCAGCGGCTTTTATACGAACTATCCGCAGTTTGCCCGCTCGTTCCGTGAGATCGCGCTTCGTTACCAGGACGGCTGGGCCGCATGCGAGGTCTGGAACGAACCCGACCACGGCTCAACCCCGGCGGATCAATATGTCACGATGGTGAAGGCTGCTTCTTATGCCGCTAACGAAGCGGGCATGACCATGCCGCTGGTCAGCGGTGTCTTTGCCGCGATTCCACCTGGCGCCTATTTCGATACATGCGCCGCCAACGGCATGCTTGAACATTCCGATGCCGTCAGTTTTCACAGTTACGACCGCGCCACAGCTTTTGAAGGTGTTGTGTGGAATTGTCGGCAGTGGCTCATCGCCTCGGGGCAGGCTGCGATGCCCATCTGGATCACGGAGTGCGGCCACCCCTGGCAGACTGGACCGGCCCGGGCTTCCATGAAGCAGGATATGGTCAGCGCTAGCGAGATCGTGATGAAAGGCATCGAAGCCAAGGCATGCGGTGTCGCGAGCTATCACCCCTTCGTGCTGGTCGCCTATGCGGAGGGTGATCGTTCATTCGGCATGATGGGCCGGGAAGTGACACCGATGCGGAGTTACGCCGCTTACGCCCGATCCGCGGTCATACTCCGAGATGCGCGCTACATTGGCGACCTCCGGCATACAGACGAGTCCCTCCGCCGCGCCCGCGTGTTTCAAACACCGACGGATGAATGGATCGCGGTGCTCTTCACCGGTGAACCCAACGCCGATGCCGGTGTGACCCTACCGCTTCAGCCCGAGCGCATCGAGGGCATTGATGGCCGCGCGCTGACCGCGCTCGATTCCGGCGCGGTCCCTGTTCCCGACGGGCTGGCGTATGCCTGGCTGGATGCGGCAGCCGCGAAGCCGCACCTGATCACCGACACGCGAGCGGCGGAACTGCTCCGAGCCAGTGAAGGCTGGAAGCCCCGTCCCCGAACCTCGTCGCCGATCGTGCTCGAGTTCAGGTTCGAGGACGCGTCGGTCCGCACCACGCCCCGGCGGTACATCGTCCCCGCAGAACAACTCGGTGAATTCGCGTTCACGGTGAGGGCACACAACCTGTCAGAATCCGCGCACACGGTCACCCTGCAACCACGCGGGTCCGAAGATCGAACGATCGGTCAGCCGCAAACGATCGAGGTCGGGGCGCTCGCGTCCATGGATGTGTCGTGGGTCATCGATCTTGAGTCATTTGTGGACGTGGCAGAGGTGCGCTTCATCCACGTTGCCGCCGAGGCACCAGGCCTCAACCGCATCACACCGCTCGCCATCCCTATGATCACCGAGGGTGACCTACTCCAACACCTTGCACGACACAGCACCGTCCTGCAGTTGCCCGTTCGCACCGCCTCCCACTGGTCAAACAACATCGTCGGCCACGGAAGGATGAACGTCGTCGAGACAGAGGGTTCGGCCAGGTTCGACCTGACTTTTAACGGCGGTGATCGCTGGGCTTTTCCACAGTTGAAGATGCCAGACGGTGTCGATCTCTCCGAGGCGACGGGGCTGCTGGTGCGTGCCCGCATCGCACGCTGGTCGCGCGACGTGGGGCTCCTTCTTTGGCTGGACGACGGGCGCGAGAGTTTTCAACTGCTCGACCTTTTCCCACCGGACGGCAACTGGCACGTGATCTATGTGCCGTTCGAGGAGCTCAAGCCCCGCAGCGGCCACCCCGCCGCGCAGAACGCCCGATTCGACCCCAAGCGTCTGCGGTCCCTCGCATTGGGCATGGTCACGGGCAGCGGCGAGAACAACGTGCTTGAGATCAGCGACTTGATTGTCGTTGGCAAACCGCCGGTTGCCCAATGAATCCTAGGCAAACGCGAACCCGATTGTTGCAAGAGGGTAGTCCTGTCACCACGCTCGACCCCCGCAGCCTAGTCGAGCGTGCCAAACCTCAAGTCCAGCAGATTGGAACGAGGCGCCGGTGCTCAAACACGCTTGGGTGGCTGACATCCCCGTTGGCAACCTATCAAGCCCGCCACGCGATCGGGTTCACGCTGATTGAATTGCTGGTGGTCGTCACCATCATCTCCATGCTGCTCGCTATCCTCATGCCGACAATGCGCAACGCGCGCGATGCGGCACGGGATGTGATCTGCATGAGCAACCTGAAGCAGATGGGCACCCTCGCGTTCACCTACGGCGTCGATCACAACGCCCGCGTGCCCATCAACAGCGCTACCACCAACACAGCCGTGGGCAACACGTTCCGCTCCGACAACCCGGCGTGGGACGGCCTGCAGGCGCAGTATCTCACTACGCCACGGACCGACCTGATCGATACTTCCGGTGCCTACACGCGCTGGCCCACCAAACCCAAGCCCGCGACCTTCAAGCCCCTTGAGTTGTACCAGTGCCCGATGGCTGGGTATGTAGGCGCGGTCGGCCGGGACGACTTCAACTCGTATCGCGTGAGCATCGGCATAGGCGAGGGGTGGCACCACACCAGCATCTCCAGAAGCGTGGCTGTGGACCCCGACAAAATCGTCACCGACACCTTCGGGTCTGTGACCGCCAGCAACGGCGCGGCCTCGGGTCCGTCACAACTACTCTACGTAGGCGACCTGACCGCCGGGACGGACAAGGTGTCCCAAGGCCGCGGCGCAGGAGCATGGGCGCCCTATTGGCGCCACGACGCCGAGCCGGTCTGGACCAACGGCCATTTACGGACAGGCCGACCGTTCAACCGCGGCCAAGGCAACATCCTCCTCTTTGACATGCACGTCGAGAAGGAACCGGGCAACTGGGCCTACCGCGACAAAATGGTGTACTGGCAGATACCCCCCGTGCCCTAAGCGTAGCAACTCATGCAATTGCTCCAGTAGTTCCCCTCAAATCTAACTTCTTCAAATGTAGAGGCTTCGGCTCTGTTGCAACCCTCACTATGCGCACGTCTGATGATTATCACACGTGAGTTAACACCTTCAGCAGCAGTTTCATCTCGCGGCGTGTTCGCTGCTGGTGCGCAAGCTGTCTCCAAAGTCGCGATGGATAGAGGTGGTCTCCAAATCTTGGACAGCCGGTTGGCCTGAATAAGGTGGCCATGGGGTTCATGCCGCGGCCTGCGGCGGTACGGTCATCGGTCTTCCATCATACGCCTCTTCCGGCGTCCGTCCACCTAGCGTCGAATGCGGACGCTCGGCGTTGTAAAAACTTATCCATTGACCGATCCCGGCCCGTGCCTCGCCGCCTCGCTCCCACGCGTGCAGGTAGACGCACTCGTACTTCAGGCTCCGCCACAGACGCTCGATGAACACGTTGTCCATCCATCGCCCCTTGCCGTCCATCGACACGCGGGCACCGGCCCCCTGGACCGTCTCGATCCATTCCAGGCTCGTGAACTGGCTGCCCTGATCGGTATTGATGATCTGCGGCGGGCCGAACTTTTCGATCGCCTCTTCCAACGCCTCGACGCAGAACGACGCCTCCATCGTGTTGGACAAACGCCAGGCCAATACCCGCCGACTGGACCAGTCCATGATCGCCACCAGGTACAAGAACCCCCGCCGCATCGGGATGTACGTGATGTCGGCGCACCACACCTGGTTGGGCCGATCGATGGTCAGCCCCCTCAGTAGGTACGGATACACCTTGTGCCGAGGGTGCTTGACGCTGGTCTTCGGGGCCTGGTAGATCGCCGACAGCCCCATCTGACGCATCAACCGACGCACACGCTTGCGGCCGACGCTGTAGCCCAGCCGGTGCAGATAACGCGTCATCTGGCGGCTGCCATAAAACGGCGTCTGCAAAAACTGCTCGTCGATCAAACGCATCAGCTTCAGGTTCAACGGGCTCTCGCCCTTGCCCCCGGAAGCGGTAAAGTAAAACGACGACCGGCTGATCGATACCAACCCGCACTGACGCACGATGCTCAGCTCGGGGTGCCAGGGCTCGATCATGTCGCAGCGGCGGCCGTGGCTCAACGTCCCAACCCACTACTGTCCCAACGTTACTCGAATAACGACAACTGGTTGCGCGATTCGGTGTTCTCGGTTGCGTCGCGAGGGTCGGCAAACACCTGTAAGAGCGGGGTTTTCTCGAACAGCATCACGCTCAGGACCTGGAGTATTGTGT
>JBGTLW010000180.1:0-10400 GCA_041743835.1 Phycisphaeraceae bacterium | reverse complement strand
AAGGCTGCGGGCAAATCGAAGGAAGAGATCGACGCGGTGAGCAAGTACATCCCCAACGTCATCGAGCCGGCCAGCGGGCTGACGCGGGCGGTGCTGGTGCTGCTGTGCGAGGCGTTCACCCCGACGCCCGACCGCAGCGGCAGCAAGTACATCCTCAGCTTCAAGCCACGCTTCGCGCCGATCAAGGCGGGCATCTTCCCGCTGGTGAATAAGGACGGCATGCCACAGATCGCGCAGAAGCTCTACATGCAGCTCCGCGAAAAGTTCACCTGCGAGTACGACGCCAAGCAGTCCATCGGCAAGCGCTACGCCCGCATGGACGAGATTGGCACGCCCACCTGCATCACCATCGATGGCGACACCACGAGCGACGGGACCGTCACCGTGCGTGACCGCGACACGCTGGCGCAGGAGCGCATCAACCTCGATCAGGTCGAGCGTTACCTGGCCGATAAGCTGGCGGAGTAACCCACCCCCGGCCCGTCACGACAGGCACAACCGCTACCACCGGCCCCGCGCGCGTCCGCCCGCGGGGTTATTTTCTGCGCCGATTGGCACAGCGGGCCACCGATGGCATGGTTACTGGATGCCTTCCCAAACCCATCCACGGAAACAAGCCATGCGATCCAGCACACACGCCACACTGACCGCCCTCGCCCTCGCGGGTCTGACGATGCCCTGCGCCTCGGCCGACACGTACATCATCGATTTTGACTCCTACGTCCATGGCCAGATCCTCAGCACGCAGGAGCCCGGCGTGACGATCAGCGCCATCAACCGCGGCGGCGGGCCGGACCTCGCGGTCGTCTTCGACTCGCGCGAGCGCCAGACCCGCGACCCGGACCTTGAAGGGCCCAACGGCGTCAACGGCTCGTGGTCCGGCGGCAACATCGGCAGCCAAACCATCCTCGGCGGGATGCTCATCATCCAGGAGAACAGCATCGGCATCCAAGACGGCATCGCGGACTACCCCGACGATGAGGGCAGCAGGCCCGCAGGCTCGCTCATCTTCCAGTTTCACCAGGAGATCACGTCGTTCGGCTTCGACCTGATCGACGTGGAGGGTGTCGAAGAGTACGGCAAGGACAGCGGGTACTTCGCCACGTTCTTCGGCGTGTTCAGCACCGTGCGCATCAGCTTCGCAGACCTTGTCACCAACATCACCCCGTTCTACGACCCCACCATCGAGTTCGGCGACCACCACGCCAACCGCATCCAGCCGATCACGGCGGCTTCGCTTGGGCTGGAGAGCTTCAACAAGGTGGAGATCAACTTCGGCGGGTCTGCCGCGGTGGACAACATCACCTACACCACGCCGGGGAGCGCGATCCCCACACCGACCGCGTTCGCCGGGGCTGCGTTGCTCGGCGTCATGCTCATGAGCCGATCGGTCCGCCGACACCTCGGCTCGAAGCCCGCCACCGTGTAACGCGAGTGCGAGCAGGGATCGAGTGCCATGGTCAAGCGAAGCGCAGGCCATGCGTGACATCAAGGGTGTCGCGCATGGCCTGCCCCGCTTCGCTCGATGAACAAGGCACCCCGGCCCGCACAAATGTTTTTAACGCCTAACGCTGAGCCATCAGCGTCAGCATCGCGTGCATGAACACGGGCAGGTCATCGGGGCGGCGGCTGCTCACACGCTTCGCGGCCTTGTCCACGCACACCGGCTGATCGGTCCACGTCGCGCCCGCGTTACGCAGGTCGTCGGTCAGCGCGGGGGTGCTGGTGTAAGCGACACCCTTGACGATGCCCGCGGAGATGTCGATCCACGGGCCGTGACAGATCGACGCGATGGGCTTGCACGCGTCAGCGATCGCCTTGGTGATCCGCTTGACCTCGTCGTACCGCCGCAGCTTGTCCGGCATCCACCCGCCGGGCACCACCAGCGCATCAAAGTCGTCGGCTGAAAGGTCGCGGATCGCCGCCTCGCTCACCTGCGGGTAGCCGTGCTTGCCGTGATGCGTAACGCCCCGCTCCAGCCCCGCGACGGTCACCACGCACCCCGCTTCCCGCAGGCGGTACTTGGGGTATTGCAGCTCCATGTCCTCGTAATCGTCGCCGACGAAGATGAGCACGCGTTGATGGTTCAGGTCGGGCATCGGGGATTCCTTCTTGGGGTTCAGGCTCGGGGTGGTGTGGCGGTGGGTTGCGGGCCGAGCATCAGCTCGACGGTGGCTCTGGCGATGCGTGCGGCATCGTTGCGCGCGTGGGCCTGCCGCATGACGAGCGCGCCCTCGAACAGCATGACGTACTGATCGACAAACCGCGCAGCGTCTGGCACACCGGCCTCGCGCGCAAGGCTTGTCACCCAGTCGTGGAAAGAGGCCTTGTGCGCCATCGCGGCCTGATGAACCGGGTCGGCGGGGTTGGGGAACTCGGCCGCGGCATTGATGAACATGCAGCCGCCAAAGTCCGGCGCGTTGAACCATTCATCCAGCACATCGAACATCGCCAGCAGTGCGACGCGTGGCTCACCACAGGCGCGCTGCTCCACCGCGCGCATCCACGCCTCCTGCTCCCAGCGGTCGCGCACCTGCACAGCCTCGACCATGAGCTGGTCTTTGCTCTCAAAGTGTTTGTAGAACGTGGTCTTGGTGACGCCGGCCTCGTGGAGGATGCGGTCAAGCCCGACCGCGTTGAAGCCGTGTGTGTAGAACAGGTCGATGGCGACGGCAAGCAGCCTGCCCTTGCCCTCGCGGGGCGTGTCCATCACGCCGAGCAACTGGGCGGCGGTTTTACATCGTGGTGGGGCCGGCATCCCGTGATTCTATCGCGGGGGTGTACCTCAAGTCACCCCGGGGGGTGACCCGTGGTGCACTGGCGCGGTGCGTGGCGTGGGCTAATTTCAGGTCGTGGGCTGAGGATGTCCCCAGCCCGTTCCAACTCACCGCTTCCATAAGGAGCAAGCCATGACGACCGCAACGACCAACACCCTCAACGGCATCGACCTCGACGGATTGCAGGAGCTCATCGCGTCCTGCAAGGCCGACCCCGCAAACGCCCAGACCCACTGGCGCGTGACCACTCGCTGGATGGGCGGGACCGTCACGCAGACCCAGGTGGACGACTACCTGTTCGCCGGCCGACGGATCGAGAAGGACTTCGTGCTCCGGACCGATGAGCCTTGCGAACTGGGCGGGACCAACACGCTGCCCAACCCGCAGGAGACGCTGATGGCGGCGATGAACGCGTGCATGACAGTGGGTTATGCAGCCGTCGCCACCGTGATGGGCGTGAAGCTTGAGTCGGTCGAGATCCAGACCCGCGGGGACATCGACCTGCGCGGGTTCCTGGGCATCGACCCGGACGTGAAGCCCGGCTACGACAGCATCCGCTACACCGTGCGCATCAAGGGCGACGGCACACGCGAACAGTTCGAGAAGATGCACGAGGTGGTCTGCAAGACCAGCCCCAACCGCTTCAACATCGCCAACCCCATCCGCCTCGACGCGGAGCTGGTGATCGAGTGACAGAGTGAAGCAAGCGCAGCGCCACGGTCAAGGGGCACCCACCCCCTTGGCCGTGCGCCGCCGCGCCCGCGCGGCAGGCGATTTGGTGGGCTGACGATGAGTTGGGTACATTGCCCCGACCCACCGGAGCACACAGCCATGATCGCGGATTCACAGGCACGTCGGATTTTCAAGGCACTGGATGATTTCGCGATCGAGTTGCCATCCTGGGGCTTCGCGGACACCGGCACGCGGTTTGGGAAGTTTCATCAGCCGGCGGCTGCATCCACGATCGATGAGAAGCTCCACGACGCGGGGCTGGTCCATAAGCTCACCGGGGCGTGCCCGACCGTCGCGGTCCACGTGCTATGGGACTTCACGCCCGGCGGCGACCCCGCCGACCCGCTTGGTGCCAAGCCCACCAAGGCGCTTGCCAGGAAGCACGGCGTGGCGATCGGTTCGATCAACCCCAACGTCTTTCAAGACGCCCACTACAAGCTGGGGTCGTTCTGCTCGCCCGACCCCAAGGCACGCAAGGCCGCGATGGACCACTGCCTCGACTGCGTGAGCCTGGGCAAAGCCAGCGGCTCGAAGCTGCTGTCCGTGTGGCTCGCGGACGGGACCAACTACCCCGGGCAGGACTCGATCCTCCGCCGCAAGCACGACCTGCAAAAAGCATTCAAGCGGCTGCACGCGGCGATGGACAAGCAATGGCCCGGCTCGACGCTGCTGATCGAGTACAAGCCCTTCGAACCGGCCTTCTACCACACCGACATCGCGGACTGGGGCATGGCCATGGCGTTCTGCAAGCACGCGGGCAAGCGAGCCAAGGTGCTCGTGGACACCGGGCACCACCTGCCCGGCACGAACATCGAGCACATCGTCGCGTTCCTGCTCGACGAGGGGATGCTCGGCGGGTTCCACTTCAACGACAAGAAGTATGCCGACGACGACCTGACCCTGGGCAGCATCGACCCCTACGCGGTGTTCCGCATCTTCGACCAGATCGCCCACTTCGCCTTCGAGCGGGCCATGCCCGAGGGCAAGCTCCCGGCGGTCGCGTACATGGTGGACCAGTCGCACAACCTCAAGCCCAAGCTCGAAGCGATGGTGCAGACGGTGTGCGAGGCCCAAAAGCAGTTCGCGCGGGCGCAGCTCGTCGATCGCAAGAAGCTGGCGACGGCGCAGAAGCGTGGCGACATCACCGGGGCGGAGACGCTGCTGCGGGCCGCGTTCGAGGCGGACGTGACGCCGGTGCTGCGGAAGTGGCGCCGCGAGCGGGGGCTGCCAGCCGACCCGCTGGAGTCGCTGCGATCCAGCGGCATCATCCAGCAGTTAGGCAGGGAGCGGGAGAAGAACCGCAAGGCCCGTGGCGAAACGGCTGGCTCGGCATACGCCTGACAACCCGCCCAACGATTTAACATAAAGCTCACGATCAGTTAACGCCACCGTGCTTTAATGCTCCTATGGCGGGAGTCAGCAAACCCACGGTGGTCATCACCTCTCGGGTCCACGACCATGTCTTGCAGGTGATGCGCGACAAGCTGTTGCTCCGCCCCAACCCGTCGGATGAGCCCTTGTCGCCGGAGGAGTTGGTCAACCGCAGCCGCGATGCCGAGGGCCTGATCGTCTTCGACTGCGACCACGTGGATGACACGCTGCTCGATGCGTGCCCGCACCTGCGTGTGGTGGCGTCGGGGGGCACGCTCGACAACATCGACATGGCCGCCTGCACCAAGCGCGGCATCTGGGTCACCGGGGCCACGGACCTGCTCGCGGACGCCACCGCAGAGCTGGCGATGGCGCTCATCCTTGCTCTGCTCCGCAAGGTCCCCGCGGGGGACGCGCACATGCGCAAGGGGTTATTCATCGGGTGGCAACCGATCCTCTATGGCCGGACGCTGCGCGGCCTGTCCGTCGGCATCGTCGGGATGGGACGCGTCGGGCAGTCGCTCGCGGCCATGCTGACCGGCTTCGAGTTGACCGGCCGCTACTACGCCGACCCCCTGCCCCTACCCGACGCGCACGAACAGAGGCTCGGCTTCACCCGCACAAGCCTCGACACGCTGCTGGCTCACAGCGATGTGGTCGTGCTCGCGCTGCCGCTCAATGCCGCGACGCATCGGCTGATCGACTGCAAAGCGCTGGAAGAGGTCAGGCCCGGCGCGTGTCTGGTGAATGTGTCGCGCGGCTCGGTGGTGGATGAGTCGGAGATCGTCGGCGCACTGGATGAGGGTCGCCTGTCGGGTTACGCGGCCGACGTCTTTGCCGTGGAAGACGATGCCTGGCCCGACCGCCCAGCGGACCTGATGCCCGGCCTGGTCGCGCAGCCCGGCAAAACCGTGCTCACACCCCGGCTTGGTTCGTCGCTTGAGGAACTGCGGCTGGAGGTGGTCATGCGGGCCGCGTCCAATGTGATCGAAGCGCTCGCCGGCCGCGTGCCAGCCGACGCGCGCAACAGCCTCCCCACCCATCAAGCCATCAGCGCCTAACCCACGCCGCGCCAGCGCATCACACCCCAAGCGCCATGCGAACACCATGCACAAAAAAAACCGCCCCAGGGCGATTGCTCACACCTGAGGCGGCTTCCGGGGGCAGGGTTGTGGTCTATGCGAGCGGTTGCTCACCAGACCCGAACAATCATAGCAGGTCCAGCGCACAAGGCAAGACCACGCAACGCGCGGCCGTCCTCTCTTGAGACAATGTTCTCAACTTGTTGAAAGGCGTCACGGCAAACCAAACGCCAGCAGGATTCATGCTTCCGCAGCCACGGTTCGCTGTCGGGACGCCTTGATAAGCCCCAGCCCGATCAGGGTCATACCCACCAGCGCCAGCGGGCGGTTCAACACTTCCCCGCCCGGCCCAGCGATCAGGTAAACCACGTAAAATGCGGCGGCGGCACTGCCCAATAGCACCAGCAACGATCGGTTGTGTTTCATAGCCTCGCTCGTAAAGTACGGGGGGTGGACCCACTCACGAGCAAGTCAACGATATAAACTCCCCGGACGCAAACCGGTTACGGGAAAAACCTCAATGGGGTAGGCCGATAAACCCAGCGGGCTATTCCGCAGCTTCCTCAGCGTCGGCGGGCGAAAGGGTGGGGATGTCTCCCATCACCCCGATGTATCGCTCCCTCGCTTCACGCCAGATGGTCGCGTAGCGGAAGGTCAACTCGATCGAGGTCTGGCTGTACATCGCTTCCAGAGCCTTGGCTGACGCGAGCGTGACCTTGGCGTCGAACTCGCGGTCGCCCCGCTGGACTTTCATGGTCACCTGCTGCCCCGGTTTCATGCCCCGGATCGTGGCCGCGAAAAACTCACGCGACAGGTCCGCGGGGAAGGGCTTGCCGTCGAGCGCCACGATCAGGTCCCCCGCGCGCAGGTGGTTGTAGCCGGGGAAGCCGGGCAAAGGCAGCACCACGCGCACCGCCCCCGCCTGCCGGCTCGGGTCGTTGTGTCGGCTGATCGCATCGTGCGAGATGCCCAGCGACGCCGCCTCATCCTCAGGGAAATCCGCGAGCCGCGCCCGCCGCAGCGTGTGATGCCGCGCCACAGCCAGCAACCGGTGCCGCTGCTCCGCCGTCGTCGCGCCACGCATGAGCTCCAGCAACTGCGCCTCAGTCAGCGATTCATCACTTAGCAGCGCCTCGGTCGCCCGCTCGCGCACCTCGAACGCCTCATCGTCCAGTTGCTTGAGCACAGCCGACGTGCCCCCCCCCGCCGCCGCCACCGCACAACAAAGCAGACCAACCCACAGCAGCAACACCCACACCCGCGAACCGAAATCGTTTGAACCGCCAAGACGCCAAGAGCGCCAAGCCAAGCCATGATTCACTATTCCAAGAGCGCCTTTCTTGGCGTCCTCCGCGTCTTGGCGGCCACTCAAAAATCCCGTGTGCAGTTGTGACATAGTGCTACTCATATAGACGGATGAACCACAGCGGTTTGTTCTCAAGCGTCCACAGCCGCGATCAGGTCGTCGCTGTGCTGCTGGAGCCAGCGGACCTTGCGCTCGACCATCTTGAGGAACCCCATGCCATCAAGCCGGGCAAAGCTCCCGGTCGCGGCGATCGGGATCACCGACTCCGCGATGAGCGCCTCGATCATCAGCCACGGCACGCACCGGACCTCCGCATGACTGAGCACCTGCTCGGGCACCGAATCATAGCCCCGCAGGAAGCGCTTAAACCGCGATTCATCGATGTAATCCGGCCACTGGGCAGGGTCATCACCCCCGCCCAGGATCGAGAACTGCAACGCCCCGTTGGCCGCATCAATGATGCGCTGCTGGATGCGGGCCGCGTCGTAATCAATCACCGCGACGACGCGATGACCACGGAACAGCATGTTGCCCGGGTGCCAGTCGGAGTGGACAATCTGCGTCGGCCAATCGCCCAGGCCGATCTCGTTCACACGCTGGGCCGACTCGTTGTAAGCGTTGTGCAGGAAGCGGACCACCTCGACCATGGTGTCGCCCTCGCGCTGCACCGTGCCGGGCGCTGTTTTCTCCAGCGTGCGCGGGATCGCAGCCATCGACGACGCGACGTGACGCGAGGCGTGGTAGCTGCCCTTGGGCGGCTCGTACTCCGGCTCGTATTCCTTGAGCAGCTTGTGAAACAGCGACAGGATCTTGCCCGAATCGGTCGTCGCCTCCAGCGAGTTGTCGTAGCTCGTGCCCTTGATGTACTCGAACAACTCGTAGATCTGCCCCTTCCACTGGAGCATGGAGTTGTTGTCCTTCCGCGTGCCGATCAGGTGCGGCAGGGGGAACTGACGCTCCGCCAGGTGCATCTGCAACGCATGACAGAACGCGACCTTGAATGGGTCATCCTTCCCCCGCGCCCGCCGCTTAAGCAGGTACAGCCCCGAGTCCGCGCGGATGATGAGCTTGGGGGCCTTACGGCTGCCACGCGGGAACTCCTGAATCGCCTCGATGGTGCCGATGTCAAAGTGCGAGATGACAATCGCCAACTCGTCCGCAGCAAAGGCCGAGCGCCCGCCGACCCCGCCCAGCGTGCTCATGCCCGATTGCCCGGACTGCCCCGACTGGCTCAACGCCGACCCGCCCGGCGAAGCCGTGCCCGGCGGCACGCCCACCCCGGAAGTCACACCCCCCCCGGAAGCTGACCCACCGGGCGTTGACCCCCCGGCCGTTGATGCTGTAGAAGCTATCCCCCCCGCTGCCGCGACCCCGACACCCGACCCAGCCGTTGCCTGCGTCGATCCGCCGGTTGATCCAGGGGTAGTGCCAGGGGAAGCTCCAGGGGAAGTTCCGGGGACGTTTCCGGGGGCGTTTCCGGGGGCGTTTCCGGGGGCGTTTCCGGGGGGGGGTTGTGCTTCGCGTGGTTGGTTCATGGGCTTGTCGGTTTCAGGCCGAGGCAGCGGTCACAGCGGCAAAGGAACAGGGTATAGTCACGCTTGTGGCCACGGTTTGCAACCCCGCGACTGACCGAAGATCGCGGGTGGGTCGCACGCGGCAAATACCGGCCGCGAGTCCAGCCAGAGGATCGCCACGCTGCGAGCTACTACCTCCCGCATCGATCCCCCCAAGCCTCCGACCCCCGTCCGCCTGAAATCAGATGTCCTATCATCGCAACGCACGCGACGTTGATATCTCCTGTTCGCCTCATCCTGACTAAAGTGGCACTTTGGATATATCCCGATTCAGGAAGCACCGGGTGCCGCGACATTAACTAAACTGGCTGCCCTATGCCGATCACACTACGCGACATGCGAGACCCGATGTCCGTCCTTCGTCGGGGGCTGGGGAAATACATTCTTGACTTGGATGCCGGCTGCGATGAGGTGCAGGTGATCTGCGCGGCGGAGGAGCAACGCACACGCCCAGCGATCATCCCTGACGGGCACCTCGATCGGGTCCTCGGGGTGGAAGAAACCTCGGTGGAACTGGAACGCCTGCGCATCACACGGGATTGGGTGCAGCACGGGGAGACCAAAGCGTTCCATTTCAAGAACGGCAAACTGGCGGGGGGGTTCTTCTATGCCCCAGGCCGACGCTATCGGCAGGTCCTCGTCCGTGCCGAGTCCAGCGGCGGGCGCGGCGTTGAGATGTCCCACGCGGTGGTGGCGAGTTCGCCTTTGAGTGGGCTCTACTTCGGCCACTGGTTGCGCGAATGTCTGCCGCAGGTGCTATTGGCCAAGTCATTAGGCCCGGCCATTGAGCTGTTCGATTGCCGCGACCGCTATACGCACAGCGACTACGCCGACTTGGCGGACTTGCGATGCCCCTCGGTTGCTCGTGGTTGCTTCGGCCGACTCACAATCCTGGAAGATCACCACCAGAACAGCCATCGGGTCGCGCGGTATCGCGAAGTAGGCCGGCGCATCCGCGAGAAGGCAGGCACTCCGAATCAAGCCCCTCCACACGGCGTTTTTCTGCTTCGTGGTGGGTCGGGGGCAGAGCGCCGGCTGACCAACGAACAACAGGTCGCCGACCACTTGGCGGGCAAGGGATTCCGCGTGATCGACCATGCCTCGATGACGCCGCAGCAGTTGGTACGGGCGATGAGCGGTACGAAGGTTGTTGTCGCTGTGGAGGGTAGCCACATCGCGCACGCGATTTACACCCTTGCCGACCCCGGCGCGTTGATGGTGCTGCAGCCACCGGCGAGGTTTAATAACGTGTACAAGGATGTGTGCGACGCCATGAACTGGTCATACGGAACGTATGTGTGTGTCCCCGACGGCAAGGGCCACTCTTTCCGCCTCGATGACTTTGACCTCATGGATCGTATCATCGACCAGACACTCGCAGCGGTGGGTCAGCCGTTGTGATCCGGGTATCGAACCGGGGAGGTATGACTGAATGTTGTGGATGACGAATTGAAAAAGGCGGCGTACTTTGGGTGTGATCTACCACGCCCGTCCCCGAACACCGAGGAGTACGCCACCATGAGCCAGACTACCCACCCACCGTTCACATTTCCATCCC
>JBGTLW010000179.1:0-10111 GCA_041743835.1 Phycisphaeraceae bacterium | reverse complement strand
ATAACCCCATCGATCGTCATCTTTAACCGCAGCCAGTCCTTCCGAAAAACTTCTTGCGTCGGAATAAGCTGTTTTGATTACTAGTTTTCCTTTAATGTCGATGTACCCATACTGGGCATTAGAGCTAACGCGCGCTAAGCCTTCCGAGTACGGGCCAATAGAATCGTATGTACCACCCTCGCAGATTACGCCGCCATCAAGGGATATCAAAGCAACGCCATTATCTGTTTGCACAATTCGAGTCAGATCAGGATTGGATGACGCAAAACCTTCAAGAATCTGCGCAAAAATCGGCATCACCGCCAAGAGCATACAAACACAAAAGCCTACTCGTACGCACTTGCAGATTATGGCGGACGTTTGCATGGCGGACCTATACTTTCTTGAATGGAGTAACGTTACGGGGACGCTCGCTGTTTGTTCTCGGGGAGCGACCACGTTTCGATCCCCAGCGTATTACTACAAGTCGGGGAAGAACAGGTGTCTGGTCGCAAATCCCTTCACTGTTTCATACTTTATCCGCGTTGTACTAAAACACACGAATGAACAAGGCAGACGAGATCTTCCACTGTAATCAAATCATTGGTTATAGTTTTTGGACACCGCATACGCATCTCAAGAAAAATTTCTTCAACAACATCGCAAAGCGGAACACTGCCAAGGTTCGCGAAGGTGGGCAAACAGATCAGGCACAAGATGGCTATGTATGTGTATCTCAGAATCAGATCAGAACAGTTGTCTGGAACCACCTTCCCTCGGATCACGGCTGTTCCTGGCATGTGCTGGCCTTCATGACGGGTTGTGGGAACGTTCGGAACCACCCGAAACACCGCTCCAAGCTACTGCCCGGGCCCGGCGTGTCAAGAATAAAGGCGGGGATACTCCGTGTGAACGTCTGCACCACACACTTCCTGCCCCGAAACCGTGTGCCGGGGAGGCGCGGCACATGATGCCAAGCCGGCTATCATCGCCCCGGCCGGTTGAGAGCCATATCCCGTCACGCAGCCCGCAGCCTTCCCCCCGGAAGCTGGTAGTTCAGTCTCTCGGCCCCCGGCCTGCACCCCGGCAGCACGTAATTCAGCCACGCGGACCCGGGTACGCAACCCGGCAACACATAGTTCAAACTCCCGGACCCAGGTCCGCATCCAGGAAACATCTGTTTTATGCTTCCGGACCCGGGTCCGCAACCCGGAAACTCATAATTCAAGCTCGCGGACCCGGGTACGCAACTCCCGGACCCGGGTCCGTACCTCGGAAACACATACTTCAAACTCTCGGACCCGGGTCCGCAACACGGAAACACGTAGTACAAGCTCACGGACCGAGGTCCGCACACTGGAAAGTTTGATTCTCTACCTCGCAGACCACCCGAGGCAAATCTACTACAAAGCGGGCGGAGTGAGACTATGACCATGTGAAATGGTCTCGAACACCCTTAATTTGCTTTCAAATCGCCGGATCATGCTCAAACATGTCTAAACCCTACGAATCTGGTCACCGACTGACTGCAATCGTCTTTCACGAATTAGACCGTTGATGATTGAGCGAAATGCAGACTGAATGGCGCGGCCGGTCCTGCGAAAACCTAAGTAACGGGCGCCAGCGATGATCGCCGCTTCGCGGGACGACCAATTGCGACCAATAGCCTGTAGAAACAGCTTCTTCAATTGATTGCGGTTGTAGTCGCAAATCGAGCGGCACTTCAAGCGATACATGCCCTTCACTCTCTGCAGCACATGTCGACGTTCAGCTACTCGTAAATCCCTTTCAAGTCGAATGCGAATGCTGTCACTAAGCCTAAGGTGACCTAGGGAATCCCGCATAAGTTGTAGAAGTTCCGCTTGGCCGCAAGGAGTTGGGTCGATGCGGTATAGTTCACGAATCACAGCAAGCGTATTGTCCCGATCCATGTCCTTTGTCGATGGTTGTGATTTGGCATTTACAGAGGCTCGCGACATACCATCGCCCGCGATTTCCACCACTTCCTCATAACCATCCAACAACTGATTGCCAACTTCATTCGTAAGCTGCTCTACGAAATCGGATACTGTAGCGGCAGATGATTCGTTATCACGGAATACAGATTCTTGGATAAGATTTTTGTGCCTGACGGGTTGACGCCTGCCCACAGCAACCTCCGCACCCATTCTAGGCAGCGAAGTCCTCGCGCTATTCTGCTTATGCCTCTTGTCCTTGCGTTTCTTCGCTTGCTTGGCTCTACTAGACTGCGCAAGGCGATCGTAAAAACCTGCGCTGGATGACAGAACGACGCGTCTACGGTGGAAATTGCCCGGCTTGGGAACAGACCCATTGCCCATTTAAAACATCCCTTCATCGTGGCTATTGACGGTGAGTCGAAACGCGGACACTCGGGACCAACCTAAAGTGTAAATTATAGCCGCAAACATCAACTTGTCGACCAATCTGTCAGCCTAACCTGCCTGAGAAGTCTTCACCAGACTCATCAAGACTCGCCTGTTGCAAGCTCCACTTACCACGCTGCGCGGTTGTCCCAGCGTTGGGCGATGGGCATTCGGCGGCCGAAGCCGAAGGCTCGGCCGGTGATCTTCAGCCCCGGCGGGGTTTGTTTGCGTTTGTATTCATTCAGGTCGATTAGCCGGACGATCCGCAGCACCAGTTCTGCTTCGTAGCCGGTGTCGGCGATGATGCGTTTGGCGGCGTGTTCGCGTTCGACGTAGCGTTCGACGATCTGGTCGAGCACGTCGTAGGGCGGGAGCGAGTCCTGGTCTGTCTGGTCGGGGCGGAGCTCGGCGCTTGGGGGTTTGGTGATGGTGTCTTCGGGGATGGGCGGGCCGCCGACGCGGGTGTAGAGGTCGTTGCTGGGGGACGGGGTGTTGATCCATCGGGACAGGTCGTACACCATGGTTTTGGGCACATCGCTGAGCACGGAGAACCCGCCGTTCATATCGCCGTAGAGCGTGCAGTAGCCGACCGCGAGTTCGGACTTGTTGCCGGTGGTGACCAGCAGTGAGCCGAACTTGTTGGAGAAGGCCATGAGCAGCACGCCACGGATGCGGGCCTGGATGTTTTCCTCCGTGGTGTCCGGCGAGAGGCCGGCAAACACGTCCGCGAGCATGCCTTCAAACGATTTGTGTGCTTCCTCGATGGGGATGATGTCCAGCCGGACACCCAGGCGGTCGGCGAGCGCCTGGGCATCTTTGACCGAGCCTTCGGAGGAGTAGCGTGATGGCATGGCGACGCCCCGCACGTTGTCCGCGCCGATCGCGGCGACGGCGACGGCACAGGTGAGGGCCGAGTCGATCCCCCCCGACAGGCCGAGGACGATCTGGGTGAAGCCACACTTGCGGCAGTAGTCTCGCAGGCCGAGGACGAGGGCTTGGTAGGCTTCGGTAATGGGGTCGGGGGTTGGGGTTGGGGTTGTGGATGGGGTTGGGGGGGACGCACTGTCGGGAGACGGTGGGCGTTGGGTGTCTATATCTACTATGAGCAGGTCTTCTTCGAAGGCTTTGGCGTGTGCGATGAGGTTGCCTTGGGCGTCGAAGGCGCATGATCGGCCATCGAACACCAGCTCGTCGTTCCCGCCGACCTGGTTGCAGTAGAGCAGCGGGAGGCTGTAGCGCTTGGCGACCTGGTGCATGAGCTTGAGGCGGAACGCGTGCTTGCGGACGACGAAGGGGGACGCGGCACAGTTCACAAACAGCGCGGCTCCGAGGTTGGCCAGGAGGTCGATGGGGTTGTCGTGGTAGAGCTGGCGGCTGAACACCGCCTCGTCGTTCCACAGGTCTTCGCAGATGCTGATGCCGATGCGTGAGCCGGCGACTTCGGTGAGGTCCACTTCGGGGCCGGGCTCGAAGTAGCGCAGCTCATCGAACACGTCGTAGGTCGGCAGCAGGCTCTTGATGTGGTGGGACTGGACCCGGCCCTGGGCGCAGACGGCCACGGCGTTGTGGAGCAGGCGGCCCTTGGGGTATTGGGATGGGATGGGCAGGCCGATGACCCCCGCGATGCCGACGCAGTGGGTCGCAAGCTCATCTACGTCTGCGACACAGCGCTCGATCACCGCGGGCTTGAGCAGCAGGTCCTTGGGCGGGTACCCCACGATCGCCAACTCGGGGAAAACGACCAGATCGGCGCCGGCATCCTTCGCGCGGGCGATGTCCCGGCGGATGAGGTCGGCGTTGCCCGCCACGTCGCCAACGGTCGGGTTGATCTGGGCCAGGGCAATCTTCATCGGGCGTTCATCCAGCCGCCAACGCGGTGCTAAGGTACAGGCGTGGTAACATTCTCGGACGCGGCCCTTCAATGGTACGCCCCAGCCCCGCCGGCTCGCCGAGATTGTAGGGCATTGGTTGGCGGTTGCTGACCAAAGCCCAAGACCTTGCGCGGGTTGAACCGATAAGGATATGGCATGTTGAGCAAGACCCCTATCGTGCTGTTGGCGGGCCTGTCGGCCGCTGTTTTGTGTGGACCGCTGCCGGGCTGCGTCCAGACCCAGGAGGTGCGCGAGCAGCGGATCAACCGCCTGCTCACCGAGGCGGACCAGCACCTCACCGAGGGCCTGACCGATTCGGCGTTGGCGAAGTTCGGCCTGGCGCTGGAAGAGAACCCCAACCTGATCGAAGCCCAGAAGGGCATGGGCAACATCTGGCGCAGCCGCGGGGACTACGGCAAGGCCAAGACCGCCTACGAGGCTGCCACGCGCATCAACCCCACCGACTTCGACGCACGCTATTACTTCGGGCACATGCAGCACCTGCTCGGCGAGGTGCGCGAAGCGATCACCACGTACCTCCAGGCGCTGGCGATCAACCCCGATTCGCACGAGGCCAACCGCGACCTTGCGGCGGCGTACCTCCAGACCGGCAACGCGAACGATGCGCTGGCGTACGCCCAGCGGGCCACGGAGCTCAACCCCGATTCGCAGGAGTCGTGGTCGAACCTCGCGGCGTGTTACAGCCTGCTGGGGAAGTACGACTACGCGGTGGATGCGTACAGGCAGGCGGCGGAGCTGGGGCCGCTGTCTGAGCCGGTGTTGCTGGGTCTGGCTGATGCGCACATCCGGCTGGGCAACTACACCCGGGCGATCAACACGCTCGAAGCGCTGCTCCGCAGCAGCCCCTCGGCGACGGCGTATGAACGGCTGGGGTTTGCTCAGTTCAAGCTGCGCGATTTCGAGAAGTCGCTGCGGAACTTCCGCCGTGCGCTCAAGCTCAACGAAGAAGACACGGCCGCGCTCAACGGTGTGGGTGTGTGCCTGATGACGCTCTACATCGAGGGCGAGCGGACCAACACCTATCAACGCGACCAGGCGCTCGACGCCTGGCGCACCAGCCTCAGGCTCAGGCCCGAGCAGCCCCGGATCATCGATCTGCTGTCTCGCTACTCCAAGCTGTGAATCGGTATGATGCCGCCGAACGCATGGTTGGACCTTGCTGAGCTTTTATAGCTCAGGCAAGCTGCGATGCATCATCTGACCCCGAAAGGGTTGAGGTATGTTGGGCAATTCGTATCGAATCCGTTGTGTCGCGGCGCTGTTGAGTTTGTTTCTGGCTGGCGCGATGCACGCGGATGTCTGGCGTGTCACCGTCAACCCCTACGAGCAGACCGATTGGGAGAACCACGCCCAGCACAAGGGCAGCTTCCATAACCACACTACCGAGTCGGATGGCAAGCAGACACCCGCCGAGGTCATCGATGCGTATCACGCGATCGAGCACTACATCCTCGCGCTGACGGACCACGACAAGCACACCTGGCCGTGGCACAAGTTCGGCCGCGACCCCGATGAATTGGGCATGGTGGCGGTGCCCGGCAACGAGTTGTCGCGTCACCACCACACGCTGAGTCTGTTTTCTGGCCTGGAGACCGAAACCAAAGACCACGCCACCGCCCTGCGTCAGGTGAAGGAAGCCGATGGCGTGTCGATCCTCGCCCACCCCGGCCGGTACTGGAAGCTCGACGAGGAGGGCAAGGTGCCCGACGCGGTGCGCGATCTGTATGTGGGCCTGTTCAAGAAGCACGACAACCTCGCTGGCATGGAAGTGGTGAACCAGGGAGACCGCTACCCGCAGGACCGCGCGTTGTGGGATGCGGTGCTCACCGAGTTGATGCCCGGCCGACCGGTCTGGGGCATGGCCAACGACGACTCCCACGGCCAGCACCAGGTCGGGCTGAACACCACGGTGATGCTGCTGCCAAGCCTTGACATCGAGCATGTCCGCGCTGCGTTCGAGGAAGGGCGCTACTACTTCACCACCGTGACTTCGCACCCCAAAGAGCAGCAGGACCGCGCAAGCACGCCAGTGATCCGGGCTGTGACCTACGACCCCGAGGCGAACACGCTGACGGTGCGGGCAGAGTCTGCGGAGAAGCCGGTGCCAAATGATCGCTACCGCTGGATCAGTGCGGGGGGGAAGGTTGTGTTTGAGGGCCCGACGCTGAACCTCGCGGATACGCCGAACCTCAGCAAGTACGTCCGGGCCGAGATCCGTGGCGACGGCGGGACCGCCTACACCCAGCCGCTGGGCATCGAGAAAGAGAAAACCGAAGTAGCGAAGCCCGCCGACAGCCCCGGCCCGCGCTAACGCGGGTTCTCACGCCATGCCCCCTCACCGTGCAGTTGCCGATGAACCACGAATTGGCAACCTGGCATTATGTCGTCTCCCCGGAGGGTGATGCGCTGCTCTCGGCTGCGGGGGCGGTGGGGTCGGGCGATGTGGCTGCGGTGGAGAAACTGCGGCGGCGGTGGCCGGCCGACGCGGTGCGTGTCGCGCTGCAACTTTGCGAGGCGAGGCGCAAGGCCAACGTCAAGTTTCCCGACCGCGCGTCGATCCTCATCGCTGATCCGTCCGGCGTCGAGCAGGCAAGCTCGCTGGACGTTGCGCGGCACAAGGCTGGCCAATTCCGTGAGGCGGGCGCGGCCTCGGTGATGGACCTGTGCTGCGGCATCGGGGGCGACGCGATGGGGTTTGTCGCGGGCGGGCTGGATGTGCTCGCAGTGGACCTGGACCCGGTGCGGGCGTGGATGGCGGGCGTGAACGCGGGGTGTTCCTCAGCCACGTGCGATGCAGGTGGGGTCGATGTCGCGGGTGGGTTCGTGCATCTGGACCCCGCGCGGCGGAACTCAAGCGGCCGGGTGTTCAAGCTGGAGGACACCATCCCCCCGCCGCCCGTGGTCTGCGACATACTCGCGCGATCGCTGGGCGGCTCGGTGAAGCTGAGCCCCGCGGTGGATCGAAGGGCTGTGGCGCACATGCTCCCGCCCGGCAGCGTTGAGTTCATCAGCGAGCATGGCCGGCTTGTACAGGCGGTGCTCTGGACCGGCACACTTGCCCAGCCGCACGACCGCGCCACACTGATCACACCAGAATCGCGTCACACGCTGGCCGGGCCGGTGTTGCCGACGCCCTACCGACCGCTCGATCGCTTTGTGTTCACGCTCGACCCCGCGCTTGAGCGCAGCGGTTTGGAGCATCTGGTTGCTGAGGCGTTGGGCCTGGGCATGCCTCACCCGCAACTGGGTTTACTCACCGGGGCAGAGGCGGTCGCGTCGCCCTGGCTCACGCCTTTTGAGCTGCTGGTGGAAGTGCCGTGGCAATTGAAGAAGGTGAAGCGCTGGCTGGCGGACCACGACGCGGGGATCGTCGAGGTCAAGACCCGGGGCAAAGCGGTGGACCCAGACCCGCTCCAGCACACGCTGCGTGGCAAGGGCGACCGCCCGTTCACCGTCTTCATCCTGCGTTGGGACCGTCGGTTGACCTGCCTGATCTGTCAACGCATCGCTGTGTGAAAGCTAGAGCAACCTGCGTAAACATTCTTCACTTAGAACGAGTAAAACTCTGCCAGCGCACTAGACGCGGTTGATCGTGAGAACGGGCAGCTCGATGCTCATCCCGCCGGTCGTGCGGGTGGGCTTGGGCGGCTCGTAGGTGTCGGGGTCTTGCTTGAGCAGTTCCTCGGCCCGCTTGCGTGCGGCATCCTGCTTGGGGTAACGGATGTCGCGGAAGCCGGTAACGGCCGCGGGCGTGGAGAGGATCGCCAGCCAGCGCTGATAATCGCGCTGCCCGTCGTACTCAAACCGGTCCACCACACCCATGTACCAATCGCGGAAGGCCCGCTCCTTCTCGTGCCACGTGGGCATGACTTTGCGGAGGAATCGGCAGGAGGACATCATGCGGAGCTGCCAGTCGCGGGCCTTGAACTCGAACTTGATCTTGCGGCCGAGGATGTCGAACTCGGGCTTGTTGTGGTGGAGGTACTTGATCTTGTCGCCACGCTCGGGGTTGACGTTGTAGCGTCGGCGGTCGCGGCGGTATTTCTCGGGGCTGGTGAGCATGGCCGAGACATACACCTCGTCCTTGATGAGCATGACCTTCGCGAGGTTGCGGACGACCGCGCGGGTCAGGGCATAGTCGTGCTCCGGGTGGTCCTTGTGGAAGACCTCGGCAAGGCGGTTGCAGTATTGCTCGGCGTACTCGATGCCGCCCCAGATGACGCAGTCGTACGCGCGGATGATGACGTCGCGCATGAGCTGTTCATCGACGCGCAGGCCACGCGTGGCGCGGAAGGTCTTACGCATGAGCACGTTGAACCGGCGGGCGGTGCGTGGGCCCTTGTTGCGGTCGATGATGCGGCCGATCCACTCGCTGCCGTACCACGCCTCGAGCATGTTGGTCTTTCGGCGGAGGGCCTGGCGGGCGGTCTCGTACTCGTGCTGGGCCTCCACCACGAAGAGCTGGGGCTTGACGACGATCTTGCGGCCGATGTTGAACGCCCGCAGGTTCCGCTCCGACTGCTTGCCCGTGAGCTTGCAGATCGCGTCGCGGATCACCTCGTGCTTGAGCGGGATCAGCCCCTTCTGGAACGCGATGCCCAGCATCATGATGTTGGCGTACAGCTTGGTGTCCAGCACACGCTCGCACAGGTCGCCGACGTTGAACCCGAAGTAGTGGTCCGGGTGGGTGTACCGGCGGATGGTGCGTTCGATGGATTCCACATCAAAATCATCCCGGCCCATCAGCGTCAGGATGGTGGGGGTTTTCGCGGTGTTCACCACGGCCGCCGTGCGCTGGGGCGAGGCGACGCGGTACGGCAGCTTGGGGTCCATCGCGCGGCAGGCTTCGAGTATGTCCACGCCGAGCAACAGGTCGGCCTGCCCGTAGGGGATCATCGGTGTGGTCGGCGCGTGGACGAGCTTGCCGTGGCCCCCGCCGTTGCCGTTGCCGTTGTCCGGCCTTGTGCGGGTGTACACCAGTTGGCTGAACACCCCGCCGTTGCGGATCGCCAACCCCTTCTTGTCGAGGAACTCGACGTGGTAGCCCATGGCGTGGCCGGCCTGGACGAGGATCGAGGTACAAAGCCCGATGCCCATGCCGCCCACCCCGCCGAGGTAGCACCGCCACGTGTCCTGGTCCGCGTGGATGGGGCGTGGCGGGTCCGGCAGGTCATCCAGGTTCACGTGCTCATCACCCATGCGCGGGGCCTGGGTGCGTGTGATCGTCAGCTCTTCAAACGACGGGCAGGCGCCGATGCGGTGACACGCGCCGTCGTTGACGCACCACGACATGTCCGTCTGCATCTTCGGGCCGTAGTCGGTATCGACGATCTTGAGGCCGGGGCAGCCGGTCTGCGTCGTGCATTCGAGGCAGAACTCGCACACGTCCGTCGAGACGTTCATGTGCGTCTTCTTGGGCAGGTAACCCACCTCGCTGATGAGCGTGTTGTCGGCGCGTTTGATCCGGCGGTTGTAGGTGATGCCGCACTCTTTGTCCGCGATGACAATCTTCACGCCGTCGGCCAGGATCGTCTGCTCCAGCAGCTTGCGGTAGCGGTCGCGGTCTGAGGGGTCGATGCGCACCACGCGCACGTCCTTCTTGACTTTCTTCGGGATCATCCCCAGCACCGCCTGCTCGATGTCGATAGCGGTGGTCTTGCGGCCCATGAGGTCCACACCGAGGCCGGCGTTGTTCTGGTGCCCGGTCATCGCGGTGGTCTTGTTTTCCAGGATGATGTAGGTGATGTCCTGGCCGTTGTAGATGGATTGACCGATCGCGGTCTGCCCGGAGTGGAAGAACGTGCCGTCCCCCATGAAGACCAGTTGCTTGTTGCTGATGAACGGGTCGATGCCCGC
>JBGTLW010000178.1:0-15186 GCA_041743835.1 Phycisphaeraceae bacterium | reverse complement strand
CACATCGTGGAACATCGGGCGTATCCGTGATATCCAGGTCCTGTGAGTAACCCAGACCACCGGCAGCACCATCATCGCGCCCAGCAGCAGCCGCCAATCCACGAACATAAGGATCACCAACGACCCCGCCAACTGCGCGATCGCACGCCAGGGGTTGTAGAGCATCTCGAAGATGAGCCCGCCCACCGCGCCCGCATCGTCGCGCAGGATGCCCGCAACCCCGCCTGACTTGAGCTCTTGCACGCGATGCAGCGGCAGCCTGGCCGCGTGGTCGAAGGCGTCCTTGCGGACCTCCACTTGCAACCGCTTGCTCACGCGCGTGGCCTGCCACCTGCCCCACAGCCCGATGGCGACGGCAATGCAGGTAAGGACGACCACCGTGACCGCCAGCACCGCCAGCAACTGCCGGGGCTGCTCCGTCGGCGGGAGCAACGACGACAGCCACGAGGCGACGGGCTTGTCGCCCAGCACGCTGTCTACCACAATCTTGGGGGCGTAGATCGGGATCAGGCCGATCAAGGTGGAGGCTGTGAGCGCACCGATCGACAGTCCAAGCACCGCGCGGTGACCCCTGAGCATGCCCATAAACGCGGTGAACAACGCGAAGGCTGAGCGCGATCGCGGCTTCCTGGGCGTGGACTGACCTCTGCGCGATGGGGGCGGGGTCTCCCCTCGGAGGCGGGCTTTCAGTTGCTTCTTGTAGAACGTGAATCTTTGTCGGCTGGTCTCTCGTGATCGCATGGAGGTAGGATTATAGGTTGGACCACAACTCTGGGTTTTGCCGATGACCAGATCACGATGTGAACACGATGCCTGGCCATGCAACGGGCTTCGCCTGCGAATCCTTCACGCCGCGATATCATCCACCTATGCCCGAACCCGCTCCCAGCAGTGCCGCGTCTCAACCGTCTCGCCCCGCAGCCAGCGCGGAGCATCAGCGTCTGCTTGACGACGCGGCCCGGAAGAAGAACTGGAAGCGGTGGGGGCCTTACCTCGCGGAGCGGCAGTGGGGAACGGTGCGAGAGGATTACTCCGCCGATGGCAATGTGTGGGGCTCTTTCCCGCACGACCACGCCCGCAGGCGGGCCTACCGCTGGGGCGAAGACGGGTTGCTTGGGTTTACCGATCGGCAGTGCCGGCTGTGCTTCGCGGTCGCGCTGTGGAACGGCAAGGACCCGATCCTTAAAGAACGGCTGTTCGGACTCACGGGGCACGAAGGCAACCACGGCGAGGATGTGAAAGAGCTTTACTACTACCTCGACTCCACACCCACCCACTCCTACGCCAAGGCCCTCTACAAGTACCCCCAGGCCGCGTTCCCCTATGAGCAGATCACCGAGGAAAACCGCCGACGCGACAAGCACACGCTTGAGTTTGAGGTCACGGACACGGGTGTGTTTGATGAGGGGCGGTACTTCGATGTCTTGGCCGAGTACGCCAAGGCCGACGACAACGACCTGCTGATCCGGCTCACGATCACGAACCATGGCCCAGACAGCGCGGACCTGCACCTGATCCCCCAACTCTGGTTCCGCAACACGTGGGTGTGGGGGTGTGAGCACGAGGGCTGCACACTCAAGCCGCACATGAAGCGGAAAGACGACGCCACCGTCATCACCAACCACGAGACGCTGGGCAACTACACCCTGAAGGTCGGCCCATCGCCCAACGGTTCGCAGCCAAAGCTGCTATTCACCGACAACGACACCAACTTCCGCAAGCTCTGGAACACGGAGAATGCTGCCAGATGGTGCAAGGATGGTTTACACGACCACATCATCCACGGCAAGGCCGACACCATCAACCCCAAGGGCTACGGCAGCAAGCTGGGGGTCTGGCATCGGCTCACGCTTGGGGCGGGTGAGTCACAGGTTGTCCATCTCCGGCTGTTCGACACCGACGCGGCAACGACCGATGGCACGGCTTGCCTCGACTCTGATTTTGATGCGGTCTTCGACTTGCGGATCGCCGAGTGCAATGCGTTCTACGAGGTTGTGCTTGCTGCGGGGCTTGACGCGGCTCAGCGGCGCGTCAGCCGGCAGGCCTACGCGGGGCTGCTGTGGACCAAGCAATTCTATCACTACATCACGGATGTGTGGCTCGATGGCGATCCGCACATGCCCACGCCGCCAAAGTCGCGCCGCTCCGGACGCAACAGCGATTGGCGTCACCTGTTTAACCGCGATGTCATCTCGATGCCCGACAAGTGGGAGTACCCGTGGTATGCCGCGTGGGACCTTGCGTTTCATATGCTACCGTTCGCGGGGATCGACCCGGACTTCGCGAAGGGGCAACTGAGCATTTTCCTGCGCGAGTGGTACATGCACCCCAACGGGCAGATCCCGGCCTACGAGTTCAACTTCAGCGATGTGAATCCCCCGGTCCATGCCTGGGCCTGCTGGCGGGTATTCAAGATGACCGGCCCACGCGGCGGGAGAGACCGCAAGTTCCTGGCCGGGGCATTCCAGAAGCTGCTGCTCAACTTCACATGGTGGGTCAACCGCAAGGACCCCGGCGGGAACCACCTGTTCAGCGGCGGGTTCCTCGGGCTGGATAACATCGGCGTGTTCGACCGCAACATCGAATTAGGCAAAGACCTCCACCTGGAGCAGGCCGACGGTACCGCATGGATGGCGTTCTACTCCCTGACCATGCTCGACATGGCGGTAGAGCTTGCGCAGACGGATTTTGGCTATTCCGACATGGCGTCAAAGTTCTTCGAGCACTTCGTGCAGATCGCCGATGCCATGAACCACCTGGGCGGCGGGGGGCTGTGGGACGAAGAGGATGGCTTCTACTACGACCAGATCTGGCACAAGGAGCAGAAGCACTCGATCAAGCTCAAGGTCCGTTCCCTTGTCGGCTTGATGCCGTTGATCGCGGTGACCGTGATCGAGCGGCACGACCGCGACACGCTGTCGGGATTCAAGAAGCGTACACGCTGGTTCCTCGAAAACCGGCGGGACCTTGCCAAGCAACTGTCATACATGGAGCACGATGGCGTGGACAAGGACCGCTACCTACTGGCCATCCCCTCCAAGGATCGGCTGCTCCGCGTGCTGGCTTACATGCTCGACGAGGGGGAGTTCCTCTCGCCTTACGGCATCCGGTCTCTGTCCAAGTACCACGAGAAGCACCCCTACGTCCTTGACTTGGAGGGCCAGCGTCACGAGGTACGATACACCCCCGGTGAGTCGGACACCTACATGTTCGGCGGCAACTCGAACTGGCGCGGGCCGATCTGGCTCCCCGTCAACTTCCTGCTGATCGAATCGCTGCAACGCTATTACCACTTCTATGGCGACGGACTCAAGGTCGAGTGTCCGACCGGGTCCGGCAACCTGATGAACCTGAAGGAGATAGCGTTGGAGTTGCAACGCCGCCTTGCGGGGCTTTTTGTCACAGCCAACGGGGACACACCGCCGTGCCTCGGGCCGGACGCCCGCTTCTGCGATCAGCCCGGGTTCAAGGACCTGGTCCTCTTCCACGAGTATTTCCACGGCGACACGGGCCGGGGCCTTGGAGCCTCGCACCAGACCGGGTGGACCGCCCTGATTATCAAGTGCCTCGAAGAACTCGCTCACGAAGCCCCGCCAAACCCGTGAGCCTCAGCAGCTATGCGAAGGATGCGCAGGCCTCGACGGGCCTCACGCCTGAGCGGTTGCTGTGTTGCGTGTTACATCGATTTAAGGTCGATGGCTACACGCTTGCCTGCAGTCAGGGAGATCGGCTTGGGTTCGCGGCGGGGCAGGACGAGGTGGACCGTGATATCCCGGTCGGCGGTTAAGCTCGCCTCGGTGATGCGGCCCTGACTCCACGCACAATCCACGGTGACCCCGCCCCTCGCCCGCAGGCCCCGGAACTCCCCCTCGGGCCAGGCCGAGGGGAGCACCGGGAGCAGGGCGATCAGACGGATGCCCTCAGCCGTGGTGTCGTGCGACTGAATCAGCATCTCAGCGATACCCGCGGTGCCGCCAAAGTTCCCGTCGATCTGGAAGGGCGGGTGCGTGTCCCACAGGTTGGGCAGGGTGCAGTTGGTGAGCAGCCGGTGTACCGCGTGGTGGGATTTCTCGGCATCGTGCAGGCGTGCATAGAAGTTGACCATCCACGCCTGCGACCAGCCGGTGTGCCCACCACCGTGAGCAAGGCGGCGTTCGATGGTTTTGGTTGCCGCGGCCGCCAGCGCCGGCGTTGTGGTGGGGCTGATCTGCGTGCCCGGATGCAGGCCAAACAGATGCGAGATGTGGCGGTGCCCCGGGTCGGGCTCGTCGTAGTCCTGCGGCCACTCCATGATCTGGCCATGCTTGCCGATCTGGTTGGGTGGCAGTTTCTCGGATGCCCGCAGCAGTTGGGCCACCAAGTCAGCATCGCACCCTAGCTCGCGTGCCGCATCGGTCGTGTGCCCAAACAGTTCGCGGAGGATCTGACTGTCCATCGTGGGCCCCATGCACAAGTGACCCACCGAGCCATCGGGCAGGAAGTAACGGTTCTCCGGCGAGCTCGAAGGACCGCAGAGCAGTTGGCCGTGCTCATCCTCCACGAGGAACGCGAGGAAGAACTCGCACGCCTCGCGCATGATGGGATAGGCCGTCTCTTCGAGGAACGCGCGATCGGCTGTGAACAGGTAGTGCTCCCACAGGTGGTCGCACAGCCAGGCCCCGCCGGTGGGCCACAGCCCACAGGTCGCGGCATTCCCCGGCACGGAGAAGCCCCAGGGATCGGAGATGTGGTGCGCGACCCAGCCCGGCATGCCGTAGTGAAGCGCGGCGGTCTGTCGGCCGGAGGGCACCAGCGTGTCACGCATCCAATCGAACAGCGGCGTGTGGCAGCAGTCCAGGTTCGTGACGCCCGCTGGCCAATAGTTCATCTGCAAGTTGATGTTGGTATGGAAGTCCGAGTTCCACGGCGGGGTTAGGGAATGATTCCAGATGCCCTGGAGGTTGGCGGGTAGCGTGCCGGGCCTTGAACAACTGACCAGCAGGTAACGCCCGAAGTTGAAATACAACGCTGCCAGCGCCGGATCGTCGCCCCCGGCCTTGAGCCGTTCAAGCCGCTGATCCGTGGGCACGGCCGCGTTTGCGTCGTCGGCCTGCCCCAGTGTCAGGCTGGCCCGATGGTACAGCCGGCGGTGCTCGCGGATGTGGTCCTCGCGGAGCTTGGCGTAACCCTTGGCGAGAGCAGCAGCCAGTTGTGACTCCGCCAGCACCCGCGGTGCATCGCCCCGATAATCCGTGGCCGCGGCAATCAGGATGGTGATGCTGCTGGCCCCACGCACGTGCAGCCGTTCACTGGTCGCGCTGAGTGTCCCGCCCTCCACAATCACCTGCGCGACGCTGAAGAAGCTTGTCCCGCGCTTGCCCGCCTGCCCCTCGAGCGTGAGTCGGCCAAGCCCATCCGCGGTCACCGCAGCGCCGCTGTCGCGTGCGAAGTAGAGGATTGTCTCGATGGTGCCGCCCCGCTCCGCTTCCCACCGAACACAGACCACCTGATCCGCAGCCGAGGCAAACACCTCCCGCGTATTGACCGTGTCATGCAGCATGTAGCGGCACGAAGCGATGGCGGTGTCCAGGTCCAGCGCGCGGCGGTACTCGGCTGGCTTCGCGTGGCTGTCTGCGGGCGTGTTCATCACCAGTTCGCCGAGCACCTCGTAGGGTTGCAGGTCGTTGGGCGTGCCCATCATGGTGGCTTCGGCCAGCGTCATCGCCTCACGGGGCTGCCCCGCCATCAGCAGGCGGCGCATCTCTTGCAGGTTCTCACGCGCAGCGGGGTTGTAGTAGCGGCCGGGCTGACGGGCCCAGATGGTGTCTTCGTTGAGTGTGATGCGTTCGCAGCCGGGCTGCCCGTAGAACATCGCGCCCAGTCGGCCATTACCCAGGGGGTAGCCATGGTCGAACCGCCGGGCGGGCTCGGTGTGGTGGATGGTGTTGCGTTGGGGATGAGCGGTTGAGGGTGCGGGCATAGACTTTCCTGATGCAAAGCGTGCACGCATTAGACAGTCTCCGGCGCACGGGTCAAGCAGCGGGATCGGCAGGCGCGGTGTGCCGACCTGCCAATCCTGCGGGCTGCGCCTGCCGATAATGCGACTATGCGAGCCGGCACGTGGATTGAACCGATGCAGGGGATATGGCACAGAGCTTGCAAAAAGATTGCGGTGGTTTGCCAGATCGTCGGCAAGCCCCGATAATCTAGCTGGTGGGCCTTGCCGACGGACCTTGCCTGCCTAGGATTCGAGGGACAGACCGACCGCTTACCCAAGGAATGGGACACACACATGTTTGAACGCTTTACCGATCGCGCCCGCAAGGTCATGGCCCTGGCCAACCAGGAAGCCCAGCGCTTCAACCACGAGTACATCGGCACCGAGCACATCCTGCTGGGGCTGGTGAAGGAAGGCTCGGGCGTCGGGGCCAATGTCCTCAAGAACCTGGATGTGGACCTGCGGAAGGTCCGGCTGGAAGTCGAGAAGCTGGTCAAGTCCGGCCCGGACATGGTCACGATGGGCAAGCTGCCCCAGACGCCGCGCGCCAAGAAAGTCATCGAGTACGCGATCGAAGAGGCCCGCAACCTCAACCACAACTACGTCGGCACCGAGCACCTGTTGCTGGGTCTGCTGCGTGAACACGAGGGCGTGGCCGCGCAGGTGCTGATGAACCTGAACCTGAAGCTCGAAGAGGTCCGCGAGGAAGTGCTTAACCTTTTGGGTGCCGGCGTGGACCCCGAGGAAGCCGCGGCGGCCGGCGGTACCGCGGGCGCCGGTGAGGATGCCGCGAGCAAGGCGGCCAAGGGCGGCAAGAGCAAGACCCCCGCCCTGGACAGCTTCGGCCGCGACCTGACCGAACTCGCCAAGGAAGGATCGCTCGACCCGGTCATCGGCCGAGCCAACGAGATCGAACGGCTGGTGCAGATCCTCTGCCGCAGAACCAAGAACAACCCCGTGCTGCTGGGCGAAGCCGGCGTGGGCAAGACCGCCATCGTCGAGGGCCTGGCGCAGAAGATCATCAATCAGGACGTGCCCGACATCCTTGGCGACCGCCGGATCGTCGTGCTGGACCTGGCGATGATGGTGGCGGGAACCAAGTACCGAGGCCAGTTCGAGGAGCGCATCAAGGCCGTCATGAACGAGGTGCGGCGTGCCAAGAACGTGCTGCTGTTTATCGACGAACTGCACACGCTGGTCGGCGCGGGCGGCGCGGAGGGCGCGATCGACGCGTCCAACGTCCTCAAGCCCGCGCTGTCACGCGGCGAGATCCAGTGCATCGGCGCGACCACGCTTGACGAGTACCGCAAGTACATCGAGAAGGACGGCGCGCTGGAGCGCCGGTTTCAGACCATCATGGTCGAGCCGCCCAACAAGAAGGACACCGTCGAGATCATCAAGGGGCTGCGCGACCGCTACGAGGCCCACCACCGCGTGTCGATCACCGACGCGGCGGTTGAGGCGGCGGTCGAGATGTCGGACCGATACATCACCGCGCGGGTCCAGCCCGACAAGTCGATCGACGTCATCGACGAAGCGGGTGCGCGCATCCGGCTTAAGTCCATGAGCAAGCCCCCGGACCTAGCGGACATCGAGGAAAAGATCGAACGCCTGTCGATCGACAAGGACGAGGCTGTGAAGGCAGCCGATTACGAGAAGGCAGCCGAACTGCGTGACGAGGCGGAGTCCCTCCGCCGCAAGAAAGAAGAGATCCAGCGTCAGTGGCGGGCTCGGACGACCGAGGTGGATGGCGTGGTGGATGAAGAAGTCGTCGCCGAGGTTGTCAGCAAGATGACCGGCGTGCCGCTGACTCGGCTGGAGAAGGCCGAGTCGCAGAGACTGCTCCAGCTCGAGGAAGAGCTGCACAAGTCCGTGGTCAGCCAGGATGAAGCGATCAAGTCGATCAGTAAGGCCATCCGCCGCGCACGCTCGGGCCTCAAGGACCCGCGTCGGCCGATGGGCAGCTTCATCTTTGTCGGCCCCTCGGGTGTGGGCAAGACCCTGCTCGCCAAGTCGCTCGCGGAGTTCATGTTCGGCGATGCCGAGGCCCTGATCCGTATCGACATGTCCGAGTATATGGAGAAGCACAACGTCAGCCGGCTGATCGGTGCGCCTCCGGGGTATGTCGGCTATGAAGAGGGCGGGCAGCTCACCGAGCAGATCCGCCGTCGGCCTTACGCGGTGGTGCTTCTCGATGAGATCGAGAAGGCTCACCCCGACGTGTTCAACATGCTCTTGCAGATCATGGAAGAGGGGCAGCTCACCGACTCGTTTGGGCGGCACGTGAACTTCCGCAACGTGGTCATCATCATGACCAGCAACATCGGCGCCGAGCTGATTAAGAACAAGGCGGGCTTTGGTTTCGCGGTGCCCTCCGAAGAGGCGGACTACAAGAAGATCAAGGACACGATCAACTCGGAGGTGGAGCGTTATTTCCGCCCCGAGTTCATCAACCGGCTTGATGAGATGATCGTCTTCCGGCCGCTCAACCGCACCGACCTCAATGGCATCGTCGAGTACGAGCTCAAGAAGGTCTTCAATCGGCTTGAGGACCGTGACATGGCTCTGATGCTGGATCAGAAGGCCAAGGACTACCTCATCGAGAAGGGTTACAACCCCGACTTCGGTGCCCGGCCGCTCCGCCGTGCGATCGAGAACCTGGTCGAAGACCCGCTGTCTGAGGCGATCCTGCGAGATGAGATCAAGCCCGGCCAGACCATCACGGTGACCCGCATCGATGATTCGGACGCCCTGACCTTCACCGCGAAGGACAAGCCAAGTGAGAAGGGCGGCGACAAGGCCGACACCGGCGAGGTTGCCCAGGCTGGTGCCGAGAGCACCTGAGCCTCACCCGGTGAGCACGACACAGACCCCTTGCCCCCGGCCATTTTGTGGTCGGGGGTTTTCAATTACCCGTGGATGGCGTGGCGGCAGACTTCTTATCGGATCATGCCTGATACATTTTTTAATGGGCCGTGAAGTGAATAAGGCGAACAACCGATTGTGACTGTAGCAGGCGGGAGGCGGTGATCCTTCACCAAGCCTAAGACCACTGCTTATGTAAACCGGCTTCATGCTCTGGCCCTGGAGGGGGGCCGGGCTGAGGCCTCAGAGGTGTTGCGAACGATGAGTAAGGAATTTCTAGATCGCGTCTTGCAATCGCCACGCCTGCCCAGCCTTCCCGCTGTTGCGTTGGAAGTGATCGAATTGGTGCAGCAGCAGGATGTCAACATCAAGCAGATCGCGCACACGATCCAGCACGACCCCGCCCTGTCCAGCAAGATCCTCAAGACCGTCAACTCCAGCTTCTATGGCCAGGCCTACTCCATCAGCACGGTGAGTCACGCGCTGGTGGTGCTGGGCCTGAACTCGGTGAAGACCCTGGCGCTTGGATTCTCGCTGGTGGCCAATCTGAAGGACCAGGCCGATGAAAACTTCGACCACGTCGCGTACTGGCGGCGGAGCCTCTACTCGGCGACGGCTGGCAAAGCGCTAGCCGCGCACGCGGGCATCCTCCAGCAGGAAGAGTGCTTCCTGGGAGGCCTGCTGCAGGACATGGGCATGGTGGTCCTCGCGCAGACGCTCGGGGCCGAGTACAACCGCATGATGCATAAATCCAAGGGGAGCCATCGCACCCTGCGGATGCTTGAGATCGAGGCGTTCGGCATCGATCACGCGTGTGTGGGTGCGGCCCTAGCGGACAAATGGAAACTCCCGCCGCTGCTCACCGCCCCCGTGCGCTGGCACGAGACCCCCGACGACGCCGATGAGGAGGTACAGCAGCTCGTGCGCTGTGTGTCGCTGGGCAACCGCGTCGCGGATGTGTTCATGAGCCCCACGGGTGATGGCCCCGCGCTTGAGCAGTTCCACCAGCAGGCAGAGGCCTGGTTTGGCATCACGCACGACCAGGCGTCACCCTTGCTCAAGACCATCCATCAACAGACCAAGGAAATGAGCCGCCTCTTCGACCTGCCGACGGGAAACCTCGGCAACCCCGACGAGATCCTGGCCCGCGCAAACGAAGCGCTGATGCAGATCACCCTGCAAGCGCAACGACAAACCGACAAACTCGAAGCGCAGAACCAGAAACTATCGACCGAGGTCAATACCGACGCCTTGACCGGCGCATCCAATCGGCGCGCGTTCGATGAGTTCGTCGGCCAATCCTTTGGTCAGGCCAACCCGCTCAAGCCGCTGAGCGTGATGTTCATCGACATCGACAAGTTCAAGCCGTTCAACGATACCTACGGCCACGCCCTTGGTGACCGGGTGCTTGTGATATTTGCCCAGACGCTCGAGAAGGTCGTGGGCGAGCGCGGCCGGGTCTTCCGGTATGGCGGCGAAGAGTTCACCGTGGTCTGCCCCGGGATGGACCGCAAGGCAGCCGCCACCGTCGCCGAGCAGATCCGCGCGGCTGTGGCTTCGGACGCGAAAGTGACAAGCGAAGCGGGCGACCTCCTCTCGATCACCTGCTCCATCGGCGTGGCGTGCCATATCGGCGACTTCTTTGTTTCGGCGGAGCAGCTCGTCAAGGCGGCCGATCAGGGTGTGTACGCAGCCAAGGCCTCGGGTCGCAATGCCGTGCGCATCTTCACGCCCCGCAAGCAGACTGCCGCGTAGGTCACCAACAACCCCGCTGAGGTCGCCGTATATCTCAGTCCACTGAAGCGATGCGCAGCCGTTGCCGCCACAGGTAGTACCCGCCGCCCGCGAGCCAGCACCCAGCCGCAGGCAGCCACATCGCCCTCATGCCCCATGCGTCGTACATCGCGTACCCCGCCACCCCGCCGAGAACGAAGCCCGACAGCAGCGTGACCAGCACCACCAGGTTAAACCCGACGATACGGTGTCGCTTGATGAGGTGCCCCAGCATCAGGCCGATGTCCGTCACGATACCGGTGACGTGCGTGGTGCGGATGACCAGGTTGTGGTAGCTGGTCGCCAGCGCGTTCTGCAATCCACAGGCGAACGCCGCGGCCGGTAACGCCGCGAGTTGGCCCCGTTGCGCAAGCCAGGCCGCAAGCCCCAGCGCCGCGCCCTCGACCATCAGCCCGATCCCGTAGCGACGCCCGGGGCGAAGCGACTTGTTGCCGACAATCAACCCGCAGACCGTCGCCCCGCCCAGAAACGCTAGCACCACACCGCCGGTAAACACCAAGCCGCGCCACCCCCCGCCGATCATCTCCTCGCTGAGGTGCGACGCGGCGCCGGTCATGTGGCTGACCGGCACATGAAACAACTGCAGCATAACGACATTCACAAACCCCGCCGTCGCCGACAACAGCAGCGCCCCACCAAGCAGGCTCCACGCCGGGAAATCACTTGGCTTATGACGCTGCACAGTGCAACCTATAGGTTCTGCCATACCCCGCGCTCGGCCACGCTACCGAGCGCGGCACCACCGGGTCATGCCAGCAAAAGTTCCGCGATCTGCACCGCGTTGAGCGCCGCGCCCTTCCGCACCTGGTCGCCACACACGAACAGGTCCAGCCCGTAGCCCTCCGGCTGAGACAGGTCCCGGCGGATGCGACCCACATAACAATCGTCCTTGTGCGATGCTTCCAGCGGCGTCGGGAAACGATTGGCCGCACGGTCATCCATCACCGACACGCCGGGCGCTTGCTCAAGCAGCTTACGCGCGTCCGCCTCGCTCAAGGGCTTGCGGAGCGTCAGGTTGATCGACTCCGCGTGCGCCCGCATCACAGGCACACGCACACACGTTGCGGTGATCGCGGTCCTCTCCGACTCCGCAAGCTGCGTCTGGCCCCAGATCTTGTGCGATTCGCGCAGCATCTTCATCTCTTCTTCGTTGTATCCCTCCGGGCCGATCTTGGTGTTGTGGCTGAAAATGTTAAACGCGTACTGGAACGGGAAGATTTCCTTGGTCTTCACCTCGCCCGCCAGCGCTTCGCGTGTCTGGGTCTCAAGCTCACGCATGGCCGCGGCCCCGGCCCCGCTTGCCGCCTGATACGTGCTCACCACCATCCGCTTCACACCCACCGCCTTATGGATCGGGTTCACCGCCATCAGCATGATGATCGTTGAGCAGTTGGGGTTGGCGATAATCCCCGCGCCAGGCTTCAGGCCCGCGCGCAACCCAATGCCCGCCGCCGCGATCGCCCCGGGGTTCACCTCCGGCACCACCAACGGCACCCCAGCATCCATCCGGAACGCAGACGAATTGTCCACCACCACCGCCCCGGCTTTCACCGCGAGCGGGGCGTACTTCTTGCTGATCGAACCGCCCGCGGAAAACAGCGCAAGATCGATGCCCTCGAAGCTCTGCTCCGTCAGTTCCTCGATGGTGAACGCTTCACCCTTGAACGTCAGCTCCTTGCCCGCGCTGCGCGCGCTTGCCAGCAGCTTAAGCCCGCCCATGGGGAAGTCGCGCTGAGCCAGCACGCGCAGAAACTCCTCGCCCACCGCGCCGGTCGCGCCGACGATCGCGATGCGTGGGGCCTGGGCACGGGAACAGGACGCGTGTGAGGTTTGTGTGGCGGTGCTCATTGTGTGTGTTCCATCCCCCAGCCAAGCCCCGCATTATAACCACCGCATGATCCCGGGCCAAAGCGACCCTAGACCGCACCACCCAAACCAGATACGCTGCTGAGTCCCATGGCCCGCAAAGACAAGCCCACCAACCTCAGCCCGCGGATCGTCAACCGCCGGGCCACGCACGATTACCACATCGAGGAAAAGCTCGAGGTCGGCGTCATGCTGCGCGGCAGCGAGGTGAAATCCATCCGCCACAGCCAGGTCTCCCTGGCCGAGGGCTACGTCAGCGTGGACCCGCGCACCCAGGCCCTGATGCTCTACAACGTGGACATCGCCCTCTACCCCCAGGCCGGCGACAACCAGCACGAACCCAAACGCCCACGCAGACTGCTCGCACACAGACGCCAGATCGAGAACCTGCTGGGCAAGACCACCACCAAAGGCGTCACCATCGTCCCCCTGGCCATGTACTTCGTCCGCGGCATGGTCAAGCTCGAAGTGGGCCTCGGCACGGGCAAGAAGACACACGACAAACGCCAGGACATGAAAAAGCAGGTCGCCGACCGCGAGATGCGACGGGCCATGACGCGGAAAGTGATCTAGCCCATGCGCCGCCGCGGCCTGTTCGTCGCCAGCTTCCTTGAAAGCCTCGCCGTCATCCTCCTGGAGCGCGGCATCTACTTCTACACCGAAGAAGTGCTCGCCTTCACCAAGCCGCTCAACCTCTGGCTGGGCCTGCTCTTCGGCGTGTGCTACGTCACCGGCGCGCTGGTGAGTCACACCGTCAGCGCCCGCACAGGCGAACGCCGCGCCCTCCTCGGCGCGGTCGTCGGGCAGATGCTCCTGCTCATCCTCCTCATGCTCTACGCCCCCGCGTGGGTCATCTGGGCGGCCTTCGCGTGTGTCGGCATCCTCAGCGGGTTCATGTGGCCCATCATCGAGAGCTACACCACCGCCGGCCTCGTCGCACGACAGATGCTCAAGATGGTCGGACGCTTCTGCATCGCATGGTCACTCGCCGTGCCCATCGGCGTCGCCATCACAGGACCGCTCCTCGCCTCCGGCTGGCCGGGCTCGCTCTTCGCCGTCGGCATCATCTGCCACATCATCGCCTACGCCATCCTCGCCCGGCTCCCCGCCACACCCATCCACACACCACACGACCACCCCGACCAACCAGACCCAGCACGCATGACACGCTACATCGCGCTGCTCGTCGGCTCGAGATGGCTCCTCCTCGGCGGATACGCCATGCTCTTCCTCCTCGCGCCGCTCCTGCCTTACATCCTCAAAGACCACCTCGGCCTATCAACCCAATGGGCAACGCCATTCGCATCCGTCATGGACCTCGCACGCATCGCCGCGTTCGCGGGCCTCGGCTGGTTCACCTTCTGGTACGGCCGCGCATCGCCGCTGCTCCTAAGCGTCCTCCTCCTCCCCGTCGGCTTCCTGCTCATCCTCCTCGGCGACAGCCTCGTCGTCGTCCTCGTCGGCGAAGCGCTCTTCGGCCTGTTCGGGGGGCTGGTCTATTTCGCCTCGCTCTACTACTCACTCGCATCCAAAAACGCATCCGTCAAAGCAGGCGGAGGACACGAAGCACTCATCGGCGGCGGATTCGCCCTCGGCCCACTCTGCGGGCTCGTCGGCCTCGCACTCAAAGACCACGTCCCCACCGAAAACACCGCCATGCTCCTCGGAGCTTCACCGCTCATCCTCATGTGCATCGTCGGCGGCACCCTCCCCCTCCTAAAACTCCTCCGCCCTCAGCCACGCTGACGCACATCACCCAACCGAATATACCGCCCGACACGGACATGCACGAGGTAGTAGCGGAGGTCCGGGACTGCAACCACCGACTGACTTGGTGTAGGAAGTGGGTTGGATCATGGTAGAGTCTATATCCACTACTACACCCGACGTACAACCTCGCGTAGAGGTTGCCCCTTATTGCAGGGTCAAACGCGCCACGGAGAGACGCGATTCGTCGAGTAGGTTGGTAGATTGGTCGCCTGACGGGGAGTAAATCAGCGGCCGGAAAGGTATGACGTGAGCACCAGCAAGCATCGAAACCGTAGTAAGTTGGGCGAGTTTGACGTGACGATGACAAACGTTGAGAGCTTGAAGTTTATGAATCGCACGCCAAGGAAAGTATCGAAGTACGCGCGAGTGTGGGAGGCCATGAACCAGTTACGCCTCGGGGGTGACGCTGCTGTCGTCAGCATACCCAAGGGGCTAGAGAGTCGGCAGTTCCAGAACCGGCTCAATGCGGCTAAGAAGGTTGCCGAGGCCGAGGGAGAGTTGAATCCACCACCTAAGGGGTGCAGGTACGTCAACCGCACACTTGAGGATGGACGACTGGCGATCATGGTTGTCAAAGAGTTATGACGTGTGCGATTGGGTGCTGCTGGCCATCGAGGTTCTAGGCAGTATGGAAGAACGAGATACTGCCTCCGCCCCCACCCCCGGAACCAACCCCCCAACCCCTAGCGCCTAACTCCCAGCGCCTATAATCACTCGCCCCTCCCCACACGGTGGGACAGGCGTCCCGCCTATCACCCCCACAGCCCCAGCAACCCATCGCCCCAACCCCCAGCGCCTAACCCCTAGCGCCCAGCGCCTATCCCCCATCTCCGCTACACTCCCCCCATGCGTCGTTTCGGGATCGCACTCTTCTTAACCCTGTCGCTGCTATCCGTCGCGATGACCGTCGCTGG
>JBGTLW010000177.1:0-8494 GCA_041743835.1 Phycisphaeraceae bacterium | reverse complement strand
GCGCGTCGCCCGGCCGCCCCTGATCCAGCATCAGCGTAGCCAGCGACGAGATGACCGCAGGGTTCTCACGCAGTGCCAGAGCCTTGCGCCAGTTGGCTTCCGCCTCGCCGGGCTTCTGCTCACGCAACGCGAGCTGAGCGCGGAGCTGGGGCCAGATCGGGACCTCTGGCGAACGCGTGATGGCATCGTCGAGCAGCCGACGCGCTGCGGAGAAATCGGTGTCCGCGATGTAGAGGTTCACCAGTTGAAGCCGAACCTGACCCTCATCGGGGTTCTGTTGAAGGATCGTCTCAAACTGCCGACGGGCCTGCTGCGGCTGAGCGCTTGCGACAAAGCAGTTCGCAAGCAGCACCCGCGCCTGGCTCATCGTCGGGTTCAGCTCGATCGCCCGCTGCAGGTCGCGGATGGCACCGGGGAAGTCCTGACGATCGACCGCGAGCACCTCGCCACGCTGGTAATACAGCAGCGATTGGCTCCGCGAGTCGCCGTCCTTGATCCGGGCCAACGCTTCATCCACCAGCTTGATCGCGGCATCGGGTTCGCCCCGCTGACGCGCAGCCATCACCTTGAGCAGACCCGTGACCGCGCTGGGCTCGATCCCGCCCAAAAGTGCCTCGGATTCCTGTGTCTTACCCACGCGCAGCAGTGTCTCAGCCAGACGCAGACGCACGGAGGGGTCGTCCGGCGACGCCTCGAACAACTCGCGGTAGATGGTCACGGCCGCTTCGCTTTGCCCGGCCTGGAACAGCACGTCCGCAAACTCACGGCTCGCGGGACGCGAAACCTTATCTTCCATCGCCATCGCGCGGTGGTATGCCCTGGCCATGGCGTCGGCATTCCCGGTTAGCCGCAGATAACGCGCCTCCACCAGCACGTCCTCGATCTCTGCCTGATCCCCCAGCGTCGCGAGGTATTGCTGGATAACTTCCAGACCCTTCTCGGGATTGCCCGTGGCCTGCTCGACCGATGCACGCGCAACCACGTTGATGCGCGTCGCTCCCTCTTCACTGATGATCTCATCCATCATGGCGACGGACTCGGCATATCGATTCTGCTCGGCCAGCATGATCGCCAGTGTGCGGCGGTTGTCCCGGTCGCCCGGCAATCTCTCCGCACGCTCGAAGCGGGCGGCCAGCGCACGCTCGGGCTGGCCGACGGCCGACTCGATGGAGGCGTACTGGTTGAACACCGAGGCGTTGCCTGGGGCTGCACGGTACGCACGACGCATCGCGCTGACCGCATCGGCGTTGCGACCCACGGACGCGTAGGCCGACGCCAGAGGCAGCAGCGTCTGCACGCTGTCTGGCTGAAAACCTAACGCCAGCTCGAACTGTTCGATGGCCTGCTCGGCCTGGTCGTTCTCACGGAGCAACGCGCCAAGAAAACGGTTGCCCTCGGGGAAGACCGGGATCGCGGCCAGGGCCTGCCGCATCGACTCGATGGCGGCGCGTGTCTGGCCCCTCGCGGCGAGCAGCCGGGCACGGAAGAACGCGCCGTTGGCCAGATCGATGTTTTGCCGCGCGGCTTCGTCGGCCAACGCCCCAGCCTTCTCGAACTCGCTCTGCATCAACGCCAGGTCAAAGCGGAACTGCACGATCCGCGGGTCGGCCGGGGCGATCTCCGCGGCACGATTCACCGCTGTGACCGCGTCGTCGATCCGGTTGGCTTGGAGGTAGAGCTGCGCCTCGCTCAGGGCACGCTCGAGCGGGTCTTCGGTGCGCTGGGAGCTTAGCGCGATGACGTCCTCGATCTGTAGGCTGCCGGTGAGCTGCTTCTCGAACAGGTCCAGCACCTGGCTGTCTGCCCCGGCCTCCCTGGCGCGGGCGATCATGGCCGATCGCTGCTCGTTGTCGTTGGTGACCGCCATCGCCAGCCGCAGCAGGTCCAGATTCGCGGGGTTGGCGTCGAACCGTTGAGCTATGAGCTTGCGGGCGTCGTCCTCGCGGCCGGCCTCGACGTAGGCCTGGAGCAGCGGGCGCAGGTACTGCGGGTTCTGGTCCAGGTCCTGCGCCTCGTAGAAGGCCAGGGCCTGCCCAAAGTCGCGGTTCTGGGCACGATGGGCCGCACGAAGCCGGGGTATCTCGGGGTTCTGCGGGTCGAGCGCAGTGAGAGTCTCCAGTTCCTGCGCCGCCTCGTCGAGCTGGCGGTGCTGGAGGTAGATGTCGATGAGGCCCACACGCAGCGAGCTGAGGTCTGGCCGACGCGCGATGATCGCCCGCAGCCGCGACGCGGCGAGGCCCCAGTCGCCCCGGCGATTGGCTGCGTCGGCGATGAGTGAAAGGGTTTCGTCGTCCCGGTTGTCGGAGGCCTGTGCGGCGCGGTCGAGCATCTGCAACGCGGGGTTGATCTTGCCCTCGCGGAGCAGGATCTTCCCGCGGAGCTTGAGCACCAGGTCGGTGCTTGGGCCGACCAGTTCTTCGAGCGACGCGGCGGCGGCGGTCGCGTGCTGGAGCCAGCGCGTCCGCTCTTCACCCTGGGTCGTGCCGGCCAAGTGCACCGCCAGGTCGCCGGCGTGATAGGTGGCCATTCGCTTGCGATCGGATTCGCCCAGCGTCTGGATGAAGTTGCCGCTGGTATCCGATTGCCTCGCCTTGTCGAACAGCGTCAGCGCCTGCTGGGTGTAGCCCATCACCCGGAGCTGATTGGCGAGCATCACCATGTATCCGAGATTGTTGGGGTGCGCCGCGAGCGCGGCTTCGTGGATGGCCTTGGCGCGCAACATGCCGCGTGTGGTCCGTGGCAGGCCCTCGCCCTGCTCAACCTCTTCGCGGTCCATCAGGATCACCGCGCGGGCCGCGGCGGCGACGCGGTTGAGTGGCTCGGGCGATTGCAGCACCGCGGCTTCAAGCTGATCCACCATGAGCTTGGCCTCCGCGGGCTGATCGATCGCGGGGCTGAGCAGGATGGTCAGATGGTTGATGATGCGGTTAGTGTCTTGCGGGTCCTGCGCGAGCATGGCTGAGGAAATCTCGTAGGCTTCCTGCCGCATGCGCTTGGCGGCTTCGGGGTCGCCACCGGTACGGCGGTCGAGCATGTCCGCGCGCTTGAGCCGATACAACGCCAAGTGGTAAAGCACGTCGGCGTCTTTGGGTTCACGGGCGTTGGCGGCGCTGAGGTCGGCCTCGGGTTGGGCGATCTGGTCCTGCGGCATGTCCGGCGACAGCAGGTGCGTCATGGCGATGCCGCGATACTTCTGGGCGATCGGGTCGCCGGGGCGGTCGGAGAGCCAGGTCGTGGCCAGTTGATGGACGCCGGTGTATGCCCCGCCGCCACCGCTGAGGTCCGCAAGCTCCTTCTCAAACGCGAACATCATCTCCACCTGCTCGGGCCGATCGCGGTAATAGTTCGCGGCCTGGCGGATGGCGCTTCGCGTGGTGTTCAGGGCCTTGCGTGCCTCGACCACGTTGGCGACGGGCATCTCCCGCGCCAGTTCGACGTACTTGTTGAGGAGTTCCAGATTGTCGGGCTCTTTGACGATGCCGCGGACGTAGGCCTCGCTGGCGCGCTTGTAGTCGCCCTCGGCCAGCAACGCATCGCCCCGGCTTTCAAAGTATGCGGCGGTCCGGTTGAGCACACGCGTGGCCACCACGAACATCCCGCCGACCAACACCAGCAGGACGGTACACAGCACGATGACAAACTTGGTATTGACGCGGCGGGCCATAGGCGACCACCTCCTGGTTACTTAGTGTTGGGTTGGGGTAGCGCTGCGGGGTCCACGGGGTAACGGCCAGCCTGCACTTCAGTCCAGTCCGGCAACGCGGCGAGTATCTGCGGCATCACAAACTGGAGCATGTCCGATGTCCGATCGACCGCAAGCTTCGGCTCCGAAACCCCCAGAGCCTCGGCCTGGACCTTGATGTAAAACGAGTACTCATCCCGCAGGTCAAAGCCCAGCATGCGCACCTGGTTGGGCGACGCATAGTACTCGCCGTTGGCGCGGAAGAAGTAGATGACCGTCTCGGCCCGGTCGGGGTTGTTGGGCGGGGCGTAGGTAAACGCGCGGGCGGTGAACTTAAGCGTGTCGGTGCGGACCACGGGCTCCAGGGCGGAGGTCGTCTCGTACACCTCCAACTCGGGGTTGAATGTGTACTCACCGTTGTCGATGTCCAGCGTGACATCGAAGGGGTTGCCCAGCGCCTGGAAGCCACCCGCGACGTTGCACCGATCGGGCACGTGCGGCACGGTGTCGATCCCGCCGGTGTAGTAAGCCAGGTGCATCCGCACCACCGAGCCCTCGGGGAACCCGCGGCGCATCAGGTCCACCTCCTTGGGGTTGGCCATGCGCGTGTCGAGCAGGTACCACGAAAGGTGTTTGGTGGTGCCCAGCACGTCCTCGATTTCCTTGGACATGGGCGGGTCGCGGTGGATCACCCGCCAAGGCCCGGCGACTTCGGGCATCATGAATAGCTCGTGGCGGAGGGGCAGGGCCTTCTTCACCAGGACCGCTCCCTGCACGTGGAGCACCGCAAACTGCGTGACGAGCCAGGCCCCGAGCATCGCGGCCACCAGCCCCATCGCGGCACCCCGCCGATAGTTCGCGGTGAGCCCCCTGATCAGCGGGATCAAAGCGAGAATCAGCCCCGCGATGAGCAGCACACGCAGCGCAGCACCGACGAACGCGGACCCGGCCATGTCCAGGCCCAGGGCCTGATTGAAAGACATGAACGCCGCGTTGACCCAGTCGAATCCAATCAGGACCCAGTACGCCAAGCCGGCGATGAGGACCAGCACAAGACCGATGACCGCGCCACGCGTCAAGCCTTCGGTCTGGATCACCGCAGGCGTATGTCGCGGGGGGTGGTAGTCATCATCCGCCCCGGCCGTTGCGGGCGTGTTGGCCTGCTCGCTGGGTTCTGGTTCGATGAAGATGCGGTCCAGCACCCAGCCAAGGCCGAGGAACAGCAGGGCCGCGGGGATGAGCATGAGCATGCCCACAAAGGTGTGGAAATCGCCCTTGGCCAGTTCGGTGTCATAGAGGGCGATGATGCCGATGGTGGTGACCCGGCCGATGTTGATCGCCAGCGCGATGGGGATGGCCATGGACACCATGATGATCCGCTGCCACATGGCCCGGTCAAAGAGGAACGCCATCGCCACTCCCAGCGCGATGAAGGCCATGAGCATCCGCAGGCCCGAGCAGGCCTCGGCCACGTTCATGGGGTACCAGTCGGTGAGGTTGCCCCCGAGCATGCGGATGGTGTTGCCCTCCCGCGAGACGTCGAAGTCCAGCACGGGTGCGAGCACCTGGAGCACGACGGTCGAGCCACGGGCCGCGATGTCCTGGAGGATGTTGGCGATCCGCTCCCACAGGCCGTCCGCCACCTTCACCGCGAAGAACAGGTACACGATGGGGAACCACAGGACCCGCATCATGGCCGGGCCCAGCAGCAGCAACACCATGCCGAACAGGCTGACGACCATGGAGTAGCCGCACATCATGTTGTTGCGGCCGGGGTAGGTCCACCAGACGTAACTGAACAAACCCGCAAACATGATGGGAAGACCCCACCAACAGATGCTGGCTGGTATTTGTTTCAGGGTCTGACGCTTCTGATAGATGTAGTAGATGGAGATCAGTGGGATGACCGCGACGTGGGACCAGTCGGCACGCACGGTGCCTTGCTGAACCATGAAGATGCGGATGGTGGACCAGATGAACGCCCAGTGGATGGCCACAAAGACCGCGCCGATCCCGATCATCCAGGCCCACGTTTTCGGGCTGATGAGTGGCCGGGGCGACAGGTGGTCACCGGTCATGCTGGTTAAGGTCGTGGTGGTCATCGCGTTTGGCTAAATCCCATCTCACCCCGCGCGGGGCATGCGCCGACAGAACAGGCGGATGAGTCGAGCCTCCTTCTCCTTCCTACGCGGGCTGGATCGCGGGGGTTCGCCTTGCGAGACCGGCCCGACACCCTGCGATGATCCTGCCCTGATCGCTTCCTCATGGGGCTTTTACCCCCCCCTACCCTCGATGCCAAGCGACCCGCGTCGCGTGGTTAGCTTCGTGTGTCGAATCTCGCCTGATCAAACCCAAACCAAAGCCGGCCCGGCGCGTCAGCACCGGGCCGGCGTGTATCAATTTTGCCGACCGAAGACCTGGTTCTCGAAGTTACGGTCCACCACAAAGCCGAAGCCATAGGTCGCCCGCAGCCCGTTGCGGAACACAGCCAACGGCGTCGCGGGGAAGTTGGTGCCGATGTTGATCAGGTCGTTGGCCTTGAGGAAGATGTCCGGCTCGTTGCCCTCGAAGATCTTTTTGAGGTTCAGGCGGACAATGGCCTGACGGTCGTTGCCGATCCGCCGGACCAGGTCCACGCGGCTGGGCACCGCGATGGCGGAAAGATTGCCACCCGAGGCGATGAGTTGCATCAGCGTCAGGTCGGCCTCGCCGGGCACGGTGTAGGCACCGGGGCGATTGATCTCACCCATGAGGTACACGAACCCGCCGCGCGTGTCGGGGATGCGGATGACGTCTCCAGCCCGGATGACCAGGTTGTAACGCATGTCGCCGTTGATGAGGTTCTCGTAAGGCACCTCGATGATGCGCTGCGTGATCAGGGCGCTGAGGGCATCGGCCGCGGTGTTGCCGGCTTGGCCGGGCGAGGCTTCCACACGGCCCGCCTCTACCCAGCGGTCGCCGACGCGGATCCATTGACCACTGCTGCCACCCGACTCAAGCCCGCCCGCCAGGGCTGGCGGAGCATCGGGGCGATCGGTGGTGCTCTCAACGGGTGCGGAGGGGATCGGTCCATCACCCTCCAACGCGCCGCCGAGTTGATCGAGCACGTCCACCGGGTTGCCCTCGGCGGGTGGGATCGCTTCGACGCCGGTGTCCGGCCTGCGGGAGCCTTCCACCTCAGAGCTCAGGGCGGTCTGGCGGAAGATCAGGATTTTCTTGGTCCGGCCGGGGACACCACGGGCAAGCGCCAAAGCCTCAAGCAACCGGAAGTCGGGCTTGGGGATGACGTAGGTGCCAAACGCGGTCGAGCCGTTGAAAGGCTCACCGATCACCGAGTAGGTGTTCTGCCGCGACTCCTGCACCACCACGCTTACCGTGGCGTCCTTGAGGATGCCCTCGCGGTCCAGCGTCTTGACGATGTCGTTCTCCAACTGGCTGGGCGAACGACCCGCAGCGTGCACCGACTCCACCACGGGTAGACGGATCGCACCGGTCTCATCCACCCGGCGGGTCTGCACCGCGTCGGTCCCCGGCACGATCAGCTCGAAGATCGTCACCGTCACCAGATCGCCCGACCCGATCACATATTCATCGGTCGTCGGCAGCAGGTCGCCCGGCTGCACCTGGGTCACCGGGAGCGAAGAGATCTCCGGCTCATCGATCACGTCCAGCCGGTTCAGAATCGGCATGGTCTTGGGTGTCATTTCCCAATTGCCAACCTTGGAGGGGTCCATGAACGAGTTGGTCTCGCAGCCGACAATCACTAACACAGCACACAGTGCCGTGCTAAGACAGGCCACGGTGACCAACGTTTGGCCGACTCCGGCTCCCGACTTGGTTTGATCTGCTCGCCTCACAACATGCTCCAGCGTGGTAGTGGTGTTCTATGCATTCTACGCCCTCGAACGACGGACCAGCCGCCGCGGACGCCTTGCCATCACGCGGGCACAACCCGCCACAGGCCGACTTATCTTAATGGGTTTCCCAAATTAACGCATCCACGTCGTCCAAAGTTTGTACCCATATACCTACCACGGATCGACGCGCGAGCAAATTCGTCTGCTCAAAATCACCCAACTTCCTCAACATCGACCCCTTACAGGCCTCATCTTAGCGCCGCCGACCTGCCTCGGCCATCGTGCCTCGATACCGCCTTTTGGGTCGTTATCGGCCTGTTGCTTGGCTCCCAAAGCAACCGCCACTCACCCCACCGACCTCCAAAACTGCCAGCCACGTTGACCCGCCACCCCTCTCCCCGGACAATCCGCCCCATGTCCCAAGCCCCCATCACGATTGTCGGCGACGGAGCCATGGGCACCGTCATGGCCCTGCTGCTCGAATCCAAGGGCCACCCCGTCACACTCTGGGGCGTCAACCCCGACCACATCGCGGAGCTGATCCAGACCCGCCGAAACACCCGCTACCTGCCCGAGGCCCGCATCCCAGAGTCAATCCGCCTCACATCCGATGACGGGCTAGCCCTCGCCGACGCGAAGATCATCCTCAACACCACCCCGACCCAATACATCCGCCCGGTCTGGCAACGCCTCTCGCCGCACACCCCGCCCGGCGTCCCCATCGCCTCGGTCGCCAAGGGCATTGAAAACAACTCCCTGCTGCGCCCCACGCAGATCATCGCCGATGTCCTGACCAATCAACCGTCAGCAACTGGGCCGGGCGCGGGGTCGGGCTCGCAGCGCAGCAAGCCCAAGGACCACCCCGACCGTCCCGCGCGGCCGCTGGCGTCCATCTCCGGCCCCACCGTCGCGCACGAGCTCGCGCGCTGCCTGCCAGCCACCGTCACCGCCGCGT
>JBGTLW010000176.1:0-6913 GCA_041743835.1 Phycisphaeraceae bacterium | reverse complement strand
CAACCAATCGCCAAGCGACACCGCCCAGCGCCCCAGCCCAGGCAACGCCCGCCCCCACGAGCACCGTCAAGCTCGATCCCCGACTCATCGAAGCGTTGCCCAAGGCCGGGGAACGCATCGACTCGGTCGCCATCCTCATCCCCGAACCCAATCCCGCGCTCGACCTCATCGAGGCCACGCTGATCCCGCAGCTACGCGAGCAGGGCTACAGCGTGCTGGACCGCCGCGACCTTAGCCGCATCCTGCGCGAGCAGAAGCTCACGGGCCTGTCGCTGGACTCCGGCGCGCAGGCGATCCGGCTTGGGCAGATCGCCTCGGCCGACGTGCTGATCGAACTGACGCAGCAGAAGGTGCAGAACGACCAGATGGTCCGCGTCCGTGTGATGGAGCCGCGTGCCGGGCTGGTGCTGGCCGACCGGATGATGCAGGCCGACCGCGAGGACCTGGTCGCGACGGGTGCGGGGATCGCGGCTCTGGCTGTGGGCAAGGCCGACTTCGCAGCCGAGTCGATGAAGTTCGTCACGCTCGCGGCGTTCAAGCCGGAGAACAACGACATGGAGACCCGCGCGCTGGCCGCGGCCCTGCAGCCGCTGATCAGCCACGCCCTGACCGAGGTCCCCGACATCCTGCTGCTGGACCGCGAGGCGTCTTACGAACTGATCCGCGAAGCGGTGATCGCCGGCGGCGAGCAGACCCTGCCCGGCTCATCCCTCATGATCGACGGAAGTGTGCGACGCCTGCCGGGTGACAAGGGCTACCGTGTCGCCGTTCGTATGGCCGCACCGGGCGCGCCAGCCGATGCCGACGTTGTGACTATCGATTTGCCCACTCCCAATGCCGCCGCCGGCCGGGATGGTGTGATCGCGGCCATTCGCGGCCAAGCCGGTCGAACCTACGCTATCAGCGATCCGTTGGCGGAAGCAAAGCTTCTGTATAACGAAGGTCTCCGCGAAGCGGGGGGGGATCATGAACTGGGCCTGGCCAAACTTGATGCGGCGTTTGCGCTGGACCCAAACCCACGGTATCTAGAATCAGCCTTCATGTTGCTACAAGTCTCAGTCCATTCGACTCGATTGAAAAACATGCCTCCTGCCGAGCACGACACATTTGTCATCAATCAACTGCGTCGGCGAATGGAGTATGACCTGCGCGCGGCTCGCACACGAGCAGCGCAGCCGGTTGAAGAGCGAACGGGTTGGTTTGGCATAAAGGAATATCCTTGGAGTATCCGGCGACACTTACACGATCCAGAAAATCCCATCTATCTCGCAGCTATGGCGGAGATCGATGACATCTATAACGAGATCGTGGCCATCCACGTCTCTGGCTGGTCTCAGGACCCTCGTTCCCAATACTCACACATTGTGAGCACGATATTACGGGCATACTATTGGTCCTATCCATTTGATGAGGCTGCGTTTGTCCAGGCGGTTATAAAAGTACTCGGCCCAGTGTTTGAAGAACCCGATCGCAATGAGGAATTGCTCAACATTCTTGCACAGGAATTGAGCCATTTTTTACATAACCGAGTTGTTCCCACTCGTCCGGACCCTAAGGATGTTACGTACAACCCTGTAAAGATTGCTCCCATCGCGAACTTCATGATAGAGCGTGGACCGATCTATTACCAAGCGATGGGTTGGTCGTTATTAATAAAGCAGACTACGGGTGATATGCGGCGGGAGTATGCCCTGCGCGTGCTTGAGGCATATCACAGGCACCAGCCTTGGCGGGGACGCGGGTGGGAGTGGGATGACACCCCTAGAAGACTGGCGTCGAGTGTTCTGAGCAAGGAGTTTCCAGAGATCGGCGCGCAATGGGCACGGGAGCTTGTCGATGAGGTTGAGCGCACAGGCGATTACAAACTGCTGCTAAATAGCCGACATACGCCGTACGGAGCGCTAGGCGAACTGTCATCGCCTGACGATAACTATTTAGATGTGCGTCGAGCCGTCGCTATTCTTGAGCAACTGGACCCCGAGGGGGAACACAAGAATCAGCGAGCGGATTCACTCAGGCTTTATAAGGAGTTCCTGAAGTGGAAGTCAGGCGAGAATCGGATCAAGGAGGTATACGAGGCCGAGGGTAACCCATGGAATCTGTTTACCGTGACTCCCGTGCCACTGGAGGGACGGACCCAGGCGATGAGTAACCTGATTGCAGCGTTCAGGGAGCCCGCGACAGCAGATCAAGAGAAGTCGTTGATGCTTGCGTGGGCATCTGACCCGATCGAATTCAATAAGGAGCGGCACGAGGTTAAGTGCCACGTGACACTGACACGGGTGCCCGTACGTGGTGGGAAGCTTGAAGTCCTTGGCCAGACCACAGCCTGGACTCACAGTGTACGGCCCGATCCCTACTCCTTAAAATTCCCACATGCCTATTACAATGGGCAGTTGTATCTAGCGACTCACGATGGGTTGATTGAGTTCGCAGATGGGAAATTCCGAAACATCGGGCTCGAAGACGGGATGGTATCAACCAGGATTGTTGATATCGCGCTGATTGATCGGTGGCTTCTGTGTCTGTCGCGTGAACGGGGTAGTAGCGTGGTGGTCTACGATGCGAAAGACAAGGTAGTTGAGCCACTGGCTTCACCAGCATCTGTCGAGAACAGGTCGCCGCTTGATGGCAAGCGATTTACTGCATCAGACATACTTTTTACCACAGATAGCCGGCGGAAGTTTGGTATTGATGTAAGCACTGAAGCGTACGGCGTGACAGGCGTGATGGGGGTGTGGTTTTACGACCCTCGAACCAAAACGTGGTCCAGACGAACAAGCGCTGGGTATCGTGAGGACGTAGACCCCCACAAGCGAAAAGACATCCGATTCGCCGGACACATGTTCAATAGATTTGGAGGTTACGCCATGACACAGGCATACATCCGAAGTGGGGATGTGCATTATTTCCATCCCAAAGGCCTGCCCAATTGGTCTTGGTTGTGGGTTGAGGGCGACGAGATGATCATGGCCCGCAATCACCGGCGTCCGGTGGAGCCGGTGGTGATCCTCAAGCGCAAGTGAGCCGCGCTACTCGGGTAGATCACGCACAACCGCTGATGTCGCAGCAAGCCCGCTCTTATTGTGCGGGTTCGTCCGCGTGGTCCTTCACCAACTTCTCCAGCAACCGCACACCCATCACGCGCCCGGCCTTCTCAAGCGCCGTCTTGCCGGCGATCTCCTCAGCCAGGTCCACCGCACGCGTCGTGGCGCGGTCGGCGTGGATGATCTTGCCATCCTTGCGCGTGATCGCGTTGATCTCGGCACGGGCGGAGGCCAAACGCAGGCTCCCGAGCGTGCCCGCCGACTCGCTGAACGCTTCGCCGACGATGATGACTTCGACGCCTTCGAGCGTGCGTGGCCACGCAGGGTTGCCGCCCTCTTCATAGTCCTTGACCCACCCGGCCAGCGCGTTGTCCTTCACGTCCTGCACCTCGGCCCCGGCCCCGAGCAGCAGCTTCTTAAGCTCCGTCTCGACCGCGGGGTCCGGCGGGATGATCGGGATGGAGCCGCGGCGGTGCTCCTCGGGGATCACAATCGCGAACACCGGCAGCTTCTTGCCCTTGAGCTTCTCGACCAGCGCGGGCACAGGGTCCGCAGCCTCGGGGGCCGCCACAAGCGCCGCGCCCTTCTCCTGCATCACAGCGGCCAGCTTCTCCGCCACCTCGAACACCAGCTCATCCAGCGGCTTGTCGAGTTCGCCCTTGGCCATGACAGCCTCGACCTTCGTCGTCTCGGTGCCGATGACCTTCGCGGTGATCATCCGGCTCTTGCCCAGTTCGAACGCCTTGCCGGTGACCAGCAGCTTTGCGCCCACGACCTTGCCGGTGGCGATCGCCGCGCTGGTGTCGGTCGCGCCTGTGAGGTTCAGGCCTTGCTCTTCCAACGTCCTGGCAAGGGACGAGCGATCGACGAGCGCGAAGCGGTCATCGCCGGAGAGCATGACCTCGATGGTGTCGCTGATCAGGCTCCCGATGTCGCTGGCGGTGTTGCCGGGCACTTCAAAGCCGAGCACAGCGACCGTAAGCGGTGCGGGTTCCCGCGGCGGCTCGGTCTCGGCGGCGTAAGCCGGGGCGGCGAGGCAGCCACCGAACGCAAGCATGGCGATCGCGCGGCACGCGCGGGTAAGGCACGGAAGAGTGTGTTGTGGCATTTGCGATTCCGGAACAATGGATGAAGGGGCTTCCCAGACGGCACCCGTATTATACCAACCGGCCAGCCGTTTTAACCCTCACCCCCCCAAGCCCCTGACCCCGGCCCGCCTGGAATCAAATTTCCTATCGGTCGGACGAGCATTTCCGCCGAGCCACGACCGTACAGGCGGCGCAAAATGCGGCGCAGAAGCTGCACGAAGGGACCGGTAACGGCCCGCTAGAGGCACCGGCCGAAGCGACAGAAGTCGTGGGAAATTCAGGAGATTTCAGCGAGTTTCAGGACAATGCGGGATACTTCACTAAATGCAAAGTGCCGGAGGTGGGACTCGAACCCACACGCCTTTAAGGGGCACCGGATTTTGAATCCGGCGCGTCTGCCAATTCCGCCACTCCGGCTGGAGAGACTGGGATTATACGGGCTGGCTGGTCCGCGTCGAGCCAGTGGTTGCGCGCTGTCTCATGGCTGATAAGTAAGTCGGCCATCGGTGATGCTTACCTTGCCGCGCGTCAGGCGGCCGTTGAGGTGGAACGGGGTGTCGGCCGCATCCACAGCCGCGTCCAGTTTGTCCACATATCCCCACGCGTCGATGCGGTCCGGTCTGATCTGGATGAAGGCGTGGCCACGGAAGGTCACGGCCGGGCCGGCGTCGGGTGCGGTGAAGGTGGCTGGCTCTTCGCCGGGCGCGGTCTCCACAAGCATCCAGGTCACAACCGGTGAATCGCGGTCCAGCAATTGCATCGCCAGCACGCGATCCGAATCGGTGCGGTACGTGGCAAGCCGGCGGGTCGCGGGGTTGTCTTTGTCGAACGGCTGGTAGTGGGTTTGAAACGTCGTATGTTCGACGCCAGTCCGCCGGACGATGAGGCTTGTGCCGCCTACTTCATAGGCTTCGGGCGCTTCTTCGATGCTCGGCGCGTCGTCGGGGTTGTCGCGGATCGGGGTCTTGGCGATGTGGACGGAGGCCTGTTGCCCACGGGCGTTGCCGGTGATCTGCAGGCCGACCTGACGCTCGTACCACGCGGCGGGCAGTTTGTTGAACTGCGCATCACGGTGCGCCGAGTTCTGATCGAGGCGGACCGACCACATCTTTGCGCCGGCCATGTGTTGCGTTGGCCCAAAGGCCGCGAGTCCCCCTTTCAGGGGATCGACATCTTGCCACCCGGCTTTAGGGTCGGGCGTGTGATGCCCGAGCGCGTGCACGAGGTATTCGTAGTCGTGCGTGTCTTTGCCGCCCGGCAGGTCGCGGAGGTCCACGATATCGATGAGGTCGTGGCCGACGACCATGAGGATGCGCGTCATGCTGACGCCGGGGTACACCTGATCGCTGGTAGCGCTCAACAGCTTGATCGGCCCCTCGAACCAGTGGCGGGTCTGGACATCGTCGGTGGTGCGTGGCTCTTGCCCATCGACGCGCACGGCGTTGTGGCTGGCGATGCTGCGCGACCAGTCCTTGGCATAGCCGGGCGTGGTCTGCCTGTTGAGCAGCATCGGCCGACTGAGCGCGTAGTAGCCCATGATCGCGAAGCTGTCGTGGACGCTGTGGGCGTACTCGGTCGCCAGGCGCATGCTCACCGCGGCCTCGGGCGCAGCCCAGTGGTCCGGGCCTTCGGTGGCGCGGAGCATCGCCATGCCGCGGCGGGGCGCGATCCAGTTCTGCGCGTGGGGCGGGGTCGTGCCATCCGGCGCGATCGGTTCGACGCCGAAACACAGCGACGGCTGATATCGCTCCTGCCCCGGCTCCCGCAGTTGCGCGAGGAACCAGTCGAAGCCCATGTCCGGCCAACGTGCGTGGCCGACCTCGAACCAGAACGGCACCATCATCTTGGGCACAAACGCGCTGTAGCCGTCCCACTGCGGGTGGTTGCCGCGCACCTCGCCGCCCCACGCGCCGTGCGCCTGCCAGCGGTGGATCGGCCGATCCGCGCCGGTTTGCCCGGGCAGGTAGCCCTGCACCACCGAGTGTTGGAACGCAGACGTGGGCAGGTTGCCCCGGCGCGATGAGCCGCTTTGCCGCAGATCGCCCATCGTGACCATCGGGATGTGCGGCGTGTCCGAATGCAGCTCGACGATCGGGTAGCTCAGGGTCATGAACGACGCGAGGTGGCCCTTCATCGTCGCGCCGTGCCGGCCGGTGTACCCGTAGCCCAAGGCATTTAGCCCCAGGTTCTCCAGCGCTTCGCAGTACACGATCATCTCGCCGACGGTCGCGCCCTGCTTGCTGAACTCTTCGCCGTAGAACCCCGCCTCGGTGAGGTACTCATCCATGTACCAGCGGAACGAGCCGTATTGGGCCCACGTCTGGCGGATCAGTTCTTCATCGCCGATGGCTGCGGCCATGAGGTTGGCGGACAACCGCCGGGGCCAGACGATGTTGGGCAGCCAGTTGCGCAGGGTGTAGGTCTTGGCGTCGTAGCGCGAGAAGTTGCGTTCGTCGTTGAAGACTTCGGGGTCGAACAGCGCGTTCTCGTGGATGGCGGTGCGGATGTACTCGCGGAAGATGCCCTCGATCTCCGTGCGCTCGTCTTCGGTCAACAGGTCGTGGGTCAAGTCGTAGCGCAGCACGTTGAGCCATTGCGCGCCGCCCAACGGCTGCTTGGTGCGCAGCTTGCCGAGCATGGGCGGATTCAATTCCGAAGCGCAACACCGGGCAAGGCGTTGAGGACCTCGAGGGGGGTGCGGTAGTTGAGGCACTTGCGGGGGCGATTGTTCATCATCCTCTCGACCCGTGCAACTCGCGCGGGGGTGACCTTGCGGAA
>JBGTLW010000175.1:0-3081 GCA_041743835.1 Phycisphaeraceae bacterium | reverse complement strand
CCAGTTCCCTTCCGCGCTTATCGCCTTAACTTTGGTCGCTGAGGTCGGGTTGGTGTAGTCCGACCAGAAAGTTATGGTTCCGTCGGATGAGTGCGTTATGGACTTGACATACGTCCAAGTGCCGCTGGTGCAACTCACGCTCTTCGAACAGGTGGAGCCCGGCACGAGCGCACACGGCTACGGCCTGGCCATTGACCTATGTGACCTGAGTTGGGCCATGTTAGTGCCCCCCGGCTTTGGTCTTGATGGCCCGGAGGACGGCGGCTAAGTCGTCGGGTAGGGGGTCGGCTGCGGTGATGGTGTGTTCGCCGACTTGGATGTTGATGGTGCGGTAGCGCCTCGTGGTCTTGACGAATTTTTTGATCGACCAGCCGGTGGTGTCCTCGATCCAACGCCCGATGGCGAGGGCGGTGAACACGATGCTCAGGTGAGCTTCGATCGAATCTCGGGTGCGGGCATAGATGGGGCGGGCGGCCAGGTCGGACTTGGCCATCCGGAAGGACTTCTCAATCTGGAATAGCCGGTGGTAGGCACCGATCACAGTCTCCGGGGTTGGGTCCGGGATGTTGGTGGCGTAGCCCTTGATCCCCGCCAACGCCCTGGCTTTGGTCTCCAGGTCGCGGTTGACGGTTTTGGTGGCGCCCGACAGTTTCACGAAACGGTTGCGTTTGACCGGGGTGCGCCCGGCGACGGCGTCCTCGGCTTTGCGGACCTGCTCATTAATGCCGTGCAGGGTGCGCCGGGCCCGATCCGCGGAGTACCGGTAGTAGAAGACCTGGTCACGACGCTGATCCGAGGGGTGTGCGGGCCAGGGTTGGATGAACACGTGCCCGTCAGGGATCTGCTGACCGGGGTGCTCACGATGCCAGGCCTCAACCACGTAGGGCACGTCGGGGGTTTTCGCCCCCAGGATGAACGACAGCCCCTCGGCCTCGATGGCCCGCTTGTTGGCATCCGAAATCATCCCCGCATCCGCCACAATCACCACATCGTGCAGGTTGTGGGCGGTCATGAACGCCCGGATGGTGGGCAGCATCGTCGCCGTCTCTGCGCGGTTGCCCTCGAAAGCGCTCACCATCAACGGGAACCCGGACGCGTCAGTGAGTAGGCCGACCGTGATCTGCGGCTCGAGGCGTCTCTCCTTGGAGTATCCAGGCTCACGGAACCCATCCCCCTCGTGGGTCTCGAAATACAATGTGGTCACGTCGTAGAGCACCAGGGTGGCCGGACCCAAATGCACCTGCCGTGCGCAAGCCGCCGCGAGGCCCTGGCGCCACTGGGGGGAGCAATACACGCGCAGGCGCCGCTTGAGCGTCCGGTAGGACACCGGTGCAATCCCAGCCTCAGCCAAGACCCGCAACGAGTCGAACTTGGAGGTCGGCTCAATGAGCCGCGCCAGCACGAGCTGACGAAACACCTCGTCACCGCCAGACGCGTCCGCGAACCCAAGCACGTCATAGGCGCTGCTCAACGCGCCCCACAAGTGACCCATCCGCGAAGCCGTGATCGGCAACGGGCCACCCGCTTCAGGCGGCCGCTGAAGCCCAAGGTCAAACTCATCCTGCCCGCCCGCCAGCCGCTTCCGCGCCACCGCCTTCAACAGTTCCAGTTGCACGTCATCATGCGCGGACCCAATGTGCTCAATATCGCGCGACCCCTGACGACGGGAGTACACGATCTGCACCGCGCGGGCACCCGACGCGGTCCTCACAGTACGAATATGCGGCGCCATCCGACCAGATTAGTGCCCCAATCCCGCCCACCACCGAGACAAAAGCGCAGGTCAGAAGGCCGCGCCCTCCATCAGCCGCAATCCGTGGCCCAAGTCAGGTCTGATTCCGGGCTGATGATGTACCCCTCGGTCGCCCCCATAGGGAGGATGTCCCAGTCACCGCCCAGGTACAGCACTGAATCCCCCGGCGTGTACGGAGGCTCGATTCTTTGGAAGGATCAGTCTCATGTCACGTCCCAGCAAGTATCCGCGCGAACTCCGTGAGCAGGCGAGGATGTCGAGTCTGAGGTGACGCCAGCCTTCGGCCCATGCGCCCGCTTACCCCGTGCGCCACACATGCCGTACCGATCTCGACCTCAGTGGGCCCCGTCGGGCTCGAACCGACGACCCGCGGATTAAAAGTCCGCTGCTCTACCAACTGAGCTAGAGGCCCCGAGGGTCCATCCTAGCCGCGAGCGCCCGCCCCTGCGCCACGCCCACATTCGACATAGCCTGGAAGCGACCCCGCAAGGGAAGGAGCACACCATGGCAACGACACCCAGCCGCCCCAAGGACCAGAACCCTGACGACCCCGACATGCCCATCAAGCGCGATACCGCCGCCGACCACCGCCCGGATCAAGGCGACGGCTCCGTCAAGCACGCTCATCACGGCGACGTCCGCAACCAGAACCCCGACGCCAAACTCCCCAACCCGGCGCAGCTTCAGAAGCAGCAGCGCAGCCCCAACATGAACACTGAGAAGAACAAGTAGCGTCGCGCGCCAGCCACGCGAACCGCTAGAAGCAGGCCCCCGCCACGTTCCCAGAGTTCGCCGCCGCGAAGTCCTGGTCCGCGCCCATCACGATGACGCGCATGAGGATCACCTCAGGCTCCGTCGCGCTCGGCAGCAGGCCATCCGAGTTGTCTTGGGTCTCGAACACCACGTAACCGTCGGCGCCCGCGATCCACCACACTTGCGACACCATGCCCGATGTTCCGGCCACCAGGTCGGGGTAGGCGGCCTGGAGTTCGACCAGCGTGGAACCAATCCCGATCCCCTCGGGCGTCGTCAGGTCTTCCGTGAGGATGTCGATGCGCCACAGCGGCACGCCTGGAGGGGCCTCCACCGCGAAGGGCCGCATCTCCCCGCCGTCGGCGTGCATCCCCAACGAGTAGTGGGCAATCCACCGGTCCAGGTCGCCCTCGGTGATGCCCATCTCCTCGCTGTAACAAGAGTCCACCTCGAGGAACACCATCGCCCCTCCGGGGTTGGTGTCGATTGGCTCGCCGATGGTCAGCGGCAACAGCCCGCTGGTGGTCACGTAGAGGTCCTCGAGCGGAGGGTGCGGGTCAAACACGGGTGTGGGC
>JBGTLW010000174.1:0-18556 GCA_041743835.1 Phycisphaeraceae bacterium | reverse complement strand
GTGCCATCGAGGTCGGCGGAGTAGGTGACGGCCTTGACGGTGCGTCGGCCCAGGGGGTCGTACTGCGACTGGCTGACCACGGCCGCGAGCTCGATATCGCCTGTCCCGGGCGCACCTCCGGGGGCACGGTAGGCTTTGGTGACGGTGCGCAGGCGGTTCCACGCGTCGTAGGTGAAGGCGTGGACGCCGTCGTAGGTGAGGTTGCCCGCCGCGTATACGCAAGGCATACAAGCAAAATTCAGATAAATGAGATGCAGAGAAATGCCTGTAAGTTTATTATAGTGTATGACTTACAAATCGGGGTGACAGGATTTGAACCTGCGGCCTCTACGTCCCGAACGTAGCGCTCTACCAAGCTGAGCTACACCCCGAGGTGCGATTCAGAACCGCAACTATACGCGTAACCCGGCCCCGTGACAATGCGACGGCAAACGGTGGGCGGGGTGGACGGTGGGTGGGGCAAGTACGGGGGTGGACGTGGGGTGGGGGAACACGGGGTGGGGGAACACGGGGTGGGGGAACACGGGGCCTTACGGCCCGCGCTAAACGGGGGGGGGAGGTTAATTGCTGGTGGGGTCGGTCGGGTTGCCGGGGGTGGAGCGGGAGGCGTTGTCGCCCATGTCGTTCTCGGCAAAGAGGGTGAACTGACGGCGGCGGAGGATTTGCCCGGCCATGAGCGGGTCGTCGCACGCCAGCACCACCGCGGGCAGGCCACGCGGCCGCACGAGCAACGGGTAGGCGTAATGGATGTTCAGCTCGGCCTGGAGCAGCAGCCCGCTCACCCGGGCCAGGCCCTTGCCATCGCCCAGCTCAACCGCGAGCACTTCACACAGGCTGTAAGGCAGGCTATGCCGGGCCAGCAGACGCTTGGCTAGCTCGGCGTTTGATGTGAGGATGCGCACCACCGCATGGTTGGCAGAGTCCAGCACACTGAAGCCCGCGAGCGTGAGCGCCTGGCCCTCGAAGATGGTCAGCAGCTCCAGCAGCTTGCCCACGCGGTTGTCGAGGAACACCGAGAGCTGCGTGTTGCGGGGCGGCTCGAATCCCTGGGTCGTGGAGGTTTCAAAGGGGGCTTGGGTCATGGGGCGCGGGCTCCCGGCCGAGGCGCTGGATCGCGTGGCTGACACCCATTATAGATGAGCCGCCCGCGAGCTCCCAGCGTGGCATTCAAATCGCGTCACCGGCCGCGTCCCACGCCTCCCTGATCGCGGCGACACAACGCGGGGCGCTGACCTCCGGCCCGGCAGACCACTTGCCCTCGAAGCTGACCCGCTGGTCATAACCCGCCCGACGCAGGTCCGCGAAGAAGCCCACAAAGTCGAAACCCGACGAGCCATGCGCGCCCGGCTCCACACGGTTCACAGGCTCGGCGACGTGGGCGTGCTGCAAGTCTTTGGCGATGAGCGCGAACGACGCGCTGCCCTCGGACTCAAGCCCGAAGTGGTAGCTGTCCACCAAAGCCGCGACAGCGGGGTGAGCCGCGGCGGCGATGAGGCGGGCCTCTTCCTCCAGCTTCACGATCATGTTGCACTCTTTGCCGTTGAGGTGCTCGATCACGATGACGATGTCGTGGGCCGCGGCACAGTCCCCGGCCACGCGTGCGAACTCGGCGATCTGCTCGAAGGCGACCGCGTAAGGCACATCATCTGGCCGCTGACGCGCCCCGCCGCTGCCCAGCACGAGCCTGCTGATGCCCAGTTGCTTCGCCCGCTTGGTCACGCGCTGCATGTAGCTCTTGAGTGTGGCGAGGTCGCGCGTCGGCCCAACCAGCTTGTGGTGCCCCGGCACGAGGCAGTTGGCGGCTTCCAAAGGCAACGGCAGCGCATCGACATCCGGCGCCTGCTTCGCCCATGCCGCGTCATCCTCATCGCCCTTCAGCAACTGTTGCACGTTCACTTCAAGGTACTCAAAGCCCGCTTCCTTAAGCGCTTGAGCCTGTGCGATTCCACCGCAGCATCCGATTTTCATGGTCGTGGTCCAGTCCGTACAGGGGTTGGTGTGTTTGTGTCGTCCGTGTGATGCGTGGGGCATTGGGCCTGTGTTGTCTGAACGTTTTAATACCGCGGCACGGCCGTGTCCACCCCGAGCGACCATGCGTCGATCCCCCCCGCCATCGAGCGGACATCGTCGAAGCCCTGCTGCCGGAGATACGCGGTGACCTGAAGCGACCGCTTGCCGTGATGACACATCACCACGACCGGCCGATCCGCGTGTTCAGCCAGTGCTTGCAGTTGGCTTGGCACCTCACCCATCGGGATGAGCGTCGCCCCAGCCACCGACGCGGCCGCGTGCTCTTCGGGCTGCCTCACATCGAGCAGGAACAGGTCGTCGCCGCGCTCCATCGCGTGTCGGACTTGTCGCGGCGTGACTTCCCACAGCGGGTCGGGCTGATAGCTTCCCGGCAGGCCGTGCTCGTTGAGTGGATTCGCGGGGTTTGGGCTGGGCGGGGGTGTCATGGCTATGCCTTTGCGTACAACGCATGCAACACGGGTGTCACCTCCGCCACAGCCCGGCGGGCCTTGGCGGGGCCGGTCATGCCCGCGGAGTAATCCTCGATGATCAGCGGCACGTCGCGGCCAAGCGTGTGCATGAGCTCCAGCCAACTGGGGATGTGCAGGTCAGACTCAGCCATCGAACACATCTGCCCGCCGGTCTTCACGAAGCCGAACCGGTCGTACGCACCCTTGACCCGCCGCAGCCCGCCGAGGTGGACGTGGTCGATCCACGGGCTGAGCACCGACAGCGCGAGGCCGGGCTCGACGAAGCCCTCCCGAGCATAGTTGGGCAGATCGACGATGACGCCTAGCTCAGCGGGGTCAAAGCCATCGAGCATCGCCCGCGCCAGGCCCGGGGCCGAGGCCCCGTTGTTCGCGTGCATCTCGATGATGATGCGTTGCCCGAAAGGCTTGGCCAGGTCGCAGAGCTTGCGGTAGCGCTGGCGTGCGCGCGCGAGGTAGTCTGCGTAATCGAACAGGCCTTGGGGATAGGCGATGGGTGTGATCTTCACACGGTCGAACCCCGCCTCCGCCGCCCCGCGGAAGTTGAGCAGGTGGGCCGCGTCGTCGGCATCAGCGGTCTCGGCGGGCACGGTGCAGAACGGCACAAGACCCGCCCCGCGGATGCGGTCGCCGATGGCCCGGCCCTCATCCGCAAGACGCTGCGGCGGGAGGTTGAACCTGTGGTTCCCGTGGCTCGACCAGGGCTGATCCAGCACCCGGTCCGGTGTCACCCGCGGGCGGGCCACGTAATGCGTGATCCCAAGCTCCCGGCAAAGCGAAAGCTGCTCGTCGAGGTCCAGCTCGGGCAGCATCACACCGGTGACGCCCAAAGGCATCGTCTTGCGCATCGTCATCATGAACTCCTAAGACCTGGCCGCCCACGGCCCCGCTGCACGCCACCGCCCGCGCCACTCGTTAGCGAAGCGACCTTAATCCAGCACTTCGACGTGCGTGAACTGGTCGAAGTTGAACATGACCAGCTCGCCGTCGTCCTTGCGGATGGTCAGGCGATCAAGCCAGAGCTTGTGGTCTTTGGCGTGTGCGAACCACGAGCCGGTCTTCCGCTGCTCGACTTTGGTGACCACGCCCTGGATCTTGTCGGTGTAAACCTCGTTTTGGCGGGGGACCTGCTGGGTCACCTCGACGCGTGTGCCGGGGGTCAGTGTCTGCTCGGGGGTCTGTGTCATCGGGTTTGGCTCCTGAACCGCTAAACATAGCCCATGCCAGCCGATACGCAAAACGCCCCCCCGGAACCTCCCCGCCGCCGCCGCACACGTCCCATACACCACGCGTCGGCCCAACCTGCCATTCGAACTTCATCGCCAACTTGCTAGACTAACCCACCTGCTCGCACCCCTGGTTGCATCAACCCCACGGAGAGGTGGCGGAGCGGCTGAACGTGCCGGTTTCGAAAACCGGTGTAGCCTTCGGGTTACCGCGGGTTCGAATCCCGCCCTCTCCGCTTTTTATGGTGTCTAAGCATTGTAAAAACCGCCACTTAGACAAATAAGCGTCGGCGGTGACGATGAAATTGTATAACAATCGGCTGTTTTGTATCTGATTCTGCTGCTGCATTATCTGATCGTGGGGTATCGAGTTTGGCCTCTCGATGCCTGAACCATTACCGGGGACATGATATCGCCTTGTATTCGTTCGTCGCCCCGCGAGCCGTGGCGCTTCACGGCTGGGGTGACTCGCGGGACTTGGCCCATTGCACGATGTCGAAGGCTTGGATCGTCGTATTCCCGGTGAGCAGCAGATATTGGCCGCTCCATCGATGTTGCATGGGGAAGCTTTCCTCTGGCTGCTTGCGTTGCTGGCCGCGGCCACGCACGCCGGTCGCCGAATCGTCGATCTGGGCGGGCAACACCATCGTCCCAAGCGGTTTCTGACTCTCAAACAGCCACGCATCGACGCGGATGCTGTTGTCCGTCAGCCGCGTCAGCGCGATCAGGTGGTCCCCAAACCGCCTTATCGCCAGCACGTTCGCAGCCGTCGCGGTTTTGTCTCCGGGCGGATACGCCCATTGCGTGGTGATTTTCTGTCGCGGCTCCAGCGACTGCATGTGTACGTTGCCGCTGGAACTCTTGACGCTCCACAGCCGGCCTTCCGCCAGATGCAGCAGTTCATTGCGACCGTTTGCCACCACCTGACCCCGCTCCAGGTCCACCGCGACCCATTGCGGTTGCAGCGGCGTGGTGCGACGATGCTTTTCCACGAGGGCCAAGCCTCGCTCGGCCGTGAGCACCGCGGTGCCGCGATAGGGGTTCGCGCCAAAGTCGCGGGGTAGTTGGGTGCGCGTGCCGGGCCGCAATCGTCCCTCGGTATAGCGGGACGAAACCACAGCCTGCTCAGTGTCCAGGTAAATCACTTGGTCTCCATCCCGCGTCAACGTGTCGGTGACGATTGAGCCGTCCTTATCGCGGATCGTCTCCCGCCCCTGCTGCTTCCCGTCGGCAAGCGACAGGGCTACGACTGTGCCGGGCAAGTCGATCGCTTTGCCCACGAGCAACACCTGCTCCTGACCCCACATGACTCCGGCAATGGAGAAACGTTTGAGCGACGGATCGGCTTCCGGTCGGCTCCAAAGCGTCTGCCCGCTCCGCGTATCGACCAGCATGACCGGGCAATCATGCCGATGCGGGGTATGCATCGTCAGCAGCGCAAAGTGCCGGTCCACGTCGGCCACCAGTTGCGCGGGTCGATCTGCATCGTTCAGGCCTTGGTAAGGAACCGTCACGGCCCACTGCTGCGCTCCGCTGCTCATGTCCACACCCATGACGGTGTCCTGAAAAACCAGGAGGGCGACGCCGCTTGACGCCACCACAGCAGCACGGAGGTCGCGGGGCACGAGTCGTTGCCAGCGAACGCGTTGATCGGCTGCGAGATCGATGCACTCCAGCACCGTCCCGGATTGAACGAGCACAGCCCCCTCGGGTGCGATCGCATGGATGTGCGGGCCAGTACGAGACAGCACCCATCCGCTGCCACCTGTGCCGCTGCCGCTGGGGGTGTCGATGGGTAATTGTCCCCTGGGTTCGTCGGTCAACGCGACGGTGCCGGCCTTGGTCAGGAGCATCGCACCGGCCCCGCCAGTGAATGGCAGTTTGACCAGGTCCAGTTTCTCCCCGGTCCGCGCATCAAGCACGCTGACAGCGTGACGAGTCGAACCAGCAATCCGTGCCCCACCGTCCATCGTTGCGCAGATCAACTCCCCGCCCAGCGCCTGCCGCCAACGCAGGTCTCCGCTGGCAAGTTCGAGCGCAGCAACACCAGAGCCACCCGCTACGATCAGCGCATTGTCCGCGTCGCCGACGATCCACTCGGCTGGCGTATGGTCCTGCCGCCAGAGCAAGGCCCCCGTTTCAGGGTTCAAAGCCAGCACATCAAGACTGTCTCGCGGTGCCGCGATTAACCGTTTTGTGGTCAGGTGTGGCTGCGCCCCCCGCCGCCTCTGCAGCTGCCGCCAATGCGTCTCACCGGCGACCCGGTCGTATGCGTGACGCCACTGGACGTGTCCGTCGCGCGCATCCACCGCGATGACCTGACCCGCATTGGTCTGGCAGTAAACGACGCCACCAGCCGCGGTCACGCCACTGCCGTAGGCAATCAAATCCACGACCTTGCGCTCGTTCTGGTAGGTGTGCGACAATTCGAGCGCATCGCGGAGCAACGGCGTGATCCAGAGCGTGCGCCCGGTTTGCGCGTCCAACGCGGCCAGTTCCAACAGCGAAAGAAAGCCACGCTGCGTCGTCAGCACATAGACACGGCCATCGCTCATCGCTGGATCGCCCACCGGCTGCCGTTCACGCCAGATCGCATCCTCGGCGGTGGACCACAGCACAGCCCCGTCGCTAATCCGCCAGCAGGCGAGGTGGTCCGTCTGACCGCTGGCCGGATCGATGCCCCACCGTCCAATCAGCCGTTGTTTGTCACCCGTGGGGCGAAATCGGCCGGGAACCACCAGGTGCTGGCCCATCGGGGTTTGCGTGTGTCCCCGGGTGAAGTCCTGTGTCCCTTGTGGTGAGCGGATCGACCACAGGGGCGTGGTTTGCCCGGGGGCGAACACGGCTATCAACCCCGGCGAGGCCGCGACCCATCGATCCCCGATCGACAGCAGTTCGTGCATGTGGGCGGGCGTGTAGCGGGTCAGGATAGGGTCCGCTGTATAGAGACTCTGGATCGGCCACGCGGTGGTGGCAGGTACGGCCGGCGTCGTGACCGGCAGCCCGTCGGGGTTCACGCGGTCCGGCGTCACGCGAGAAGGGACGATGCGCTGGGTCTGCCGCTGGGCTGCGAAAGGCATGCGTTCATACAACTCGGCCTCGCGATCAGGCGTTTGCTGCACCGCTGCCAGGTATCGGCCTCGCCAAGCTCGGGTAGAAAGCGACTCCTCGCCGCTATTGCTCGCCACATCCGCGAACAGCCGCTCCGCCAAGCCCGGCGATCCGGTGCGCATGAGGCGCTCGGCTTCATTGAGCATGAGGAGGTGTATCGCGCGGTCATCGGGGGCCTGGCGGAAACGCTGCGTAAGTTCCGCCAGTATGTCTTCCGCGGTGCGAATCGGCTCCGCGGCCTCCGCCAGCGGCGCCACCGGGGCGATCACACCGCCAGCCACGGTCACGATGCAGACAATCGAACGTATCAGTCCCATGGCCGGGCGTGTGGAGTCATTTGTCAGAAACATTCGGCTTGGACTCCTTGTGATGCGACCAACACCCCGCAGGACTGCGGCCCGGCAAATCGCAGCGTCATTGTACCCCGAGGGCGACCAATGCCAGATTATGCCAAACACCCCCTTGACAGCGTTTTCTTATCGGTATAATAGCCGTCTGGTTACGTATGGTCCGTGACGCGTATTTCTGTGAATTCCATTTGAAAAACCACTACAAGAAGCACCAAAGCCTCGCTGCCGTCAAGCGAGCCGTGTCGTCACAAACTGTCTCCACCCGGCTATAGACGGAATGGCATCATCCCTAATATAAGTAAGGCTAATACATGGACACCCTCAAGCAGTCTGAGCCAGCCAAGCCGGGCATCGATGATGTGGCAGGCATCGAAAGCCTCAATCGTGCCTACCGCGACATCACCGAGCAACTGGGGCGGGTAATCGTCGGACAGGAGGAGGTGGTCCAGGAACTGCTCATCGCCATGTTCGCGAAAGGCCATGCACTGCTGGTCGGCGTGCCCGGCTTGGCCAAGACATTGCTCATCAGTTCGCTTTCCAAGACGCTGTCGCTGAGCTTCAAGCGGATTCAATTCACCCCGGACCTGATGCCCAGCGACATCACCGGCACCGAAATCCTCCAGGACGACCCGGAGACAGGCCAACGCCGCTTCAGGTTCCTCAAAGGCCCTGTCTTCGCCAATATCGTCCTGGCCGACGAGATCAACCGCACGCCCCCCAAGACCCAGGCGGCGTTGCTGGAGGCGATGCAGGAGAAGACCGTGTCCGCCGGGGGCGAAAACTTCCGGCTCGATGCGCCGTTCTTCGTCTTGGCAACCCAAAACCCGATCGAACAGGAAGGCACCTATTCGCTGCCCGAAGCGCAGTTGGATCGGTTCCTCTTCAACATCAAGGTTGACTATCCGCTGCGCCATGACGAACTGGAGATCATGCGGCGTGTCACCGGCCAGGACACGGCGAACCTTGACCCCGTGTTGGGACGCGACGAGATATTGGCGCTGCAGGACCTGGTACGCCGCGTACCCGTACCCGAGCATGTGTACGAGTATGCGTTAGCGCTGGTGCGTTCGACGCGTGTGGGCACCCCCGAAGCGCCGTCGTTCGTCGCTGAATGGCTGGCCTACGGGGCGGGGCCACGCGCGAGCCTCAACCTGATCCTGGCGGGCAAGGCAAGAGCTGCGCTAAGCGGACGATTTCACGTCGCCATCCAGGACATTCAGCATGTGGCCCTGCCGGTCCTGCGTCACCGCATCGTGCCGAGTTTCGCGGCCCAGTCCGAGGGCTTGGATGCCGACGCGCTGGTGCGCAAACTGATGGCAGAGATCCCTTCCGACGAGAAACTCTACGAAGAAAAGTGAGTCAATCGCCTGATGGCAACCAAACCGGCTCAGAATAACCTGCGCTACCTGCGTTCGGGCACCATGCAGCGATTGAAGCCGCTGGACCTGGTGGCGCGCGAGCTGGTCGAAGGCATGCGTGTGGGGATGCACAAGAGCCCGCTCAAGGGGTTCTCCACCGAGTTCGCCCAGCATCGCCAGTATGTCCCCGGCGACGCCCTCAAGCACATCGACTGGAGGGTCTATGGCCGCAGCGGCCGCTACTACATCAAACTGTACGAAGCGGAGACCGACTTCGACGCCATGCTGCTGCTGGACGCCAGCCAATCGATGCATTTCGGCGGCGGCGGGATCGAAGGGCTCACGAAGCTCGAATACGCGAAGTACCTCGTGGCGGCCATGGCTTACCTCGTCGTCGATCAACGCGATGCCGCGGGTCTGGGGGTGTTCGACAGCGAGCTCCGTACCTATCTGGAGCCCAGTTCCAGTCAGGCAGCCATCCGCCAGATTGCGGGGGCCCTGGAGGACCTGCCCACACAACCCAAGACCGACGTCGCCGCGATCCTGCACCAGTTCGCCCGCCGCCTCCGCCGTCGCGGCATCGTGATCCTTTTCTCCGACCTGCTCGACCAGGAGCAGACGCTGCTCAAGGGTCTGGAACACCTGCGGCACCGCGGCCACAACGTCATCGTCTTCCACGTGCTCGACGGCCACGAGCTTACGTTTCCGCTGTCGGGTAATGCACGTTTTACGGGTCTGGAAGGCGAAGACCCCATTGTCGCCGACCCGCGACGCATCCGAGCCGCCTACATGCGAGAGCTTCACACCTTCCTCGATCGCATACGCACCACCTGCGAAAAAGCGCGCGTGGACTACGTCCTGGCTGACACCTCGCGCCCCATCGAAGCGGTGCTCAGTGGCTATCTGGTGAGCCGTAGCCAGGGTCGGTAAGAGAACGTCTATGAACAGATGCGCTCGACATGCTGTGCTGGCGACAACCGCGACCTTGCTGGCGCTGTGCTACGGGCAATCGGCCGACGGGGAGCCGGAGCGCCACGCGGTCGCCCTGCGAGGCTCGGTTCAGTCGCGGCAGTCGCGGATTGAAGGCGAACTGAGATTCGAGGCCGAAGGCTTGGTTGTGGGCCACGAAAGGCTGGCGTGGCAGGACGTGCTGACGATCGCGATCCAAACGCAACCAAAGCAAGACGCAGGTACCCAATGGATTCATCTCACCACGGGCGACCGCTGGTGCGGCCACGTGCTTGAGCTTCGCGACGGGGTCGCGCGGGTCCAGACGCTGCTGGGTGAGATGGCGTTCCCGCGGGCGCTCCTGACGGCCGTGGACTTTCAACCCGACTTGCCCTGGCCCCCGCAACGCGAGCAGACGCTGACCCGACGCGAGGGCGGGCCCGTGCCCGGTCGGCTGCTGCGGATGGACCCGGAGCACATGGTGATCGAATCGCCGATCGGCGAGCTGAAAATCAGCCGCGCCATGGCGGAGCGCTACACTTTCACCCATGCGATCGACGCGGAGCGTGGGCCGGCGCTTGATGAACTCATCTTAAGCGACGGCTCGACCTTGCGGGGTCAACTCGATCTCGGACCCGAAGCCGTGACGATCACACGCCAGGACGCGGAACCCATGCGCGTCCCGTGGACACACGTCCGCGCTCTGCGTCGGCAACACCGGCAGGTGATCTACGTCGCGCTACTCACGCCCAGCCAACGGATCGCTAAGCCGCTGCTCGCGGAGAAGCTCGACATCGCCTTGTTTCACAAGCCGCTGCGGCGTGACGGCGTGCTGGAGGGCTGGCGCACGCAGCCGACCATGCAGGTGACCTATGACCTGCGCGCAGCCGCCTTGCAAGGGCCGGCCCGCTTTCGGGTGACCCTCGCGCCGACACCCGATGCGTCGGGGACAACGGTCTGCCGTGTGTTAGCCGACGACCGGGAGTTGTGGAAGCAGGCGATCGGGCCCGACGAATCGCCGCTCCACGTTGATGTGGCTCTGGGTGCCGCCAGCCAACTGACGCTTGAGGTGGAGTTTGGCAATCCGGCGCGCTTTCCTGTCGGCGTGGACTGGCTGGACCCGGTGATCCTGATTGAAGGAGCAAAACCCTAGTTGTGCTTGGCACAGCGGGCCGACCCGATGTTGTTTCTTAACCCCCTGATGTTGCTGGGTCTGCTGGGCGTATCGGTGCCGATCGTCATCCACCTGATCAACCGCTTTCGCCCGCGGCGGCTGGAGTGGGGTGCGATGTCATTGCTGCGGCGGGCGATGATTTCCCGCTCAAGGCAGGTCAGACTCGAAGACCTGATCCTGCTGATCCTGCGGTGCTTGGCGTTCGCGTTGCTGGCGCTGGCCATGGCCCGCCCCACCCTCACCGGCGGAGCCGCTCAAATCGCTGGGCGCACGCAGGTCGCGGCGGTGATCGGCCTGGATGGATCGATGAGCATGGGGCACCGGCCGGGCATCGAGAGCCGTTTCGATCAAGGCGTCACACGCGTGCGCCAGGTCCTGGACACCCTTGATGTGGGCTCACCGCTGACGCTGGTGCTGCTGGGCCAGCAGCCACGCGTGCTGCACCAGGGCCGCTACGACCCGCTGGCTGTTAGCGCGATTCTGGACCAGCTCAAGCCATCGGCCGAGGCCCTGAATCTGGACCTCGCGGTCGAAGCACTCACCAGCGAACTGGAGGAACTCGAAGCCGGCACGCGCGAGCTTTACCTGGTGACCGACACGCAGGCCCGCCACTTCTCCACGATTTCCGATTCCGTGCGATCGCAACTGGCTGATGTGAGCCAGCGTTACGGCGTGATGCTGATCGGGGTTGCCGACGATCGACACGAGAATCTGTCGGTGGACTCCCTGAGCTTTGCCGCGGGCGCTTTGCGCGTCGGCGCCACAGCGCGGTTCTCCGCGACGGTGCATAACACCGGCACGCAGCCTCGCTTCGGCGTCCACGTGCAGCTACACCACGACCAGACACCGATCAGCGCCGCGATGATCGACGAATTGCCCCCCGGCCAGAGCCGCGACGTGTCGTTCCTGGTGCCGCTGCGCGAAGCGGGCATACACCGCTTGTCAGCCGTTCTGGAAAGCGACGACCTCACCGCAGACGATGTCTGCTATGCGGCCTTCAATGTGAGAGACCGGGTGAATGTGCAGGTGGTATCTGGCCGTTCAGCGCCGCGATGGTTCGATGATGCCGGCGGCTACGTCCTTCGCGCCTTGCAGCCACGCGATGACATGACGCCGGGCACCACATTGCGCGTGAACCTCGTGGACTGGCAAAGCCGGGGCTGGGATTTGTTGGAGGACGTGGACGTCATGGTGCTCGCTGATGTGCCGGACCTCACCGAGTCGCAGGTCAAGGCATTGCGCAGCTTCGTCACCGACGGTGGCGGGCTGGTGCTGATTGCCGGCCCACAGGTTGAGTCGTTGCTTTTCAACGCACGGATGACCTCCGAAGCGACACCCCTGTCGCCGGCACGCCTCGGCGAGCGGCCTGAACCCAAGCCCGCCGGCGACCCCGACGAAGAAGGCATCCGAATACGCGTCGCCGCAGCCGCGCACGATCTGGTACGCCCGCTGGCATCGCTATCGCAAGACCTGATGGACGAGGCGAGAGTGAAGCGGCACGTGAAGGCGGAACCTTTGGAGTCGGCTCAAGTGTTGTTGCGTCTTGACGATGAGCACGAGTCGCCGCTGCTGATCGTGCGTAACCTTGGCTTGGGCCGCGTCGTGCTGCTGACCGCTTCCGCCGATCGTCTGGGGGGCGACTTGGTGATTCACCCGCTCTGGCCGATCTTGTGGCAGCAGATCGTCAGCGTGATGACACAGCCCGTGATGCCCAAGGCCACCGTCGCTCAACCGCTGATGGTGGTGCTTGACTCGCGCTACGATGACGAGCAGGTCCGCTTCGAGGGCCCAGGCGAGCAGCAGGTGGTGCTGACACCGCAGGCCATCGACGGTCAGGTGGTTGCCGAGATGCCCGCTCCGATGTGGGCGGGCTTCTACGAGCTGGCCGAGGTGCAGCCCACTGACGCCGACCCAAACAGTCCGTTGCTGGCGGTCGCGGCGGTGAATGTGGATACCGGTGAATCAGCGGTGCGATCGATGGACATGGCCGCGCTGGCCGAGGTCATGCCGATGCTGCGGGACAGGCTCGTGGGCCCCGGCGACGACTTGGCTGCGGCGATCCTGCGGACACGTGTGGGCAGCGAACTGTGGTGGCTGCTGCTTGTGCTGGCGCTGGCGGTGCTCCTGCTGGAGGCGACGCTGGCACGCCGATTCACACAACGCATGGTTGCCACAGACAGTGATGAGACGGCTTCCACCCGACCGTGGACCGCGACACGTTGGCGCGGTGGACGACAGACCACACCGGCCTCGGCCGCATAGGAAACGCAATGCCCGGCCTCTGGCACATCACGACTTGGCACTGCACCGCCCTGGCCCAAACAGGCGGCGTGGGCTTTCGCGAGGTGTCCGCATCGTGGCTGTTGCCGGTGCTGGCAGCGGCGGCCGTCGTCTGCGCGTTGCTGTTTTATCGCGGCGTATCGCTTGAGAAGCGATGGCGATGGGTCCTGACCTGCACGCGCGCGTTGGTACTCATCATCATCCTGGCAATGCTCTTTCAACCTGTATGGATCGCGCAGGCAAGCACACCCGTGCTCCGCTATGTGCTCGTACTTTTGGATGTGTCCGAGTCCATGGCGATGTCCGACCAGCGGGAGCAACAGCGTGATCGCGCCGAAGTGTCGCTGGCGTTGCGTGAAGAACCGACGGACACTGAGCATCTACAGGTTGGCTTGGGACGGCTCTGGCGCACAGCGGACGACGCGACGCGTGCCGCGACTCGGCAGCAATGGGCCGACCTGGAGTCCTCCCATCGGCGCTGGTCCGAGGCCCTCGCCGCACTGAGCCGCGAGGTGGGTCTTGCTGACAAGTTGCACGAACCGCTGCGGCAATGGGAGACGCAGAACAAGTCATTGACGCAGAGCATCGAGCGCCTGGCTGTGCAGGCCGAGCTTACTCCCAAGGACTGGGCGGAAGTACACGAGCGCTTTGCGATCTGGCTGGGGGAGGCGGATGCGGCGTTGACTGGCGTGGGGGAAGCGGAGCTGGACAGCGCGACGGTGCTTGAATCAACGCCCATGCCGTCGCGCCTGGCACTGGCGCATGCGCTGCTGCGGCAACGCCAATCGGACATGTTCACCCGGCTGGAGGAACAGCACGAAGTCAGGTACTTCCGCTTCGGCGACCGACTCGATCCCACCAGCGGCGAAGAGTTGGCCCCCCGGCAATCCTTGCTGGCGGCAGAAGCGATCGATCAGACCACGCAACTGGGCACCGCCTTGGAGGAAGCCGTGGCTCAACATGCCGGGCGCGCGATCGCGGGCGTGGTGCTCTTGACCGACGGCGGGTCCAACCAAGGACTGGACCCGCTGGTCTTGGCCGATCAATTAGGCATGCGGGGTGTGCGCGTGTTCCCGGTTGGGCTGGGCCTGCCTGCCCCTCCCGATGTGGCGGTGGTGCAGTTGGTCGCGCCGCCGGTGGCGTTTGTGCGTGACCGTGTTCCCCTGCAAGTGCAGTTGAGCTCGGCCGGCTTCGCCGAGCGCCGCGTCAGCCTGACCGCGCGGCTGGATAACCAGGTCGTTGCACAGGAGGACGCCACCCTACGCGACGGCATGCAGTGGGTCGAGCTGCCATTCGAGGCGCGGCAAACGATCGAGGCCGGCCGTCTCGAGGTCACCGTCACACAACTGGACGGCGAAGTCAGCCACGCGAACAACCAGCGTCAACAGATGCTCAAGGTCACGGATGAGAAGATCCAGGTGCTCTACGTCGAGGGTTCGCCGCGATGGGAGTTCCGTTATCTGCGACAGATACTGCTGCGTGACCATCGCTTGAACCTGCATCTGCTCATGACCGAGGGCGACCGCGAGTTGGCCGCGTCCTCCGATATCCACTTGTCGGCACTACCCAGCGATCCGCGGGCGCTATTCGAATACGATCTGGTCATCCTCGGCGACGTGCCCGCGAGCTATTTCCGTCAAGAGCAGCTGGAGATGCTGGCGACTCTGGTGCGCGAGCGTGGCGGATCATTGGTGATGATCGCTGGCCAGCAGCACGCGCCGCATAGCTACGCAGAGACGCCGCTGGAAGCGGTGCTGCCGGCCCGGTTGGGTGGCGGTGGGTTTGTGGCCGTCGAGGATGAGGCTTATTGGCACATCACCGCGGCCGGGCGACGCAGCGCATTGACGCGGCTGGCGCCCGACGATGACACCAACAGTCAGGTCTGGCAGCGCATCCGTCCGATGGTGCGGCTGCCGAACCTGCAAGGCCTCAAGCCCGGGGGCACGGCTTTGGCGACGCTGGCCGACTCACGCCTTGGCACCGAAGACGACCCGTACCCGCTGGTGAGTTGGCATCGCTACGGTTCGGGCCGCGCGATGCTGGTCGCCAGCGACAGCGTCTGGCGGCTGCGCTTCCGTCACGGCGATGAACACCACGCGCGGTTCTGGGGCCAGGCCATCCAATTCCTCACGCTCGCCCGCATCATGGGAGACGCCAAACGCGTGCAGATCAGCACGGACGCGACCGAGTATCGAGCCGGCCAACGCGTGCGGGTCAGCGCTCATGTGCTGGGCGAGAGCTACGAACCGCTCCACGCGGAAGAGTACCTGATCGAGTTGGAGCAACGCCAACCGCAGCAGGGGCGGCGGACTTTGACACTCAAGTCACAGCCCGGATCGCCGGGTTACTTTGAAGCGTCGTTTCTTGCTGAAGCCGGGGAGTACCGGCTCAGTGACCCCTCGCAGGCCGAACACGCGACCACAGCAACAATCCAGGTCACCGAGTCGTCGCTGGAGATGATCGCACCAAACATGCACGAAGGTCTGCTGCGGGAAGTGGCCCGGCGCAGCGGCGGCCGCTACACACCCGTGGCCGAATTGGCGTCCCTGCCCGAGCTCCTGAAGTCACCGCCGCAAACCGTTCTAACCGAGCGCGAGCGTGACCTGTGGAACCGCCCGTGGCTGCTCATACTGCTGGGCACGCTGCTGGGTTTCGAGTGGTTCGTTCGCAGAAAGATGCAGCAGTTGTGAACTCGATACGACTTAACCCATGACCGCAATGGATGTCATCCCGACCCCCCACAAAGGCACCGATCGTGTCACCGCGATGCTGCGCAGCCTGTGGCGGCGACAACGGCTGCACGCCCACCTGCGGGGGGGGGTGATGCTGGGCCTGACCGTGGCTTTCCTGGCGGTCGTGGCTCTGACGCTCGACCTCCTGATCCGACTGCCAGCCGAGACGCGGGTCCTGTTGCTGGTCGGCTGCGTCGCCACGGCCGGGTGGATGCTCTATCGCTGGTGGTGGTCTGGCTTGCACGCATACGACCCGCGACGGCTGGCGTTGCAGGTCGAAAGCCACTACGACCACCTGGACAGCGCCCTGATCGCCTACCTGCAACTGTCCGATCGAGCGGACGGCTCCGCGACACTCATCGCGGCGGCGCGGGCGAACGCAACGGCACAAGCGCAAGGCCTGGCGACAGCACGGCTTGTCAGCTTCCGCGATCTGCGCCGGCCGGCGGCATACTTGGCCATCGCATGGCTGATGATCGTCCTCGCCGCCCTGATCTGGCCCCAGACCGCCGCCGCTTTTGTGGCCCGGATGCTCAACCCCTTCGGCGACCGCGCCTACCCCACACGCACACAACTGGTCCTTCAACAAAACCAATACTGGGCGCCGCGCGGCGGGTCTGTCCTCCTCAGTGCGGCCGTCGAGGGTGTGACGCCAGCAACCGCATCCATCGAAATCCGCGAGGCCGAAGCGCGACACTGGGAAACGCTTCGGCTGGAGGTGGATGAGCACGGCCGACTGACGCACAGACTGGCGCCGCTCGACGGCGACCTCATCTTCCGGTTTCGTGGCGGGGACGGCGTGTCCGCGCAGGGCGGGGTGAACGTCGTCACGTCGCCGCGTGTCCGAAGCGCGGTGGTGACGGTGGACTATCCCAGCTACACCGCCGTCGGCCAAGTGCAGCAGGACCAGCTCAATGTGCGTGGCCCGGTTGGGTCCACGGTGCGATGGCACCTGGAGTTGGATCGCCCCGTCGCCGCTGCGGAATGGGTCCAGCTCGATGAGGATGAAGGGGTTGTCCGGGCCTCGCCTTTCGAGTTGCACGACCAGGGTTTGGCCGTCCAAGCCTCGTCGCCCCTGCAAACGCTTGTTTACCGCTTGCGATGGACGGTGGATGTGCCGGGCCTGGACGAGCCGATGGTGTTTGACGATCCCGTGCGTTATCGCCTTGAATCGGTGCCCGACGCCCCGCCTTCGATCCACCTGTTGCAGCCGTCCGAGCGATCCCTGATCGCAACGCCGCGGCTGAAACTGCCTATCGCGTTCCGCGCCTCGGATGATTTCGGGCTCACCGAAGCGTGGATCGTGTACCGCCTGCGGGACGACCCAACCGAGCACCGCGTGTCTGTCGGCAAGATCAGCGGCCGGTCGGTGAATCGGCATGAGTACCTCTGGGACCTGAGCGAAACCGTGGAAGGGCTCTCGCCCCAGCAATCGATCGAGTTCACAATCGAGGTCGCTGACAACCGCGACCAGCGAGGCGGACGCCTGCGCACACGAAGCGAGCCCTGGCATTCGGTTCTTATCCTCAGTGACGAAGAGTTCTTGAGGTTTCTCGCGGACCGACAGGTGGAAGCCCTGGAACAAGTGACACAGGTGCGCGACCAGAGCGGTGAGTCGTTGGAGCAGGTGCAGCAGCTACATCGTGAGGCACCCGATCCGGCCTCGCCAAGCGATACGGAGAGTCAACCATGAAACGATTGATCGGCAGTGTGGCCATCCTAATGCTTGTGCTGTCCGCGGCCGCGGAGACGCCAGACCGCAAACTGCTCGAACTGGCGGACCGCGCGATGCAGGAAGCGCAGCGGCAGCACGCGGTCCGGCAACAGGCTGGCGACATCATCCAGCAACTGGATGACATCACAGCCCAGCTACGCATCAACGGCCTGCTGGATCGCGGCAACGCCCAGCAGGTCGAGCTTTTTGCCGCGACCCTACGCAAAGTGCGCGACGAACACGTCCCGCGCGCTACAGAACACCTGCAAGAGGCGCGACGCCAGCTCGAATCGCTTAAGCCCAGTCTCGAAGCGGCTGGCAGCGAGCTGGGTTCGGTCGTCGCAGCGCTGGATAAGCTCATCGATGAATCCGGCGTCCAAGTGCGGTCCGACGCGCTGGGCACTGAATTGCGAGACCTGATCCGCCAGGAACGGACGCTGCACCAGCAGACGCAGGATTGGGCACGGCTATCGGTCAGCGACCCGACCGCAGCCGCGGAACAGCGCAATGAAATCGCGCAGCGTCAACAGGAGATCGCGCAGGCCGTTGTGAAGTTCCAGCAGCGGCTTGGGGAGCACGCAAGCCAAACCACCTCCCAACAGCAGCAAGCCGCGCTGGCGGTGGGCGAATGGCTCAAGCAACAGCAAGTCGCTCAAACCCTCGAACAATCCGCCGATGCGATCCGCGAGAACGATCCGTTCTCGGCCATCGAGAAGCAGCAGAGGGCGCTGGATGCCATGACCGACGCGGCAGATCGGCTTGAAGCGCAGGCACCACAGGCCGCGACACCCAGCCCCTTGGATCAGATGCGGCAGAGGCGCGAAGAACTCGAGGCGATGCGACAGCAGCAAGCCCAGCTCCGGCAAACAACCGAGCAAAGCGATGAGCAGCAGTTCGCCCAACGCAATGAAAACCTGCTGCGGCAACAGCAAGCGTTGAGTGAGCAAGTTGCGGCTTTGCTCAATGAACGCCAAGACGCAACCACCAGCCATGCAGCAGAGCCCGGACAAGAGCGCACGGCCGCTGAGCAAGCAGCCGACGCGGCCCAGCAATCAGCGCAGGCAGCCCAAGCCGCAGCAGAATCCGCCGCGCGTTCCGCCGAGTCCGCACCGCAGGGCTCACCACAAGCGGCGCAAGCAGAGAGCGCCGCAAAGTCCGCAGAGCA